>JASLBL010000467.1 GCA_030146615.1 Actinomycetes bacterium
CCGACAATCGCCGTCGTTTTGGCGGTTGGCCGGCGGTGGCACACTGGCCTCGGACAGCGTCACGGTGCCGAGGATGGTGCGCAGATGGGTTGGTTCGAACGGCCGGAGTTCGGGGCCAACGTCGGCCTGATCGACGAGATCTACCGGCAGTACCTGGACAACCCGGAGTCGGTGAGCCCCGCCTGGCGGGACTTCTTCGCCGAGAACGAGCCCGAGGCCGACGACGGCGACGGCTCGGAGGCGCCCGAGGACACCGCCGAGGGCCGGGTCGAGGCCGAGGGCGGGCAGACCGAGACGGCGTCGGCCGCCCCGCCGACCCCGCAGGAGGCGCCCCCCGCTCGGGAGCCGGCAAGGACCAGGGAGCCTGACGGGACCAAGGAGCCCACCAAGGCCGAGGAGCAGCCGGCGCCCAAGGCCGCCCAGGCCCCCAAGGCCCCCAAGGCCAAGGAGCAGCCCAGGTCCAAGGCCGCCCCCGAGGACGACGGCAGGGCCCAGCCCCAGCCGGTGCCGCTGCGGGGGGCGGCGGCCCGGATCGTGGAGGCAATGGAGACCAGCCTCCAGGTGCCGACCGCGACCTCGGTCCGGACCGTGCCGGCGCGGCTGCTGGAGGTCAACCGCAGCGTCCTCAACGGGCACCTGCGCCGGCGCCAGGGCGGCAAGGTCAGCTTCACCCACATGATCGCCTACGCCGTGGTCAAGGCCCTGGAGGCCGTCCCGGTGATGGCCACCATGTACCGGGAGGTGGACGGCAAGCCCAACGCCGTCCGGCCCGAGCACGTCAACCTCGGCCTGGCCGTCGACACCCGCCGCCCCGACGGGTCGCGGACCCTGCTGGTGCCCAACATCAAGCAGGCCGACACCCTCGACTTCGCCGGCTTCGTCCGCGCCTACGAGGAGATCATCGCCAAGGTCAAGGCGAACAAGCTGACCGTGCAGGACTTCGCCGACACCACCCTGACCATCACCAACCCGGGCACGATCGGCACCGTGCTTTCGGTCCCCCGGCTGATGGCCGGCCAGTCGGCCATCATCGGCGTCGGCGCCATCGACTACCCGGCCGAGTACCAGGGCGCCGACCCCGACACCCTGGCCGACATGGGCATCGGCAAAGTCGTCACCCTCACCTCCACCTATGACCACCGGGTGATCCAGGGGGCCGAGAGCGGCGAGTTCCTGGCCCGGATGCACCGGCTGCTGCTGGGCGAGGACGACTTCTACGCCGGGCTGTTCCGGGCCATGACCGTCCCCTATGTGCCGGTGCCGTGGCACAAGGACGAGAAGCCCAGCGAGGACTCGCTGGAGAGCGTGGAGAAGCAGGCCCGGGTCCTCCAGCTCATCAACCTGTACCGGGTCCGGGGGCACCTGATCGCCAACCTGGACCCGCTCAAGGCCAAGCCGCCCCAGATGCACCCCGAGCTCGACCCGTCCAGCTACGGCTTCACCATCTGGGACCTCGAGCGGCGCTTCGTCACCGGCGGGCTGGCCGGCCAGCGGGAGCTGCCCCTGGGCGAGATCCTGCACATCCTGCGCGACGCCTACTGCCGCACCGGCACCGTCGAGTACATGCACAACGCCCAGACCGACGAGAAGCAGTGGATCCAGGAGCACGTCGAGGGCGTCCCCCAGGAGCTGCCCAAGGAGGACCAGCTCCATATCCTGCACAAGCTCAGCGAGGCCGAGGCGTTCGAACGCTTCCTGCACAACAAGTACACCGGCCACAAGCGGTTCAGCCTGGAGGGCGGCGAGAGCCTGATCCCGATGCTGGACGCGGTCCTCGACCGGGCCGCCGACGACGACATGGAGGGCGCGGTCATCGGCATGAGCCACCGCGGCCGCCTCAACGTGCTGGCCAACACCGTCGGCAAGAGCTACGGGGAGATCTTCAGCGAGTTCGAGGGCAACCTCGACCCGACCCTCACCCAGGGCTCGGGCGACGTGAAGTACCACCTGGGCGCGGTCGGCAAGCACGTGGCCCGCTCAGGCCGGGAGGTGCGGGTCGAGGTCGCCTCCAACCCCAGCCACCTGGAGGCGGTCAACCCGGTGGTCGAGGGGATCGCCCGGGCCCGGCAGGACCAGCTGGACCGGGGCGAGGAGGCGCCGGTCCTGCCGATCCTGATCCACGGCGACGCCGCCTTCGCCGGCCAGGGGGTGGTCGCCGAGACCCTGAACCTGTCCCACCTGCGCGGCTACCGCACCGGCGGCACCGTCCACATCGTGGTCAACAACCAGGTCGGGTTCACCACCGGCCCCGACTACGGCCGCTCCTCCACCTACGCCACCGACGTGGCCAAGATGATCCAGGCGCCGATCTTCCACGTGAACGGCGACGACCCGGAGGCCTGCGTGCGTGTCGCCCGGCTGGCCTTCGAGTTCCGCCAGGCGTTCAAGAAGGACGTCGTCATCGACATGTGGTGCTACCGGCGCTACGGCCACAACGAGGCCGACGAGCCGTCGTTCACCCAGCCGCTGATGTACGAGCGGATCAAGAACCGCCGGCCGGTCCGCAAGCTCTACACCGAGGCCCTGGTCAACCGGGGTGACCTGTCGATCGATGACGCCGAGAAGGCGCTGGAGGAGTTCCGCCAGCGCCTCCAGCGGGCCTTCGACGACACCCACGACGAGGAGGACAGCCAGGTCGCCCGGGTCGAGCTGGAGCGGCCGGCTCCGATGGCCGCCGACCCGGCCGTGGACACCACCGTCGACCGGGCGACCCTTGACCAGCTGGTGGCCAAGCTGACGACCGTGCCCGAGGGGTTCAACGCCCACCCCAAGCTGGTCAGGTGGCTGGAGCAGCGGGCCGGGGCGCTGGAGCGCAATGCCGTCGACTGGGCGCTGGGCGAGGCCCTGGCCCTGGGGTCGCTGCTCCAGGAGGGCCGCACCATCCGGCTGTCCGGGCAGGACACTCGGCGGGGCACCTTCAGCCAGCGCCACTCGGTCCTGGTCGACCAGCGGACCGGGGAGCTGTACACGCCCCTGGCCAACCTGGGTGAGGGGCAGGGCAAGTTCTTCGTCTACGACAGCCTGCTGTCGGAGTTCGCGGCCATGGGCTTCGAGTACGGCTACTCGGTCGCCAACCCCGAGGCGCTGGTGCTGTGGGAGGCCCAGTTCGGCGACTTCGTCAACGGCGCCCAGATCATCGTCGACCAGTTCCTCTCGGCCGCCGAGGACAAGTGGGGCCAGCGTTCCAGCCTGGTCCTGCTGCTCCCCCACGGGTTCGAGGGCCAGGGGCCGGAGCACTCCAGCGCCCGCCTGGAGCGGTTCCTGGACCTCGCCGCCGAGGACAACATGCAGGTCGCCTACCCCTCGACCCCGGCCCAGTACTTCCACCTGCTGCGCCGCCAGGCTCTGCGGGCCAACCGCAAGCCGCTGGTGGTGATGACCCCCAAGTCGCTGCTGCGGCTGCCGGCGGCCCGCTCGACGGCCGAGCAGCTGACCGGCGGCCAGTTCGCCGAGGTCCTGCCCGACCCCGAGCAGTCGTCGCCCGACCGGGTCCGGCGGGTCCTGCTCTGCTCGGGCAAGGTCTACTACGAGCTGGCCAAGCGGCGCCGCGACGAGCAGCTGGACGAGCTGGCCATCATCCGGGTCGAGCAGCTGTACCCGTTCCCGGCCGAGGCGCTCCGGGCCCAGCTCGACGCCTACCCCAACGCCGAGCGCACCATCTGGGTCCAGGAGGAGCCGGAGAACATGGGCGCCTGGCGGTACGTGCGGCTCAAGGCCGAGGAGGAGCTGGGCGTCCGGCTGGAGGCGGCCTCCCGGGCCGAGGGCGCGGCCCCGGCCGCCGGCAGCCCAACCCTCCACCAGCAGGAGCAGCAGGAGCTACTCGACCGCGCGTTCGCCGGGTTAAGGTAGCGTTGCCTGATCCGCGACCAAGGAGGTGCCGCCATGAAGGTGCGGGACGTGGCGAGCAGCGCGGTGGTGGCGGTGGGCCCGGCCCAGTCGTTACGTGAGGCGACCCAGCTGATGGCCAAGCACCGGGTGGGGTCGGCGGTGGTCCAGGACGCCGAGATGCTGGTCGGCATCCTCACCGAGCGTGACGTGCTCAACGCGGTCGCGGCCGCCGACGACCCCGAGGTGGTCAGCGTCGAGCAGATCATGACCGCCGACGTGGTCACCGTCGGGCCCGACTGGGACCTGGTCGAGGCGGCCAAGGTGATGGCCCGGCGGCGGATCCGGCACCTGGTGGTCTACGAGGGCGGGCAGCTCCTCGGGGTGCTGAGCGTCCGCGACGTGCTCCCGGCGGTCCTGCAGGAGTAGCCGGCGGCCGTGGCCGATCGGGCCGGGGCGGCCGGGCGGGTCTTCGGCGATCTGGTGCTGGCCGACCATCACTGCGCCAGCCTGCTCGCCAGCTGGGCCAGGGCCGGCGGCGGCCAGTGGCCGGCCTGGCGGGCCAGCTTCACCGGCGCCGGGCGGCCGGCCAGCCTGGCCAGGGACGTCCCCGGCCTGCTCGGCTACCGCCACTTCCTGACCGCCCTGGCCGCCCTGCTCGACGTCACCGGGCCGCCCGGCCCCCAGTCCGGGGAGGAGCTGGAACGGGCGGTGGTGGCCCGGCGCGACGAGCTCGCCGCGGCCGACCGGGGCGGCTACCTGCGGCTGCTGCTCGACCACGCTGGCACGGCGGCCCTGCTGGTGGACGCCGCCGGCGGCGGCGACCAGGTGCTCAAGGTGGCCGAGCTGGAGCGGGCCGCCGACCGGCCCGTGCACGGGATCGTCCGGCTGGAGGCCCTGGCCGAGGAGCTGCTTGCCCGGGGCGCGCCGACGGCCAGGTCGCTGGCCCGGTTCGCCGGCGGGTTCGAGGAGCGGGTGGGCACGGCCATGGAGCGGGGCGCGGTCGCGCTCAAGTCGATCGCCGCCTCCCGGGGCGGGCTGTGGCTGTTCACCGAGTCCGGCCAGGCCGACCGCCGCCGGGCCTTCACCAACCTGGACAAGGCGGCCTCGGCGGCCCGGTTCGAGGACCCGGTGCTGCTGCCGTTCCTGGTCCGCCGGGCCGCCGAGCTGGCCGCGACCCGGCAGGTGCCGCTCCAGTTCGCCACCGGCATCGGCGACGAGGACACCTACCTGCCCCACGCCGACCCGGGCCTGCTCTGGCCGATGCTGCGCGACCCCCGCACCGAGGACTGCCCGGTGGTGCTGCTCGGCTGCTACCCGTACGTGGGCGGCGCCGCCCACCTGGCCGGCACCTACCCGCAGGTCCACATGGACCTGTCGCCGGCCATCTTCCTGGCCGAGCCGATCGCGGCCCGGATGGTGTCGGAGGCGCTCGGCCTGTGCCCGCCGGGCAAGCTCCTGGCCGGGTCGGGCGGGCGCGCCTACCCCGAGTCCCACTGGTGGGGGGCGGTCGTCTGGCGCCGGGCCCTGGCCCGGGTCCTGCGGGCCGAGGTCGAGGCCGGCCGGCTCGACGACGCGGCCGCCCGGGACACCGCCCGGCGGGTCCTGGCCACCAACGCCACCCGGCTGTACCGGCTGTGAGCGCCTAGGAGGAGCGGGCGAAGCGCAGCACCCGCCAGCTGCCGTCCTGCCTGACCAGGGTGCAGCGGTAGACGGCGGTGGTGGCCCGGGTCGCCCTGACCTGGCGGCCCGACCCGGTGACCAGCCGAGCCGGGGAGCGGCCGACCCGGGCGACCACCACCCAGCTGCCGTTGCCGGGCCGGTAGGCGTCGATCACCTTGACCGGCATGCGCAGGCCGTCGAGGCGGCGGCCGGAGCTGCGCAGCCGCGCGATCTCGGCCCGGTCCCTGGCAAGGCCGGCGGCCCCGGGCGCGTAGACCGACTCGAGCAGCCGCGGGTCGCGCTCCCGCAGGGCGATCTCGCGCAGCAGCATCAGCTCGTTGAAGCGGGTCATGATCCGGTCCCGGACCTGCACGGCCGCGGTCGACGCCGAGGCGCCCGCGGGCGCCTCCGGCTCCTGGGCGGGATCGACGGCCGGGGCCGCCGACCGGGTCGCGACCACGCCCAGGGAACCGGCCACGAACAGGCTGACCAGGACGATGGCGACGAACGCCAGGCCGACGGCGCTCTCCGCGCTCGGCTGACTGGGTGACGGACCGGGATCGGACTGCATAAAAGGAAAAATGCGCAGGGACAAGGCATGCTACGACGCTGGCACACCCTTGACAATCACCCTGGGCGGGCGATTCAGGCCGAACCGGCGGGACGGTCCAGCCGCGCCTGGAGGCGGCGCTCGGCGGCCAGCCGGCCGAGGCCGGCGTCGGTGCCGGGCTCGTCGTGGACCACGAACCGCATCGCCTCGGCCAGGCCCCGGTGGCCGGCCTCGGTGGCCACCAGCCGGTGCATCTGCTGGGCGACCAGCCGGTAGGCGGGGTGGCCCTGGGGGGTGGAGCGGAGCTCGGCCAGGTGCATCAGCTCGCGGGCGTTCATGGTCATGGCGAACCGGACCCGGTGGGCCAGGCCGACGGCGTAGGCGGCCTGGGCCGGGAACCGGGGCGCCAGGGCGGCGTACAGCCCGGCCGAGGCGGCCATGGCCGCCTCGAAGGGATCGGCCAGCCCGGCCTCGGCGACGTCGCCGGGCACGTCGTAGCCGAGGCCCGGGGTCAGCGGCTGCCAGACGATCGTGCACATCCGGTGCCGCTGGAGGTCCCGGAAGGCGCCGTAGTCGGCGACCACGTCGAAGGTGTAGACGCTGCGCTCGAAGGCCCGGCCGGGCCGGTGGCGGCGGTTGCGGCGCTCGCCGACGTAGGCGGCCAGCAGCCGGGCCCGTTCCTCGGCCCCGAGCCGGGCCACCCGGGCGGCCACCTCGGCCTCGCCGATCCCGAGGTTCGGGTAGGCGATGGCAGTGAGGACGTTGTCCTCGCCGGCCGGGTCGAACTCGGTGAGCCGCACCGACGGGCCCGGCTGGGCGGTCGGGGGCGCGTCGCCGAGCACGGCCTCGACCACCTTGGCCGTCTCCTCCGCCGTCTCGGCCAGGTAGCGGGACCAGGCGACCCCCCGGTCCTCGCGGTCGACCCGGTGCAGGAAGGCCGGGATCACCTGGCGCAGCTCCTCCAGGAGCAGGTCGGCGTAGCTGCGGGCCTCGGGCAGGGCCGAGGCCCGCAGCCGCAGCAGGAGCGCCTCGTACGCCTGCCCGGTGGCGAAGATGCCCAGGTTGGAGGTGGTGGCGGCCGGCAGCAGGCCGCGCAGCCCGTCGAGGGCCCGCGCCTTGACGGCCCGCCGCCAGGCGGCCTCGCTCGACCCGGGCTCGTGGGGCACGACCGCGGCCAGGTGCTCGGTCAGGGCCGGGAGCAGCTCGGCGTAGGTGGCGAAGGTCCGGTCCATGACCCGCCGGTACTCGGGGCCGAGGTCGCTGGCGTCCACGTCCGGGTCCAGGTGGTAGCGCCAGCGGCCTCCGGGCCGGTCGGCGTAGGAGACATAGCGGGTCGACTGCTCCAGGTAGGCGGCCAGCCGTCCCCACTCGAGCTGCTTGGTGAGCAGGTTCGAGGCCTGCTCACAGGCAACGTGGGCCCCGCCCAGCTGGGCCACGCTGTCGTCGCCATATTGGTCGAAGACCCGCTGATAGAGGGCTTCGGCTCTCGCCTGACCCACCGGGGGGGCAGCAAGCGCCCCCCCGGACCCCCCCTGCCCGGCCTCCACCTGGTCGGCGAACTCGTCCAGGAACAGCCGGCGCAGGGTCTTGCCCGAGCGCGAGTAGCGGGCGAACAGGGCCCCCTTCACCGCCTCGGGCAGGTTGCGCAGGGCGAATACCGGCCGGTCGAGGTTGGTCACGTACGGGGCCAGGCGGGCCTGCTCCTCGTCGGTGAACTCCTCCGCCCAGTAGGCGGGCTGGATCGTCATGCCAGCCCCAGCAGGGGCTCGAGGCCGACTGTGAGGCCGGGCCGGGTGGTCACCGCCTGGATGGCCAGCAGCACCCCGGGCATGAACGAGGACCGGTCGAGCGAGTCGTGGCGCAAGGTCAGGACCTCCCCCTGGCCGCCGAAGATGACCTCCTGGTGGGCGACCAGCCCGGGCAGGCGGACCGAGTGGACCCGGACCCCGTCGACCTCGCCGCCCCTGACCCCGGCCACCGACTCGCCGCCCTCCCCGCCAGGTGGGCGGCCCCGATCCACCGGGGGACCACCCCGGCGGGCGGCCGCGATCGCCCTGGCCGTGCGCAGGGCGGTGCCCGAGGGGGCGTCGGCCTTGGCCCGGTGGTGGAGCTCGATGACCTCGGCGGCCGGGTAGAAGCGGCCCGCCACGGCCGCGAAGTGCATGGCCAGCACGGCCCCGAGGGCGAAGTTGGGCGCCCAGACGACGTTGCCGTGCTCGGCCTTGCCGGCCTGGGCGGCAAGGTCGTCCATCAGCTCGGCCGGCAGGCCGGTGGTGCCGGAGACCAGGTGGACGCCCTCGGGCAGGAGCTCGGTGGCCGCGGCGGCGGTCGCCTCGGGCCGGGAGAAGTCGACCACCACCTCGGCCTCGGCGGCGATCAGGTCGGACAGGCGCTCGCCGACCAGCAGCTCCTCGGGCGCGCCAGGCACCAGGTCGCGCAGAGGCCGGCCGACGCCGGTCGAGCGGGCGGCCACGGCGGCCAGCTCCAGGTCGGGCGCGTCCAGCACCGCCTTGCAGGTCGCCTGGCCCATCCGGCCCGTCGCCCCGAGCACCCCGACCCGCACCCGCCGCCTCCCTCGCCGTCACCGTCCGGTCGCCAGCAGGATAGCCGGTCGCCGCGACCTGCTTGGGGACCGCCGTGATTGGTTACGCTGTTGGCATGCTGGACCTGGTCGACAACGAGGCTGTGGTGCTCGCCGTGCTCGGCGCCCGCTACCGGCTGCCGGTCGAGCGGCTGGCCCCCGGGCAGGTCGCCGTGGCCGAGGCCGCCCAACCGGGCATGCCGGTCCGCGCCCTTGTCCGCGGGGGTGGGGCCGTGGTCTCGGTCGCCCCGGCCTGGAGCGGGCTGCTCCACGAGCACCTGGACGGCCCCCAGTCCCTCGGGGCGGCCCTGGACGCGGTGGGCGCCACCATCGGCGGCCAGCACTTCTCCTGGGTCGCACGCACCGGGGTGGCCATCGCCGCCCCCTCGGCCGAGGTCACCGTGCTCGGCACCACCGACCCGCGACTTCCCGACTGGGTCATCGGCCACTTCAGCGGCGAGGCCTGGGTCGTCCTGGGCGACGACGGCCACGTGCTGTCGACGGCGGTGCTCAAGCGCTACGACGACCGGCTGCGGGAGATCTCGGTGGGCACCGCCGACGCGGCCCGGGGCCGCGGCCTGGCCAAGGCGGTCACCGCCGCCGCCGCCCGGGCGGTCCTGGCCGAGGGCCGGGCCGTCCTCTACAACCACGACGCCTCCAACCACTCCTCGGCCCGGGTCGCCGAGGCGGTCGGCCTGCACGAGTTCGGCCGCTGCCACGTGGTCGTCACCGACCGCGACCCCGAGCCGGGGGTCGCCGACGACGCCAAAGACTCGACCTCGACCTGAGGGTGAGGGCATGGGCCCACGCCGGACCAACCTGGCCCTGCTGATCGTGCTGGTGGTGGCCCTGGTCACCGGCGGGCTGGCGTTCGCGGCCGGGACCGGCTGGGGGCGCCCGGTGGTGGTCGCCCACGGCCTGGCCGGGTTGGCGGTGCTGGTCCTGGCCCCCTGGAAGTCGGTCGTCGTCCGCCGCGGCCTGGCCAGGCGGTCCGGGGACGGGCGGTGGGCGTCGGTGACCTTCGGGGTGCTGGTCCTGGTGGCGGTGGCGGCTGGGCTGGCCCACGCCAGCGGGGCGCTGGTCCGCCTCGGCCCGGTGAGCGCCATGCAGGTCCACGTCGGCGCCGCCCTGGTCGCGCTCCCCCTGCTGGCCTGGCACGCCGCCGCCCGCGGCGGGGCACGGGCCCGCCGCACCGACCTGTCCCGCCGGGCCCTGCTGCGAGCCGGGGTGGTCGCCGGCGGGGCCGGGCTGCTGCTCGTGGCCGTGGAGGGCGCGACTCGCCTGGCCGAGCTCCCCGGGGCCCGCCGCCGCTTCACCGGCTCCCTGCCGGTGGCCGGGGCCGACCCGCGGCGGATCCCGGTGACCCAGTGGCTGGACGACCGGGTCCAGGCCATCGACCCGTCGGCCTGGCGCCTCCGGGTCGCGGCCGGAGCCTCGGCCCGGGACTGGACCTATGAGGAGCTGGCCGCCTTCGGCGACCGGGTCGAGGCCGTGCTCGACTGCACCGGCGGCTGGTTCGCCAGGGCCGCCTGGGAGGGGGCACGCCTGGAGCGCCTGCTCCCGCCCGGCGCCACCGGCAGCGTGGTGGTGGTCTCGGCGACCGGGTACCGGCGCCGCCTCCCCCTCGGCGACGCCGGGACGCTGCTGCTGGCCACCCGCCTGGCCGGGCGCCCGCTGAGCGCCGGCCACGGCTTCCCGGCCCGGCTGGTCGCCCCCGGCCGCCGCGGCTTCTGGTGGGTCAAGTGGGTGGTCTCGGTCGAGCTTGACCCGGCACCATGGTGGCGCCAGCCGCCGTTCCCCCTCACCTGAGGGCGGCTGGGCGCAACCTTTCGCCCTGGCTCGGGGTCAAGGTGGCATGAGCGTCGACGACGTCGAGTTCCGCGACTTCTACGCCGCCCAGTACGCCCGGCTGTGCTGGCTCGGCCTGCTGCTGACCGGCGACCAGGCCGAGGCCGAGGAGCTGGCCCAGGAGGCGCTGGTGCGGACCTGGTGGCGCTGGGTGGTGCACCGCCCCAACGACCCGGCCGCCTACGCCCGCAAGGTCCTGGTCAACCGGCGCCGGTCGCTGCTGCGCCGCCGCACCCGCCGCGGCCGCGCGCTGGCCGCCCAAGGCGCGCTGGCCCTGGTCGTCGCCGTTGCCCTGGCCGCCGGCATCCCCCGGCTGCTGCCTAGCCTCCCGGTCGTTCCGGCGACCCCGCCGATCACGGGGCGACCGCTCCAGATGCCCGGAGGCGGCTTCGAGGTGCTCGTGCCGGCCGGCTGGACAGACCTGAGCCGGTCCCGGACGATCTACACCCGAGGCAGCGACAGCGGCTCCGGGGTCGCCCTGCGGCCGATGCGGCGGGCCGCCAACACCATGGTGATGCTCTACACGGCCGTCCTGAGCCCGGTCCAGTACCCGGGAACGGAGCCGGGCGGCGGCGATCCGGACCCCTCGGTCAGCGCCGACCGGACCACCGAGCGGCTGGAGGACCGTGGCGGTCCCCTCGGCCGGGGACGCCGCCCGGACGGACGGCCGTACGTGTGGCAGCAGACCCTGTGTCCGCAGGGCGACGAGGACGTGTTCGAGCTGGAGTTCCCCACGCGCAGGACCAGGCCCGGGGTGGGGATGCGCGCCGAGGACATCGAGCCGACGATCCTGCTCCGAGGCCAGCTCGGCATCCTCAACGACTGCCTCTCCTGGCTCAGGCCACAGGTCGGGCTGCTGTCCGGGGTGGTGCCGGAGAACGTCACCACGCTGTGGATCTCCATCGCCGGGAAGCCTCCGCTGACCGTCAGGGCGTTCGGCCACGACCAACCGGCCCGCTGGGCGGCGTTCGTGAGCCCGCCCCTCGCCCGTGGGGCGCGCGTGACCCGGGTGGCGGCCCTGGACGCGAGCGGCCGCACGGTCGCGGAGTCCAAACCCGGCCCCTTCCACCCGACCTGCCACATCTTCAGATGAGCCGGCTCGCCCCTGGGTCAGCGCTCGACGGGGGCGTCGCCGGCCCGGGGTGGGGGCGGGTCGCCGGGGGCGGCGGTCCAGTCCTCGACGGCGGCCTCGGCGACCGGGGCGCCCCGGCCGTCGAACCGGCCGGCGATCGGCGCCGGGCCCGCCTGGGCCAGGTCGACCGCCTCGGCGGGGGTCTTGGCCACCTGGAAGAGGTCGCCCTCGCCCAGCGGGGCGAACCCCAGGGCGACCATGTCCTCCACCATGGCGAGGAACGGGTCCCAGTAGCCGGCCACGTTGACCAGCACAATCGGGCGGTCGTGGAGGCGCAGCTGGCGCAGGGTCAGCACCTCCAGCAGCTCCTCGAGGGTGCCGAACCCGCCGGGGAGGGCCACGAAGGCGTCGGCACGGGCGTCCATCTCGGCCTTGCGCCATGAAGACACGTTTCCGGTCATACTAAGCAAACACGTGTTCGGGAGGAAGCATGCTGGATTCGTCCCCACCCCCGCAACCCAGCTCCGGCGTCTATATAGGACTGCCGGCCGAACTGGCGCCCGCCGGCAGCTACGACCGCCTGTCCTCGCTGTCCCCCACCCACGACTCCTTCTCCCCCGAGAATCAGCGCCGTCTCAACCACGACGCTGCCGTGCGCAACGGCGAGCACATCGCATCCGAGTTCGAGTTCTCCGACCTGGACCTCTCGGGCCGCAAGAACGTCTACCGGCCTGGCTTCGAGAAGGCCATCCGGACCCTGCTCGACGGACGCATTAAGACGCTCTACGTCGCCAAGCTCGACCGGCTGACCCGCAAGGGTATGGGCCACGTCGGGC
>JASLBL010000496.1 GCA_030146615.1 Actinomycetes bacterium
GGTCCGCGGAGCGGCCGGCGGCGGTACGACGGCGGCGGCGTCTCGGACCTCGGCGGCCACGGCGCCGCCCAGCACCCGCCCGGTGACCACCGCACCGCCGACGACCGAGCCGCGGCCGACCACGACCACGGTCCCGACGACGACCGCCCCGACGACCACCGCGGCGCCGACGACCACCACCGTGGCGCCGGCGCCGCCGACCTAGGCGTCAGTCCCGGTTGAAGAACCGGTGGCGGCTGGCCACGGCGGTGTCGGGGTTGTCGGAGAACAGGCCGTCGACCCCGAGGCGGAAGAACAGCCGGTACTCGGCCGGGGCGTCGCCGGTGGCCCGGAGGTAGACCGGGCTGTCGGGGTTGCCCTGTCGGAAGTCGGCCGGGAGGAAGCTGTTCTCGTTGCGGAACGTGTAGGGGTGGACGAGCAGGCCGGCCTTGTGGGCGTCGTCGACCAGGCTGGTCGGCTCGAGCAGGTTCCCGTCGGCGTCGCGGGGCACGATCTGGTTCTTGCTCGGGCCGATGCCGTCGGCGTAGGTGGCGATCTCGGCCAGGCCCTCGGGGGTGGACAGGTCGGCGTAGGTGCGCGGGTCGCCGGCGGCCACCAGGTCGTAGGGAGCGCCGACGTCGCTGAGCAGCTGGACCAGCGGCAGCCGGGTGCGGCGGCTCAGCTCCTTGAGGTTGCCGGTCTCGAACGACTGGATGAACACCTTGGCCTTGGGGCCCTGGTAGCCGTTGGCCCGCAGGGTGGCCAGCAGCGGCTCCTCGAGCGAGAGGCCGATCGAGTCGAAGTAGGTCGGGTGCTTGGTCTCGGGGTAGATCCCGACCCCGGCCCGCTTGGCCAGGTCGATGACCTCCTGGAGGGTGGGCACCTGGTAGAGGCCGTCGAAGGCGGTGTTGTCGGGCCGCAGGTCGGGGATGCGCTCCTTGGCCCGCAGGGTACGCAGCTCGGCCAGGGTGAAGTCCTCGGTGAACCAGCCGGTGAGGGAGACGCCGTCGATCGTCTTGGTGGCCCGGCGGTCGGCGAACTCGGGGCGGGCGGCGACGTCGGTGGTGCCCGAGATCTCGTTCTCGTGCCTGGCCACGAGCACGCCGTCCTTGGTCGAGACCAGGTCGGGCTCGATGAAGTCGGCCCCCATGCCGATGGCCAGCCGGTAGGAGGCCAGGGTGTGCTCGGGCCGGTAGCCGCTGGCCCCGCGGTGGCCGATGACCAGCGGGAGCCGGCGCCCGCCCTTGTCGACCCGCTCCTGCTGGGCGGCGGCCCCGGCTACCTGGGCCAAGGCTCCGACGAGCAGGACGGCGGCCAGCAGCAGGGCCGTTGGGCGTCTGGTGATCGTGCGCATGAGCGAGCCTCCCGGAGGGCGTCGGCGGCTGGGCACATCACCCTAATACCCTGTTTATTCTGGTTTGGGAAGGCTAGGTAGCCCGCCGGTGATCAGCCGAAGACACCACGGCGCTGGAGCAGGTTCTTGTCGACGGTCCGCTGGATGGTGTCGCGGACCTGGTCGGTCAGGTCGAACAGCACCATCGGGTCCAGCACCGCCTCCGGCCCGAGATGGGCGGTCTCGATGGGAGGGCAGAACTCGATCAGCCATTTCGATGGCAGCGGGATCGCTCCCAGCGGGCCGAGCGCCGGGAAGGTCGGGGTCACCGGGAAGTACGGGAACCCGAGGAGGCGGGCCAGGCGGCGCAGGTTGGCCACCATCGGGTAGATCTCCTCGCTCCCGACCACGGCGACGGGCACGATCGGCGAGCCGGTGCGCACGGCGACCTCCACGAACCCGCCGCGTCCGAAGCGCTGGAGCTGGTAGCGCTCCCGGTAGGGCTTGCCGAGGCCCTTGTAGCCCTCGGGCCAGACCCCGACCAGCTCGCCGGACTCGAGCAGCCGGGTGGCGTCCTCGGCGCAGGCCAGGGTGTTGCCCGACTTGCGGGCCAGGGGGGCGACCACCGGCAGGTTGAAGGCCAGGTCGGCGGCGAGCATGCGCAGGGAGCGGTGCGCCGGGTGCTCGTCCAGCAGGGCCAGGGCGACCATCAGGGCGTCGAAGGGCAGCGTCCCGGCGTGGTTGCCCACGACCAGGGCCGGCCCGCTGGCCGGGACGTGCTCGAGGCCACGGGTCCCGACCCGCCACCAGTGCCGGTACAGCGGCCGCAGCAGCGGGGCCAGGACGTGCTCGACCAGGTCGGGGTCGTGGCCGAACTCGTCGACCTCGTACTCGCCCAGCACCCGGCGCCCCAGGAACTCCAGCGCCTCCTCGGCCCAGTCCAGCAACGGCGCGAACGGGTCCCGGCCGGCGTCGTCCGGGGGGGTGTGGACGGCCTCGGGCCCCTCGCGCGACCTCGACCCGCCGCCCTTGGCGCTGTCGGCCGCGGCGGCCTCCTCGAGCTGGCGGCGGTGGACGGTGCAGCGCCCGCCCGGACCGGCGGGGTTCCGGCAGCGGTCGCCCCTTCTGGTCCGGGCCTGGCAGCGCTCGCGGGGTGGGCTCATCGGGACACCCATCCCACGGCCCGGCGCAGGAGGTCGAGGGCCTCGTGCTCGAGGCGGAGGACCTGCTCCTCGGTGACCAGCTTGCGCAGGCGGGTGGCGGCGAAGTCCTCGAAGGCGTGCAGGGAGGTCCACTTGGGCAGGAAGCCGAGCTGCTCGGCGGCCGCGGAGGTGTCGGCCACCCGGCCGTACTGGAGGAACCGGACCTGCTCGGGGGAGAAGTCGACGGTCCGGCCGACCAGCTCGGCGACCCGGCCGACCAGCGGCTCGGGGATGGGCAGGGGCGGCTTGCCGGCGATCCGGATGGCCTGGCTCAGCAGCACAACCCCGTCCCCGGCGACGTTGAAGGTGCCGGGTGGGGCCGGGCCCATGGTGGCCCGCAGCAGGACCTCGGCGGTGTCCTCCTCGTGCAGGAACTGGAGCCGGGGGTCGAAGCCGAGCACCGTCGGGCAGACCGGCAGCTCGAAGTAGCGGGTGAGGGGGTTGTCGACCGTCGGGCCGACCTGGTTGGCCAGCCGCAGCACGGTCACGGCGACGTCGGGCCGGCGCCGGTCGAACGAACGGACGTCGTCCTCGACCTCGATGGCGTCCTTGCCGAAGCCGTGCCGGGGCGTCTCGTGCGTCATGCTCTCGGTCCACACCGCCGGGTCGCCGGCCCCGGCCCCGTACACCGCCGTGGTCGACTTGAGCACCAGCCGGCGCAGGTCGGACGCGTGGTAGGCGGCGGCCAGGAGCTGCATGGTGCCGAGCACGTTGCGCTCCTTCATGCTGGCCCGGCCGCCGGCGGCCCGCGGCTCGGCCGACACCCCCAGGTGCACGCAGGTGTCGATCCCGGCCGTCTGGACGGCCCTGACCAGGGCCGGGCTGCGCAGGTCGACGGCCAGGTGCTGGACCTTGGCCGGGAACGGCTCCTCCGGCTCGAGCTCGTCGACCGCCACCACCCGCTCGACCTCCGGCTCCTCGGCCAGGGCGCCGACCAGCCGCCGCCCGGTCGAGCGGGCCGCCCCGGTGACCAGGATGCAGCGCCCCATCAGGCCCCGCCCGCCGCCCGGACGATCACCACCGGGTCGCCGGCTCGGGCCCCGAGCCGGTCGGCGGCCCGGCCCTGGTTGACGGCCACGGCCAGCGACCCGAAGGAGTCCTCGTGCAGGACCAGCTCGCCGGCCGCCGCCGACGCGAACGTCTCGGCCACCACCACCCGGTGGGCCCGGCCCCCGGCTCGCACCTCGACCGCGTCGCCGACGGCCATCCCGGCCCGCTCCAGGTCCTCGCGGCCCAGCCCGAGGGCGAGGTTGCCGAAGTGGTCGACGGCGACGACCCTGGCCATGGCCCGTCCCCCGTCGACCTCGGCCGCCTCCCGCTCCAGCCGCACCAGCCCGCCCGGGTCCAGCTCCGGCCCCAGCTCCCCCGGGTCGACCCCGGCGGCCACGTGGGCGGCCGCCGGGGCGAACACGTCCCGCCCGTGGAAGGTCCGCGACACCGGCTCCAGCCGGTAGGCCGGGTTCTCGAGCGCGACCACCCGCCCCACCCCGCCGAGGGCCTCGGCCGCCCACACCAGCAGCCCGTTGTCCGGCCCGACCAGCACCTGTCCCCCGGCCTCGACCGCCACCATCCCCCGCCCGGTGCCGACCCCCGGGTCGACCACCGCCAGGTGCACGGCCCGCGGGAGGTAAGGCACGGCCTGGGCCAGCACGAGCGCTCCCTGCCGCACGTCCTGCGCCGCCACCGCGTGGCTCACGTCCAGCACCCGCGCGCCCGGGGCGACCTGGGCCATCACCCCGTGGCACACGCCGACGAAGTGATCCTCCAGCCCGTAGTCGGAGGTGAAGGTGATCCAGTCGTATCCGGCCATGCCAGGCATTGTGGCACCCGTGGGTCTCAGGACGCCCGGAGGCCGGGGCGCCACCAGATGGCGGTGGGGCCGGCGTCGGCGAAGCCGAGGGTGCGGTAGAGGGCGTGGCCGTCCTGGCTGCTGGAGAGGGCGGCGGGGAGGGTGGGGGCGGTGGCCAGGCAGGCCAGGACGAGGTGGGTGCCGATGCCCTGGCGGCGGGCGGCCGCCACGACGGCGACGCCGGCGACGTTGAGGACGGTGCCGTCGGTGGCGGCGATGGCGGTGCCGACGGGGTCGCCGTGGAATCGGGCCAGGAGCAGGGTCAGGCCGGGGACCCGCAGGCTGGCCGCCGGGGGGTGGATCGCGCCGGGGGACCAGGTGGCGGTGCTGCCGGTGAACCCCTCCACGCTGGTGCGCTCGAACAGCTCGACCTCGGCCGGGGTCCGGCAGGGGGCCACCTCGAGGCCGGGCCGGTCGGGGCCGGGTCCGGACGGGCCGGGCGGGCGCAGCATCCAGGGCTCGCGGTCCTGGAGGACGAAGCCGAACGGGCCGAGGTCCTCGGTTCCGCCGGCGTCGCGGACGGCCAGCTCGGCGCCGAGGCCGTCGACGGCCGCGGCCAGCCGGCCGGCCGGCACCCCGGCCCGAAGGGACAGGGCGCCCAGGAACACCGGGGTGGAGGGCCGAGTGCGCCTGGCCACCTGGCCGTCGTCGACCCAGCCCACGCCGAGCGCGGCCAGGCCGAGGCGGTGCCACACCGACTCGCCACGGGCCGCCAGGGCGACGGGATCCACGCCAGCTACTCGGTGCCGGACCGGCGACAGGGGTCCACGGGCCGGCTACTCGGTGCCGAACAGGTGGCGGAGGTCGACCCGGGTGGTGGAGGTCCAGTCCGGGGTGATCCGGGTGGAGCCGAGGCGCAGGGCCCTGGCGCCCTCGGAGACGGCCGAGATCATGCGCAGGCCGCCGTCCTCGGCCAGCTCGAGGTAGCCGATGCCGACGCAGGACCCCTTGCCGTCCTCCATGCCGACGAGCAGGCCGGCCAGGCTGGCCAGGTCGGCGTCGGGGGGCAGGGAGGGCAGGAACACCGTCGGCTTGACCCGCCAGCGGTGCAGGTTGCCGGAGAAGTAGGAGGCGAAGCGGGCCCGCCGGGTCTCGGAGCGCTCGTCGGCGGTGGTCGGGCGGGCCTCGGGGTGGACCGGGTAGGCCTCGACCCGGGCCGGGGTGAACCGCCGGGCGATGCCGAGCAGCGGCTCCAGCTCCTCGCCGCGCTCGAACCCGATCACGTACTCGGGCCGGCTGACCTCCATCTTGTGGTACTTGAGGATCTGGCCGTAGACGCCGCTGATCAGGCTCGAGGTGTCGACCACGACCAGCTCGGCCCCGGCCTGGCGGGCCACGTTCATCAGCTTGGCCGTGCCCGCGATCAGGGGCAGCAGGTGGAACTGGGCCGAGACCCAGCCGACGAAGTAGAGCCCGTCGGCCAGGGCGAGCTCGTCGTCCTCGAGGTGCTTGGCCTCGAGCAGGTGCTTGAGGCCGATGGTGGTCGGCGGACCCACCGTGGTCCGGCCGACGTCGGTGTCGAGGTAGGCGGCGGGGATGCCGCGGTCGACCGCGCCGGCCAGCAGGGCCCTGGCGAAGGTGGTCTTGCCCGAGTCCATCGACCCGAGCAGCAGGACCGTGCCGGGGTCGTCGAGCACCTGCTCGATCAGGCGCGCGTAGCGGTCGGTCACGGGAGGATCCTGGCCAGCAGGTAGTCGGCCAGCGGGTCGTAGGCCGACGGGGTCGGGCGGACGTTGTCGTCCATGCCCAGGACGATCCCGGCCCGGCCCTCGGCCTTGGCCATGGGCAGGGCCGGGTCGTTGATGTCGGCCACCGCGACCACGTCGATGCC
>JASLBL010000450.1 GCA_030146615.1 Actinomycetes bacterium
CGTCCAGCCGTCGATCGACCAGGCGTAGTCCCAGCTGCCGAAGAGGCCGGCCAGGGCGGTGTCGGCGGCCAGCCCGGCCAGCAGGGCCAGGCCCAGCCCCCGACCGCCATCCCTGGCCAGCCAGAGGGGGACGAACCAGCAGAACAGCACCACCCCCACCGGGGCCAGCAGCCAGCGGGCGACCGCGTCGGGGACCAGCTGGACGACCAGCCGGACCAGGGCGACCCCGGCCACGCTGACCACCAGGGCCCGCCGCCGGCCGAGCAGCCGGGCGGCCGGGGCGGCGAGGAGCCCCAGCCCGACCACGGCCAGGGCGAACACGGCCAGGCTGGTCAGGGGCGCCTCCAGCCGGTCGCGGTAGACGCCGACCAGGGTCGCCACCATCAGCCGGAGCAGCTGGAGCCCGGAGACCACGGTGACAGCGGCCACGGCCAGCTCGGCCGCCGCCGGGGGCGCTCGCCCGCCCGGCGGTGGGCGCAACTGGGCAGGGATGGTCCTCACCGCCGTAGCGTCCCACACGGGACTACGAGGTCTTCAAGGGCGGCTTCGCCAACATCATCGAAACAGCATCCTCTCGGACGCCGGGCAGGTCGTGAAGGTCGCCATCTAGCGACCGCCAAGACCACGGGCCCGGGCGGCACCACCGCCCGGGCCCGTCCGGTTCCCGCGCCTACGGCTGCTCGGCGTCGGCGTCGGCCTCCTGGGCCTCCCGGACCTCCTCGGGGGTCAGGGGGTCGGTCGCCTCCTGGACCTCGACCACCGGCTCGCCCTCGACCTGGTCGGGAAGCTGCGCCTCCTGCTCGGACATGGGGTGTCCTCCTTGGATCGGGGGCGGGTGACTACCCCCCGTCAAGGAACCCAATCAACGACCGCTCAGAAGACCGAGATGTGCACGTGGTCGTCGTGGCGGAGGGTCGGGTTGCAGTTGCAGGGGTCGGAGGGGTGGCGGTAGCCGTGCCAGCCCCGGCCCCGGGTCCAGATGCGGCCGTTGAAGATCACGTACTTCACGTTCAGGGCCCAGGCGTTGCCCGCGGCCCAGGTGGCGATCCGCCAGCCGAGGGAGCGGTTGCTCCAGGTCATCACGTCGATCGCCCGGCCCCGGGGGTGGTCGCTGCCCGGCACCGAGCCGTACGGCCGCCAGCCGCCGATCGAGTGGACGTCGAAGGTCCGCACCACCAGCCCGTAGATGCGCTTGCCGTTCGGGGTGAGGTAGTTGTAGCTGGCCGTGTTGGGCCCACCGAGATGGCCGCCGTCGCTGTCGCCGACGACCGTCGGTCTCGAGCTCGCCGCCCGCTCCCTGGCCAGGCGGGCCAGCCGGGCCCTCCGGGCCCGCTCGGCGGCCCGGCGACGGGCCGCCTCCTCGGCCTTGATCTTTCGGATGAGCCTGCTGGAGCGGGCCCGCAGGGAGCCCTGGCGCGCCTGGAGCGAGCCGATCTTGCGCTCCAGCGCCTCCTGGGCGGCGGCCCGGGCGGCCCGGATCGCCTCCAGCTCGGCGGCCCGCTCGCGCATGCGCGCCTCCTCGGCGCCGGCCTCCTGCTCGGCGGCGACGGCCCGGCGGCGGGCCGCGTCGGCGGCCACCTTGGCGTCGACGAGCGCCTGGAGCTCGGTGTTGGCCGCCTTGGCCACGTTGTCGAGCAGCTTGGAGCGGTCGAGCAGGTCGCCGACGCTCTCGGCGTCCACGACCAGGGTCAGCATGGCCGAGGCGCCGCTGTTCACATAGGTCGCGTACGCCCGCCGGTCGATCACCGCCTGCTGGGCCTCGACCTCCAGCCGGGTACGGGCGGCCTCCAGCACCGCCTCCTTGCGCTTGGCCTGGGCGGCCCGGAAGCGGCGCTGGGCCTCGGCCAGGGCGGCCTGGGCGGCCGCGACGTCGCGGTCGGCCTGCTCGAGGGCGGCGGCCAGGTCGGCCGCGTCCGCCCGGGCGTTCTCGAGGACCTTGCGGAGCCGTTGAAGCTTGCGCTGGACCTGGGAGAGCTCGGCCCGGTCCTGCTGGCCGGCGCCGGCCGGGGCCACCAGCAGGGGCGCGGCCAGCACGGCGACGAGCAGGAGGACGATGGGTCGCCGCAGGACGGCGGAAGTGCGGGCAGCCGACAGCAAGGCGGCCTCCGTGGGGAAGGAGACGGAAGGCACGTCGAACGGCGCCGGACGCTACCGCAAGCTCGGGCACAGGTGTGGGACGTTGACGAGATTGCGCTGACCGCCGAATCTGACGAGGCCCGGCTCGACAGCACCCGCTCGACCTGACCCACCAGGAGGGACCGCCAGCGGCGGCCGCCGGTTCACGTCGGCTGAATCGACTCCGTGCCCTCGTCCCAGCGCCAGGGCGACTCGGCGCCCCGGAGGTGGACGCCGCCCACCCAGCGGTCGATGCCGTTGAGGGCCACGTGGTCGGCCTCGCCCCTGAGCACCCGCCGCCCGGCCTCGGTCGGGCGCAGGCGGGTGGCGGCGGTCACCTCGCCGGCCGGCGGGTCGAGCTCGAGCAGCGGCACCCGGCCCCCGGCCAGGCGGGCCATGATCCGGAAGGCGAACAGGTCGGCCAGGTAAGGGCGGGCCTCCCGCTGCCCGAGCCGGGCGAACACCGCCCCGGCCGGGGCGCCGTCGGCGGGGGTGGCGGCCAGGAGGCGCCGCTCGGTCAGCGACAGGCCGTCCCGGGTCGAGGGGTACTCGCGGCTCAGCCGGTCGAAGGCCTCGCCGAGGAAGCGCAGCTCGGGCGAGCGGCTGGCCGCGATCCGGCCCAGCCCGGCCGGGACGGTGGCCCGGAGGGCGGCCCAGGCGGCGGCGCCCAGCTCCAGGGCCTCGGCGGTCAGCGGGGTGGCCAAGGCCAGCAGGCCACTGAGCTGCCCCGGCTCCAGCTCGCCGAGCCCGCCGAAGTGGGCGATCCCGGGATACTCGCCGATGCAGACCAGCGTGACCCGCCCGGGCTCGACCCCGAGGCCGCCCAGCCCGGCCAGGATCTGGGCCAGCTGAAGCTGGTCGTACAGGTCGGCCTCGAACCACAGCAGGTACTCGCCGGCCCGGCCGGCGGCCAGCGCCCGGTCGCGCTCCTCGAACCGGCGCCGCACCTCGGCCGCGTCCACCCCGTCGCTCGCGGCGAGAAACTCGGCCCGGACCCGGCGCAGCCCGCCGTCGTCCAGCCCGCCCGGGACCGGCCCCTCGTGCAGCCCGTCGGCCCAGGCGACCGCGTCGGTGGCCAACCCGGCCCGCCGCAGCAGGTCGACGACGATGTCGCCGTTGGTAACGTGCGTCGTCATGGACGCAGGGTACCCGGAGGCTGGGACGCCCCGGGCCGGCCCGGCGGCGGGCCCGGGCGAGCTGGTCGAGGCGTGCGGGCGGGCGGCCACCGGGCGGCTGCGGGAGCTGCTCGGCGACGACCTGATCGCCGCCTGGCTGGTCGGGTCGGGAGCGCTGGGCGGGGCCGTGCTCGGGCAGAGCGACGTCGACCTGGTCGCGGTCTGCGCCGCCGACCTGCCGGAGGCGCTGCGGCGGGCGGTCGCCGGCCGGCTGGGCGAGCTGGCCATGAGCTGGCCGCTGCGGGGGCTGGAGTTCGTGCTGTACGCCCGGGGCGCGGTCGCCAGCCCGGCCCGGCGGCCGCGGTTCGCGATCAACCTCAACGTCGGGCCCCGGATGCCGTACCGGCTGTCGCTGGACCCGGCCGAGGAGCCCGCCCACTGGTTCCTGCTCGACCTGGCCATCCTCCGCGACCGCGGCCGCCCCCTGGCCGGCCCCCCGCCCGCCGAGCTGGTCGGCCCGATCCCCCGCCGCTGGGTGCTGGAGGCGCTGCGCGACTCGATGGCCTGGCACCGGGCCAACGAGCCAGCCCTCCAGCAGACGGTCCTCAACGCCAGCCGGGGCTGGCGCTTCGCCGAGGAGGGCGTCTGGTCCTCCAAGGACGAGGCCGGGGCCTGGGCCCGCGACCGCACCGGCGACCCGGCGACGGTCGACACCGCCCTGGCCGCCCGCCACGGCGACCGCTCGGCCACCCTCGACCCGGTCCGGGTCGAGGCCTTCCAGGGGGAGGCCCTGGCGGCGGTGGAGCGGGCCCTCGGGCCCCGGGCAGCGGGCGGTTAGACTCCGGGCATGGAGCCACGGATGTACGACGACCTCGCCGGATGGTGGCCGCTGCTGTCGGCCCCGGGCGTCTACGCCGAGGAGGCGGAGATCTACCGGCGGCTGCTGGCCGAGGCCGGCGACCGTCCGCCGGTGACCGTGCTGGAGCTGGGCTCGGGCGGTGGCAACAACGCCTCCCACCTCAAGGCCCACTTCGAGCTCACCCTGGTCGACCTGTCGGAGGGGATGCTCGAGGTCAGCCGGGAGCTCAACCCCGAGTGCGAGCACGTCCAGGGGGACATGCGGACGGTCCGGCTCGGCCGCGTCTTCGACGCCGTGTTCGTCCACGACGCCGTCGCCTACATGACCTCTGAGGACGACCTCCGGCTGGTGATGGCGACGGCCTTCGCCCACTGCCGGCCGGGCGGGGCGGCCCTGTTCGCCCCCGACCACCTGCGGGAGAACTTCCGCACCGGCACCGACTGGGGCGGCCACGACGGGAACGGGCGGGCGGCCCGCTTCCTGGAGTGGACCTGGGACCCCGACCCGCTCGACACCACGTACACGGTCGACTACGCCTACCTGCTGCGCGAGGCCGACGGTTCGGTCCGGGTCGCCCACGACCGCCACGTGGAGGGCCTGTTCCCGAGGGCCACCTGGCTGCGGCTGCTGGCCGAGGCCGGCTTCCAGGCCACGGCGGTCCCGGTGGAGCACTCGGAGCTGGAGCCAGGCACCTACGAGCTGTTCGTCGCCACCAGGCCGCCCCGGTAGGGGACCGGGGTGAGGCTGGCAGGCAGTCGGCGCCGGGTGGCCCTGGACTACCTCGCCGGCGCCCTGTGGGTCCTGCCGACCCTCTCGGTGGTGGTGTTCCTGCTGGCCGGGGCGGTGCTGTCGCGGATCGAGGTCGGCGAGGGCTCGGCACTGGCCTCCCTGGCCTTCCAGGGCACCGCCGAGGACGCCCGCTCACTGCTGATCGTGGTGTCGTCCACCATGATCACGGTCACCGGCCTGGTGTTCGCCCTGACCATCGTCGCCCTCCAGATCGCCTCCGGCCAGTACTCGCCGCGGCTGCTGCGCAACTTCATGCGCGACCGCGGCACCCAGCTGGTGCTGAGCATCTTCGTCGGCGCCTTCGCCTACTCGACGGCCGGCCTCTACACCGTCGGGGTCCAGGGCGCCGGCCAGGAGGCGTTCGTCCCCCGGCTGGCCGTCTCGGGGTCGCTGGCCCTTGCACTGGCCAGCGTCGGGGTGCTCATCTACTTCATCCACCACCTGGCCCACTCGATCCAGATCGACAGCATCATGAGCCAGGTCGAGCGCGAGGCCGTCTCGGTGATCGACCAGGTCTACCCGCACCAGCCCCGCTACCGGGAGCCCGAGGAGCGCTGCCCCGAGCCGCCGATGGAGGCGGTCGGACTGCCATCGGCCCGCTCCGGCTACGTCCAGGCGGTCGACCCCGACCCGCTGGTCAGGGTGGCCGCCCGCCACGACTTGGTGTTCGTGCTGGCCAAGCAGGTCGGCGACCACGTGGTGGCCGGGACGACGATCGCCTGGGTCTGGCGCCGGGCGGCCGGGCAGCCGCCTCCCGGCGCCGACTGGCTGCGGCGGGTCGTGGCCGGCGGCGTCCAGATCGGGTTCGAGCGGACCATGGTCCAGGACGTCGGCTTCGGCATCCGCCGGCTGGTCGACATCGCCAACAAGGCGCTGTCGCCGGCCATCAACGACCCCTACACCGGCGTCCAGGCCGTCCACCACCTGTCGGTGCTGCTGTGCCGCCTGGCCCGCCTGCGGCTGGGCGACTGGACGGTCCACGACGACCAGGGGCAGCTGCGGGTGGCCGTCCCGCGCCCGAAGTTCCCCGACTACCTGCGGCTCGGGACCGCCCAGATCCGCCGCTTCGGGGCCGGCGAGCCGGCCCTGACCCGGGCCCTGATCGTGCTGCTGCGCGACGTCGGCGTCAGCTCGGCCACCGAGGACCGCCGCCATGCCTGCGCCAGCCACATCCACCTGGTCCTGGACGACGCCCGCCGCGCCACCGCCCAGGCCGCGGACGTCGAGGCGATCGCCGCCGAGGCCGTCGCCGCCCTGCGCCTCATCGGCGCCGGCCCGCCGCCGGAGCGGTGACCGGGGTGTCCCAGTCGATGTGGTGGTCGTAGATCCAGGCCATCGAGCGGTCGGTGACCAACAGCTTGAAGACCAGGGGCAGGGCCAGGTCGCGCAGCACACGGCCGACCGGCCCGGGGGTCTTGGCGCTGCCGGTCCTGGCGCCCTGGGCGACGATGCGCTCGACCCGACGGCGGCGCAGCCCCTCGTAGGCGGCCAGCGCCTGGGGGATGTCGGGCAGGTCGCGCAGGCACTTGGCCAGCACCACGGCGTCCTCGGCGGCCATGGAGGCGCCCTGCCCGGAGGTGGGCGAGGGGGCGTGGGCGGCGTCGCCGACGATCACCAGCGGACCCCGGTGCCAGACCGGCACCGACGGCAGGTCGTGGGTGCTGTCGCCGGCCAGCTCCAGGCGGCCGCCGGCGACCAGGTCGCCGGCCGGGCCGGCGTCGCCGGCGAACAGGTCCAGGAGCTGGCGCTGCCACTGCTCGGCGGTGGTGGCCGCCCGCTCGTCCGGAGTGACCGCCGGGCGGGGGACGTTGGCGAACCAGACCGTCCCGCCGTCCGGGTCGACGACGTAGCCGAAGAAGGCCCGCCGGCCGAAGGTCATGTGCCACACGCCGGGCTCGGCGGTGCCGGCGCTGTCCGGGGTGTAGCCGCCGAAGTTGACCAGGCCGACGTAGCGGGGGCCGGGGGCGCCCGGGTCGATCAGCCGGCGGGTCGCCGAGTGGACCCCGTCGGCGCCGATCAGCAGGTCGCCGCTCGCCCGGGTGCCGTCGTCGAAGCTGGCGACCACGCCGCCGCCGGCCGCCGGCTCGGCCCCGACCAGCCGTTTGCCGTGGTGGATGGGGATGCCGCGGTGGGTCAGCTGCTCGTGCAGGACGTCGTACAGCCGGGGTCGCTTGATGGTGTGGCTCACGGTGCCGTCGGCCAGCCGCCCGCCGTTGCTGGCGGCGCCCAGCCGCCGGCCGGTGGCGCTCACGAGGACGTTGAGAGGGGTGGGGAAGCCGGCGGCCAGCACCGGCTTGTCGGCGCCGACGGCTCGCAGGGCGTCGAGCCCGTTGCTGGCCACGGTGAGGTAGGAGCCGGCGTCGCCGCCGCCGGGCCGGTAGGCCTCGAAGACCTCGGCGTCGATGCCGGCGTGCTGGAGCGCCATGGCGGTGACCGGGCCGGCGATGCCGCCCCCGGCGATCAGGGCCTTGACCATTGCTGTTGTCCTCTCTGAGGTTCCTGCAGTTATTTCGTTTGCACGAACTAAATATAGGCTACACTGGGGGCCATGGCAACCCCCCTCGTCCCGGACGACGCCCCGGCCCGGTCCGGCCGGCGGGCCGAGCTGCTGGAGCGCCTGGCCCTGGCCGGCCGGGAGTCCAGCGTGGCCACGGTCATGTTCCACACCGCCGTCGCGGCCCGGCAGGGGCTCAGCGCCAGTGAGGAGAAGGCCCTCGACCTGCTGGAGCGCTCGGGGGCGCTGACCGCCGGGGAGCTGGCCAGGCAGACCGGGCTGGCCCCGGCGTCAGTCACCGGCCTGATCAACCGGCTGGAACGCAAGGGCTTCGCCCGGCGGGTCCCCAACCCCGAGGACCGGCGCAGCGTCCTGGTCGAGGTCGACGCCGAGCGGCTGTACGCCCGGGTCGCCCCCCTGTTCGGCGACTGGATCCGCTCGCTCCAGGAGCTGTTCGCCGGCTACACCGACGATCAGCTCGAGGTGATCCTCCACTTCCTCACCGAGGCCGCCCGTCGTCAGCAGGAGGCCACCGCCCGCCTCACGGACGACCGGGAGTGAGCCGGGCAAGCACGCTGGGGGTGCTGGTGCTGGCGGCCGCCGCCGGGCTGCTGCTGTCGCTGTACGGGCCGGCCCTCCCCGAGCTGCGGGAGTCCTTCGGGGTCGGCGGGGGCGGGTCGGCGCTGGTGCTCAGTGCCCACTTCGCCGGGGCCATGGCCGGGATCGGCTGGTGGGGGGTGGAACGGCGGCTGGCCCCCCGGACCTGGCTGGCGATCGCGGTCGTGCTGCTGGTCGCGGGGGCGGCCGGGGTCGCGTTCGCGCCCGCCTGGGCGGTGGTGCTGGCGGCGGCGTTCGGGCTCGGGGTCGGGTTCGGGGTGGTGGTGGTGGAGATCAACGTGCTGTTCGCCGAGGGGTTCGGCGAGCGGGCCACGGCCATGCTCAACCTGCTCGGGGCCTGCTTCGGCGCCGGCGCCGTGCTCGGGCCGCTGGCCGTCGCGGCCACCGGCGGCTACCGGGTGCCGTTCTGCGCCGGGGCCGCGCTGGCCGTGGTGGCCCTGGTCCTGGCCCGGGGCCTGCCAACCACCCCGCGGGTCTCGGCCCCGGCTGGGGAGCGGCCCCCGCTCCGGGTGGTCGGCGGGTTCGTGGTCATGTGCGCGCTGTACGTGGGCGTGGAGAACGCGATCGGCGGCTGGGAGACGACCAGCCTGCGGGCCGGCGGGACGGGCGTGGCCGCCGCGGCCAGCTGGACGGCCGGCTACTGGGCGGCCCTGACCACCGGACGGCTGCTGGCCATCCCGCTGGCCCTGCGGGTGGCCGCCCCGACGCTGGCCGCCGGCTCGCTCCTGCTGGCCGCGGGCGGGCTGGGCCTGGCCCACGTCCCGGCGTTCGCCCCGGCCGCCTACACCCTGACCGGCCTGGCCCTTGGGCCGGTGTTCCCGACCGCGCTGGCCTGGCTGGCCCATGCGGCGCCGGGGTCACGGGGGTCGACGGCCATGGTGTTCGCGGCCGCCAACCTGGGCGGGGTGGTGCTGCCGGCGGTGACCGGCCGGCTGGTCGACGCCAGCTCGCCGGCCGTGATCCCGACCACCGTCCTGGTCGTGGCCCTGGCCTGCCTGGCCGCGACCGTCACCCTCCGCCGGGCGGTCAGCGCCGCCAGTCCCGGAACGCCCGCAGGAGCCCGGCCATCGTCTCCGGCGGGACCGCGTCGACCGCCGGGCGGCCGGCCACCCGGATGACGGTCCGTATCTGCTCCAGGTAGGCCTGGCAGCTCTCGCACAGGGCGAGGTGGTGGTCGAACCGCAGCCGCTCGCCGGGCGGCATCGCCCCCTCCAGGTAGTCGGTCACCACCTCGACCACCTCGCGGCACTCCAGGTCCTCGGCCATCGGGTCGCTCATCGGCCCACCTCGGTCTCGCCCTCGGTCTCGTCGAGGTACCGCTCCAGCGCCCGGCGGACCCTGGACCGGGCCCGGTGGAGCAGCACCCGCTGGTTGCCCTCGGTCAGCCCGAGCAGCTCGCAGGTCTCGCCGGCGGTCATCCCCTCGACGTCGCGCAGCGTGATCACCGCCCGCTGGGCCGGCGCCAGCAGCGCGACCGCCCGCTCGACCTCGGCGCGGGTCTCGGCCGACAGCAGCCGCTCCTCGGGCACCTCGGCCCAGGAGCGCGGCGGCGACGCCCAGTGACCGGCCCACTGGTGGCCGGCGGGCAGGAACCGCTCCGGCTCGACCGCCGGGCGGCCCCGCTCGTCGAGCCCGTCGAGGGTGGAGAACGGGAGGGTGCGGCGCTCGCGCACGGCCCGGGTCCTGACCTGGTTGGCGACGATCCGCAGGACCCAGGTACGCAGGGAGGAGCGGCCCTCGAAGCGGTCCAGCTGGGCCAGCACCCCGACCCAGGCGTCCTGCACCACCTCCTCGGCCACGGCCCGGTTGCCGAGGTGGACCATGGCCAGCCGCAGCATGGGCCCGTGGAGCCGCTCGACCAGCCGGGTGAACGCCGCCTCGTCGCCCCGGCGCAGCCGGGCCAGCAGGTCCAGGTCGTCCGTGGAGGTGGCCGAGCCGGCGACCGGGGTGCTCATCTGGCCCTCAGCCGGACCGGCGGTCGTGGGCCATGGCCCGGTAGACGTTGATCAGGGCCTCTTTCTGGTCGCTGGACAGGACCGGGTCGGTGCGGATGGCCGACTCGACCGAGGACCCGGCCGCCGGGTCGCCCTCCTGGCCGTCCTCGAGCAGGCCCGCCTGGACCAGCAGGGTCTCGGCGGACACGTTGAGGGCGTTGGCGATCGACTTGAGGACCCGGACCGACGGCTGGTGCAGGCCCCGCTCCAGCTGGCTGAGGTACGGGTTGGAGACCTCGGTCATCTCGGCCAGCTCGCGCAGCGACAGGTCGGCCAGCTTGCGCTGGGTCCGGATGAAGGAGCCGAGGGCCTCCATCTGGGCCTTCCAGGGATCGTTCATGGTGCCAAGAGCGTAGCACTTGACAAATCATTGGAATGCAAACTATAGTTAGCACCGGATCAGGGAAACACACCGCTCCACCGGAAAGGAACTCTGCATGGCCACCACCACCAAGACCGCCACCGACGACCTCCAGGACCAGGTGCTCGACACCATTCGCAAGGGCCAGGAGGCCGTGGTCGACGGGCTGCGCAGCTGGACCGAGGCGGCCGAGCAGTTCGTGCCCCGGACCGCCGCATGGCCGGGCGCCGACCGCTACCCCTCCCCCGCCGAGCTGGTCGACACCACCTACGACTTCGCGTTCGAGCTGCTCAAGGCCCAGCGCGACTTCTTCCACAAGGCGATCCAGGTGACCACCCCGCTGTACGAGAAGCTCGAGGAGCAGGGCACCAGGGCCGCCAAGAGCGTCAAGAGCTGACCCAGCCCCCCGACGGGATCCCCCGGCATGACGAGGCCCAATCCAGGGCCTCGTCGTGCTTCCGGCTTCAGTTGACGTAGTACGCGGCTGCTCGGCATAGTGAACGTGAGATGGACCGACAGGACGCCGAACGCGTCGCCGAGCGTGCGGCCGAGGCCCTCGGCCCCGAGGCCGGGCTCGTCGCCAGTCTCGACCCTGTCTCGCTCGCCCGGGCGATGGCCGAGGTCGGGGCCGGGCTGGCCCGTCACCCATGGGGCGGGGCGCTGGCCGGGATCCGCTACGCCGCCGGCCTGGCCGCCACCGGAGCGGTCAGCGCGGCCAGAGTCTTCGGCGGCCAGACGGCCCCGCCGATCCCGCCCCCGGCCAGGGACCGGCGCTTCACCGACGAGGCCTGGGCCGGCAACCCGCTGTTCTTCGGGCTCCAGCAGAGCTACCTGCTGACGGCCCGGCTGGCCCGGGAGCTGGTGGCCGCGGCCGAGCTGGGCCCGCGCTGGAAGGGCAAGGCCGAGCTGGCCACCCAGCTGCTGATCGACGCCATGGCCCCATCGAACTTCCTGGCCACCAACCCGGCCGCCCTCAAGCGGGCCTTCGACACCGGCGGGCGCAGCGCCGCCAAGGGACTCAACAACTTCCTGGACGACCTGGTCAGCAACGGCGGCAAGCCGCGCCAGGTCGACACCAGCCCGTTCACCCTCGGCGAGAACCTGGCCGCCACCAAGGGCAAGGTGGTGTTCCGCAACTCCCTGATGGAGCTGCTCCAGTACTCGCCGACCACCCGCACCACCTACGAGACGCCGATCCTGTGCAGCCCGCCCTGGATCAACAAGTACTACGTGATGGACCTGGCCCCCGGGCGCAGCTTCATCCAGTGGGCGGTCGACCACGGCCACACCGTGTTCGCGATCAGCTACCGCAACCCCGACGCGACCATGCGTGGGGTGAAGCTGGACGACTACCTGCTCCAGGGGCCGGTCACCGCCCTGGACATCGTCCGCGACATCACCGGGGCGCCCCAGGCGAACGTGGTCGGGCTGTGCCTCGGCGGCACCCTCACGACCATGCTGATCGCCTACCTGGACGCCATCGGCGACCAGCGGGTCAAGTCGGCGACCCTGCTCAACACCCTGCTCGACTTCTCCTCGCCCGGTGTGCTGGGGAGCTTCACCGACCGCGAGACGGTCGAGCGCCTTGAGGCCAAGATGGCCCGCCAGGGCTACCTCGAGGGCCGGGAGATGGCCACCACCTTCGACCTGCTGCGGGCCAACGACCTGATCTGGAACTACGTGGCCAGCAACTGGCTCATGGGCGAGGACCCGCCGGCCTTCGACATCCTGGCCTGGAACGCCGACTCGACCCGCATGCCCGCGGCCATGCACTCGTTCTACCTGCGCACCTGCTACCTGGAGAACCAGCTGGCGCGGGGCGAGATGGAGCTGGCCGGGGTGCGGCTGAACCTGGACACCGTGACCCAGGACCTGTACCTGGTCGGGGCCGTGACCGACCACATCACCCCCTGGACCTCGTCCTACAACACCACCCAGCTGGTCAAGGGCGACACCCGGTTCGTGCTCAGCTCCTCGGGCCACATCGCCGGCATCGTCAACCCGCCCAGCCCCAAGGCGCGCCACTGGACCAACGACGAGAACCCGCCCGATCCCGACGTCTGGCTGGCCGGCGCCACCGAGCACCAGGGCTCATGGTGGGAGGACTGGGTCGGCTGGGCCAAGGCCCACGGCGGCCAACGACGCAAGCCCCCGCCCATGGGCGGCGACAAGCACCCCCCGATCGCCGACACCCCGGGGTCCTACATCCACGAGAAGTAGCGTCGGCCCTGAGCCCGCGACCCCAGCGCCGGGGCGAGCACGGCCAGTGACGCCAGCACCCCGACCCCGCCGGCGACAAGCACCGCCCTCGGGGACCACCAGGCCACCAGCGACCCGGCGGCCACATAGGCGATTCCCGAGCCGACCTGGGCCGCGGTGGCCATGGCGCCGAAGGCCCGGCCGAGCATCGGGCGGGGCACCTCCCGCTGCACGATGGTGTCGGTGGCGACGACCTCGACGGCATTGCCGGACCCGGCGAGGGCCTGGGTGGCCGCGGCCACGGCCAGGGCCGGGGCCAGCCCGGTGAGCAGCAGGCCGACGCCGTTGGCGGTCGCCCCGGCCAGCAGCAGCCGGGACGGCGACCAGCGGGCACCGAGGCGGGCCAGGGCCAGCGAGGCAGCCAGCATGCCGATCCCGTAGGCGGCCTGCACGCCGCCGAAGTCGCCGGGGCCACCGTGCAGGTCGCCGCGGACCAGGAAGACGAGGGCGACGTTGTCGACAGCGGCGAAGGACACCAGGAGCAGCAGGCCGAAGAACAGGGCCCGGGGAACCGGGGTGCGGACGACGTAGGCCAGCCCGCCGACAGTTTCGGCCAGCAGCCCGCCTGGCCGGCGGCCGGCGTGGTCCGGGGCCAGCCGGGGGAGCCCGGTGAGCAGGAGTGCCGACGCGCAGAACGCCAGCGCGTTGGCCGCGAACGCCGACCGGGGCCCGGCGACCGCCACCAGCAGGCCGCCGACCGCCGGGCCGGCCACCACCTGGAGGTTGAGGGTGACCCCGAGCAGGGCGTTGGCCGGAGCCAGATCGGCGGCGGGCACCAGGGAGGGAACGGCGCTGCGCCCGGCCGGGGTGAACAGGGTCGCCAGCAGCCCGGAGACGGCGACCATCGGCAGCAGCAGCGGCAGCGGCGGCAGCAGCAGCGCGATCAGCGCCACCACGACCGCCTGGCCGAGCTCGCAGGCCAGCAGCAGGCGGCGCTGGGAGACCCGGTCCGCGACCGCCCCGGCGACCGGGCCGAGCAGGCGCGGGAGCGTGTTGGCGAGCAGCACCAGCCCGACCGCCCGCGGCCCCTCGCGGGCGGCCAGCAGCACCAGGGCCACGCGGCTGGTGCCGTCGCCCAGCAGCGAGACGGCCCGCGACAGCCACAGGGCCCGGAACGCCGGCGCCCGGCGCAGCAGGCCGGTGGAAGCCGTGGTCATGCCGGCCATGGTGGGGCGCCGCTACCCTCGGGCCCAGGATTTCGGCCAGGACCGAAAGGAGTGGGCGGTGGCGGTGGTACTGCGGTTCGGCGCCCGGGACCTGCTGCGCTGCCGGTTCGCACTGTCCCCGCTGCACGAGACGATCGCCGCCATCCGGGTCCTCGGCCATGCCGAGCGGCAGCCGTACCACCTGCCGTGGCTGCGCCGGGTCACCGGCGAGCTTGGCCGCCTCGACCTGGCGCCCCTGCTTGCCCTGACCAGGCCGCACACCTACAACCCCGACTTCCTCAGCCCGCCGCCGAGCGGCCCGCTCACCGTCATCGACGAGGAGCTGGAGCTGGTCGGGGCCACCCCGCCCAGCCAGGTCGGGGCCGAGATCGACCGTTGGCTGGCGGCGTCGTCGGCGCCACCGCCGCCGGTCCTGCTCGGCGACCCTGCCGCCATCCGCGATCTGCTGGTCGAGCGGCTATGGGCAGCCTGGCAGGTCCTGGTCGAGCCGTGGTGGCCGCAGCTGCGCGACCTGCTCCAGGCCGACATCACCTACCGGGCCAGGCGATTCGCCGATGGCGGCATGGCGGCCGTCCTCGGCGACCTGCATCCCCGGGTCCGGTGGCGGGACGACAACAACACCCTCGAGGTCGAGCTGTCGATCGACGGCACCTACGACCTCGACGGCGCCGGGCTGGTGCTGCTGCCGGGCGCCTTCGAGTGGCCGAGCGTCGGGCTGATGGTCGACCCGCCCTGGCAGCCGACCCTGGACTACCCGGCCCGCGGCATCGCCGGGCTGTGGCAGGCCCCGGCCCGCGACCGGGACCTGGCCCGCCTGCTCGGCGCCACCAGGGCGCGGCTGCTGCTCGCCCTGGCCGAGCCGGCCTCCACCACCGGCCTGGCCGCCCGCTGCCAGCTGCCGGTCAGCACCGTCAGCGAGCACCTGTCGGTGCTGCGCACCGCCGGCCTGGTCGCCACCTCCCGCAGCGGCCGGCAGCTGGAGCACCGACAGACGCCCCTGGGCATCACCCTCTGCGCCTCGCCGGGCACCGCCTAGGCTCCGCCGACCTCCTCAATGACCACGCCGGTGCCGGCGCAGGTCTGGCAGGCGGCGCCTTCCAGCTGGCCGGTACCGCCGCAGGCGGGGCAGATGTTCTCGCCGGCCCCGGGGGTGCCCGGGGGAGCCTCGTCCCCTGGGGCCATGTCGCGGGTCGGGTCGTCGGCGCTCACTGGCGCACCTCCATCTCCATCGCCGCTCTCTGTGCGCCCGCCGTGCTCATGCGGCACGCTCGAAGATCGCCGCGATGCCCTGGCCGCCGCCGATGCACATGGTGACCAGGGCGCGGCGGCCGCCGGTGCGCTTCAGCTCGTACAGGGCCTTGACGGTGAGGATGCAGCCGGTGGCCCCGATGGGGTGACCCAGGGAGACGCCGGAGCCGTTGGGGTTGGTGCGGTCCTCGGGCAGGCTGAGGTCGCGGACCACGGCCAGCGCCTGGGCGGCGAAGGCCTCGTTGACCTCGAAGACGTCGATGTCGTCGACCTTGAGGTTGGCCTTCTCGAGCACCTGCCGGACCGCCGGCACCGGCCCGATGCCCATGTACTTGGGCTCGACCCCGGCGTGGGCGTAGGCGACCAGCCGGCCCATCGGCTCAAGGCCCTTGCGCTCGGCTGTCTCGGCGTCACAGAGCACGACCGCGGCGGCGGCGTCGTTGATCCCGGCGGCGTTGCCGGCGGTGACCGAGCCGTTCTTGTCGAACACCGGCCGCAGCTTGGCCATGCCCTCGATCGAGGCGTCGGCCCGGATGTGCTCGTCGGTGTCGAAGGTGATGCTGCCCTTGCGGGACTTGAGCTCGATGGGGACGATCTGCTCCTTGAACCGGCCCTCGGCGGTGGCCTTGGCCGCCCGCTGGTGGCTCTGCACGGCCAGGGCGTCCTGGTCCTCGCGGGAGATGCCCCACTTGCCGGCCACGTTCTCGGCCGTGACCCCCATGTGGCAGTCGTCGAAGGGGTCGGTCAGCGCCCCGACCATCATGTCGGACGCGGTGGTCTCGCCCATGCGGGCGCCCCAGCGCATCGCCGGCACCCCGTACAGGCCGCGGCTCATCACCTCCGACCCGCCGGCCAGAGCGACCTCGGTGTCGCCGAGCATGACCAGCTGGGCGGCCGAGACGATCGCCTGGAGCCCCGACCCGCACAGCCGGTTGAGGGTGAAGGCCGGCGTCTCCACCGGCAGGCCGCCGTTCACCGAGGCCACCCGGGACAGGTACATGTCGCGGGTCTCGGTGTGGATCACGTTGCCGAACACCACGTGCCCGACCTCGGCCGGCTCGACCCCGGACCGGCTCACCGCCTCCCGGACGACCGCCGCCCCCAGGTCGGCCGGCGGCATGTCCTTGAGGCTCCCCCCGTACTTCCCGACGGCCGTGCGGACCCCGGAAAGGACAACGACCTCACGTCCAGCCATCTTCACGCTCCTTGGTGCTGCGTCCCTACATGTACAGTCCGCCGTTGATCCCGTAGACCTCCCCGGTGATGTACCCCGAGTCGGGGTCGGCCAAGAACTCGACCACCCGGGCGATCTCGTGCGGCTCGCCCAGGCGGCCGACCGGGATCTGGGCGATCACCTTGTTGAGTGCCTCCTCGGGCATGCCCGAGACCATCTCGGTGGCGATGAACCCGGGCGCGACCGAGTTCACCGTGATCCCCTTGCGGGCCGTCTCCAGGGCCAGGCTGTTGGTCAGCCCGAACAGGCCCGACTTGGCGGCGGCGTAGTTGGCCTGGCCGATGTTGCCCTTCTCGCCGATGACCGAGCTGATGTTGATGATCCGGCCGTACCCGCGGTCCAGCATGTGCTGGAGCACGGCCCGGCTCAGGTAGAAGGCGCCCGACAGGTTGACGTGGATGACCCGGTCCCAGTCCTCGACCGACATCTTGCGGACGGTCCGGTCGATGGTGATGCCGGCGTTGTTGACCAGGATGTCGAGCTGGCCGTGCTGGTCCAGGACCTCGTTGATGACTCGCTGGCAGTCGGCGGCGACCCCGATGTTGCCCTGGTGGATGGTCGAGCCCTCGTGGGCGGCGGCGAACTGCTTGGCCGTGTCGGCACCATGGGAGTAGCCGACCGCCACCTTGACCCCGCGTTCGGCGAGCCGGGTGCTGATCGCCAGGCCGATCCCGCGGGCGCCGCCGGTGACGAGCGCGACCTGACCGTCCATGCTGGTCATAAGGGGGCCCTCCCTCCTGCCGGGGGACTACCGGGTGACGAGAACGATCTCGAACGAGTACAAGCTTGCCCGGTAGATGTGGTCGGCAAGCTCCACCGGCTGACCATTTTCGTTGTAGGTGCTGCGTTCCATGGTCAGCAGGGGCTCGCCGTTGGAGGCCTGGAGCAGCTTGGCCTCGGCGGCGCTGGCCCCTCGGGCCCCGATGGTCTGGGAGGCCAGGTGCAGGCTGATCCCGGCCGCCCGCATCAGCTGGTACAGGCCGGCCCGCTCCAGCCGCTCGGCGTCCAGCTCGAGCAGCCCCTTGGGGAACCAGTTGCGCATGATGGCCAGCGGCTGGCCGTCGGCGTAGCGCAGCCGCTCCAGGGCCAGCACCTCGACCCCGTCCTCGAGCCCGAGGGCGTGGGCGACCCGGTCGCTGGCCGGGACGGCCTCCAGCGACAGCACCTTGGTCCGCGGGTCCTTGCGGCTGGCCGCCAGGTCGTCGTACAGGCTGGACAGCTCGACCGGCCGCCGCACCTTGGGGTGCACCACCTGGGTGCCGACGGCCCGCCGGCGGACCAGGTAGCCGCGGTCGACCAGGTACTCGATGGCCCGGCGCAGCGTTGGACGCGACACCCCGAGCTGGTTGGCCAGGGCCAGCTCACCGTCGAGGCGGCTTCCAGGGGCCAGCTCGCCGGTCTCGATGGCGTGCTCGAGCTGCTGGGCGACCTGGTAGTACATGGGAACGGGGCTGTACCGATCGACGGTGATCGACGCCGGCGAGAACGTCATGCGTTCAGCCCCCGAGGTAGCGCGTCCCCCCTCAACCGAACATTGTAAATAAGTTAGGACAAAGGGTTGACTTCTCTAGCTGTTGAGTAGTAGTTACCGTATTGTAACAATCGCTGTCTAGGCCCCTTGGCGATCCCGGTCCCCGCAGCTTGGTGGGAGGCACGCCATGACCACGCCCTTCGACGTGCTCACCATGGGACGGATCGGGGTCGACGTCTACCCACTCCAGGTCGGCGTGTCCCTTCGTGAGGTGCAGACCTTCGGCAAGTACCTCGGGGGCAGCCCCACCAACGTGGCCGTGGCCGCGGCCCGCTACGGCCGGCGCAGCGCGGTCATCACCCGCACCGGGCAGGACCCCTTCGGCGAGTACCTGCACGACGCCTTGCGCGGCTTCGGGGTCGACGACCGCTTCGTGACCGCCGTGCCCGGCCTGCCGACCCCGGTGACCTTCTGCGAGATCTTCCCCCCGGACAACTTCCCGCTCTACTTCTACCGCTACCCCAAGGCCCCCGACCTCGAGATCCGGCCCGAGGAGCTCGACGTGGAGGCCATCCGGGCGGCCCGGGTGTTCTGGGTGACGGTGACCGGGCTCTCCCAGGAGCCCAGCCGCGGCGCCACCCTGCACGCGCTGGAGGCGCGGAACAGGTCCGGCATCACCATCCTCGACCTGGACTACCGGCCGCAGTTCTGGTCGTCCCGGGAGGAGGCCCGGCCGCTGGTCCAGCGGGCCCTGGAGCACGTCACCGTGGCCGTCGGCAACCTCGACGAGTGCGAGACCGCCGTCGGCGAGCGCGAGCCCCGGGCGGCCGCCCAGGCCCTGGCCGACCGGGGGGTCGAGGTGGTGGTGGTCAAGCAGGGCCCCAAGGGGGTGCTGGCCCGCGACGCCGTCACCGAGGTCGAGGTGCCGCCGGTGCCGGTCGAGGTGGTCAACGGCCTCGGCGCCGGGGACGCCTTCGGCGGGGCGCTCTGCCACGGGCTGCTGGCCGGCTGGGAGCTGGAGCGGCTGATGCGGTTCGCCAACGCCGCCGGGGCGCTGGTCGCCTCCCGGCTGGCCTGCGCCGACGCCATGCCCGAGGCCGCCGAGGTCGAGGCGCTGCTCGAGGAGGCCGTCAATGCTGGATGAGCGGTACCGGACCGTTGTCGAGGCCAGGAGCCGACGGCCGGAGTCGATCGCCGAGGCGGCCGCCGGCCGGGTCCGGCCGAGCTCGCTGTTCAACGAGCACGGCCGGCTGATGATGATCGCCGCCGACCACCCGGCCCGCGGGGCGCTGCGGGCCGGCGACCGGGCCCTGGCCATGGCCGACCGGGTGGAGCTGCTGGACCGCCTCTGCCTGGCCCTGTCCCGGCCCGGCGTCAACGGCGTCCTCGGCACCCCCGACATCCTCGAGGACCTCCTGCTGCTGGGGGCGCTGGAAGGCAAGGTGGTGGTCGGGTCGATGAACCGCGGCGGCCTGGCCGGGACGGTCTTCGAGATCGACGACCGCTTCACCGCCTACGACGCCGCCGGGCTGGCCAGGGACGGCTTCGAGGGCGGCAAGATGCTGCTGCGGATCGACCCCGACGACCCCAGCACGGTGGCCACCGTCGAGGCCTGCGGGCGGGCGGTGAGTGAGCTGGCCTCGCACCGGCTGCTGGCCATGGTGGAGCCGTTCATCGCCCACCGGGTCGACGGGCGGGTCCGGATCGACCTCGGCGCCGAGGCCAGCATCCGGGCCATGACCGTGGCCGCCGGCATCGGCAACACCTCCGCCTACACCTGGCTCAAGGTCCCGGTGGTGGAGGACATGGAGCGGGTCATGGCCGCCACCACCCTGCCCGCGCTGCTGCTCGGGGGCGAAGTCAGCAGCGCCCAGGACGCCGCCTTCGAGAGCTGGCGCAAGGCCCTCAAGCTCCCCACCGTCCAGGGCCTGGTCATCGGCCGGTCGCTGCTGTACCCGCCCGACGACGACGTGGCCGCGGCCGTCGACACCGCGGTCGGCCTGATGCAGGAGGGAACCGGGTGACCAAGCTGCACCTCCGGGACGGCGACACCGCCGACGGCCCCTGGTCGCTCCGGGTCACCCCCGAGCAGGCCGGCTGGGCCTACAGCGGCCTGCGGGTGCTGGCGCTCGGCCCCGGCGAGGAGCACCGCTTCGCCAGTGGGGGCGAGGAGCTGGTGGTCCTGCCGCTGGAGGGTGGCGGCGTGGTCGAGTGCGAGGGGCGCCGGTTCGAGCTGGCCGGCCGCGACGGCCCCTTCGGCGGCGTCAGCGACTTCGCCTATGTCCCCAGGGACGCCGAGGTGCGCGTGGCCAGCAGCGGCGGTGGCCGCTTCGCCCTGCCGTCGTCGCTGGCCACCGCCCGGCTCGACCCGGCCTACGGGCCGGCCGAGGGCGTCCCGGTCGAGCTGCGCGGGGCCGGCCAGGCCAGCCGGCAGGTCAACAACGTCTGCACCCCGGCCTCCTTCCCGGCCGACAAGCTGATGGTGGTCGAGGTCCTGACCCCGGGCGGCAACTGGTCCTCCTACCCACCCCACAAGCACGACGAGCAGCGCCCCGACGAGATGGAGCTCGAGGAGATCTACTACTTCGAGGTCGACGGCGACGGCGGCCTCGCCTACCAGCGCGTCTACAGCTCGGGACCGGACCGCCATATCGACCTGCTGGCCGAGGTCGGCAGCGGCGACGTGGTCCTGGTCCCCTACGGCTACCACGGCCCGTCGATGGCCGCCCCCGGCTACGACCTCTACTACCTCAACGTGATGGCCGGCCCCGCCCAGGAGCGGGCCTGGCGCTTCTGCGACGACCCGGCCCACGCCTGGGTCCGCGGGACCTGGGAGGGCCAGGCCGTCGACCCCCGCCTGCCACTGACCGGACCGGGAGGCGATACATGAGCGGTACCCGCCGGCTGACCACGGCCCAGGCCCTGGTCGAGTTCCTGGCCAACCAGCACAGCGAGCGCGACGGCACCGAGCAGCCCCTGTTCGCCGGCTGCTTCGGCATCTTCGGCCACGGCAACGTCGCCGGGATCGGCCAGGCCCTGCGCCAGTACGCGGACCGGCTCCCCTACCACATGGCCCGCAACGAGCAGAGCATGGTCCACATCGCCTCCGGCTACGCCAAGCACCGCAACCGGCTGACCACCTTCGCCTGCACCTCCTCGATCGGGCCGGGCGCGACCAACATGGTCACCGGGGCGGCCACCGCCACCGTGAACCGCCTGCCGGTGCTGCTGCTGCCGGGCGACATCTTCGCCTCCAGGGTGGCCCCGCCCGTGCTCCAGCAGCAGGAGTCGGCGGCCGGGCCGGACGCCTCGGCCAACGACGCCTTCAAGCCGGTGTCGCGCTACTTCGACCGGATCAACCGGCCCGACCAGCTCCCCGGGTCGCTGCTGGAGGCCATGCGGGTGCTGACCGACCCGGCCGAGACCGGCGCCGTCACCCTGGCCCTGCCCCAGGACGTCCAGACCGAGGCCTTCGACTACCCCGACGAGCTGTTCGCGCGCCGGGTCTGGCACGTGGCCCGGCCCGTGCCCGAGCCGGCGATGCTGGCCAAGGCGGTCGAGGTGCTGCGGGGCGCCCGCAAGCCGCTGCTCGTTGCTGGCGGCGGGGTCATCTACTCGGAGGCCACCGGGGCCCTGGCCGCCCTGGTCGAGGCGACCGGCATCCCGGTGGCCGAGACCTACGCCGGCAAGGGCTCGCTGCCCTATGACCACCCCTCGGCCCTCGGCGCCATCGGCGTGACCGGGACCGACGGAGCCAACGCCATGGCCCGCGAGGCCGACGTGGTCGTCGGGGTCGGCACCCGCTGGGCCGACTTCGCCACCGCCTCCCACAGCATCTTCACCAACCCCAAGGTCCGGTTCGTCAACGTCAACGTCGCCCCGGTGGACGCGTTCAAGCACGCCGCCGTGCCGGTGGTCGCCGACGCCAGGCAGACCCTGGAGGCGATGACCGAGGCCCTAGCCAGCTGGACGGTCGACGATCCCTGGTGGCAGGCGGCGGCCCGGCACAACCGCGACTGGGACGCCAAGGTCGAGCGGGTCTACCGGGCCGGACACGGCCCCCTGCCCAGCCAGGGCGAGGTCATCGGGGCCGTCAACGACGCCGCCGAGCCCAGGGACGTGGTCGTCTGCGCCGCCGGGAGCATGCCCGGCGACCTGCACAAGCTGTGGCGGACCAGCGACCCCAAGCAGTTCCACCTGGAGTACGGCAACTCCTGCATGGGGTACGAGATCCCCGGAGCCATCGGGATCAGGATGGCCGACCCCGCCCGCGAGGTGTTCGCCATGGTCGGCGACGCCGGCTACCTGATGAGCCCGGGCGAGCTGGTCACGGCCGTGGCCGAGCGGGTCAAGATCATCGTGGTCCTGGTCCAGAACCACGGCTACGCCTCGATCGGGTCGCTGTCGGAGGCGTCCGGCAACGGCCGCTTCGGGACCAGGTTCCGCTACCGCGAGCCCGACGGCACCGACGGCGAGGTCCTGCCCGTGGACCTGGCCGCCAACGCGGCCAGCCTCGGGGCCAAGGTGCTGACCCCGAGGACCGTCGGCGAGCTGGCCGACGCCCTCAAGGAGGCCAGGGAGGCCGACGGGCCGGTGGTCGTCCACGTCGAGACCGACCCGCTCCACTACGTGCCCATCGGCGGCGCCTGGTGGGACGTTGCCGTGGCCGAGGTCTCGGACTCCGAGGACGTGCGGCGGGCGCGGGCCGACTACGAGCAGAGCAAGCAGGACCAGCGGCACTACCTGTAGCGCCCAACCGGCGGGAGGACTGCCCATGCGGACCATCAACCACTGGATCAACGGCCGGACCGTCGAGGGCGAGCCGGAGCGCACCGGTGCCGTCTACGACCCGGCCACCGGGCAGCAGGCGGCCCAGGTCGCCTACGCCACCGGCGAGGACGTCGACGCCGCCGTCCGGGCCGCCCAGGCCGCCTTCCCTGCCTGGCGTGACACCTCGGTCGTCAAGCGGGCCCGGGTCATGTTCGCCTTCCGCGACCTGATCGAGAAGCACCGGGACGAGCTGGCCCGGATCATCGCCGCCGAGCACGGCAAGGTCGTGCCCGACGCCGCCGGCGAGGTCCAGCGGGGCCTGGAGGTCGTCGAGGTCGCCTCCGGCATCCCCCACCTGCTCAAGGGCGACTTCTCCGAGAACGTCTCCACCGAGGTCGACTGCTACTCGATCCGCCAGCCGGTCGGGGTCGCGGCCGGGATCACCCCGTTCAACTTCCCGATCATGGTCCCGATGTGGATGCACCCGATCGCGATCGCCTGCGGCAACGCCTTCGTGCTCAAGCCGTCCGAGCGCGACCCATCGGTCTCGCTGCGGGTCGCCGAGCTGTACGCCGAGGCCGGACTGCCCGACGGGGTCTTCAACGTGGTCCACGGCGACAAGGTCGCCGTCGACGCCATCCTCGACCACCCCGGCATCGCGGCGGTGTCGTTCGTCGGGTCGACCCCGATCGCCCGCTACATCTACGAGCGCGGCACCTCGCACGGCAAGCGGGTCCAGGCCCTCGGAGGGGCGAAGAACCACGCCATCGTCATGCCCGACGCCGACCTGGACTCGGCCGCCGACGCGCTGGTGTCGGCCGCCTACGGCTCCACCGGCCAGCGCTGCATGGCCATCTCCACCGCCGTGGCCGTCGGCAAGGCCGGCGACGCCCTGATCGACAGGGTCCTGGAGCGGGCCGGGCGGCTCCGCACCGGGCCCGGCCTCGACCCCGACTCCGACATGGGGCCGCTGGTCACCGGGGCCGCCCGGGACAAGGTGGCCGGCCTGATCGAGACCGGCGTCAACGAGGGCGCCAAGCTGGTCCTGGACGGGCGCGGCGTGCGGGTCGAGGGCCATGAGGACGGCTTCTACGTCGGGCCGACCCTGTTCGACGAGGTCCGCCCCCACATGGAGATCTACAAGCAGGAGATCTTCGGGCCGGTCCTGATCGTCCTCCGGGTCGCCGACATCGACGAGGCGATCGGCATGATCAACGACAACCCCTACGGCAACGGCACGGCCATCTTCACCGCCAACGGGGCCGCCGCCCGCAAGTTCCAGAACGAGGTCCAGGTCGGCATGATCGGGGTCAACATCCCGATCCCGGTGCCAATGGCCTTCTACTCCTTCGGCGGCTGGAAGGACTCTCTCTTCGGCGACCTGCACGTCCACGGGCCAGAGGGCGTCGCCTTCTACACCCGGGGCAAGGTCGTCACCACCCGCTGGCCCGTCCCCCGCGACTCCGCCGTGGAGCTCGGGTTCCCGACCTCACGCTGACCCTAGGAGGTGCCATGGCCATCGACGGGAGCGACACCCGGGGCCCGCCCCGCCCCGGCGCCCTTGCAAGCAGGACCAAGCAGAAAGGTGGATCGCGAATGATCCAGCTTCGTAGGCACCCCCTCCGCGTGGCGCTGCTGGCGCTGCTGCTGCTGGCGGCCGCCGCCTGCAGCGAGACCGGCGGCAAGCAGGAGGAGGCGCCCGCCGCCGGCGCCAACGCCGGGCAGGCGAACACGCCAGAGATGACGGTCGCCATGATCACCCACGGCGCTCCTGGCGACACCTTCTGGGACATCATCCGCAAAGGCGCCGAGGCCGCCTCGGCCAAGGACAACGTCAAGTTCCAGTACTCTGCCGACCCGGACTCCGGCAAGCAGGCCACCCTGATCCAGAGCGCGATCGACGCCAAGGTCGACGCCATCGCGGTCACGCTCCCCGACCCGCCGGCGATCGCCCCGGCGGTCCAGAAGGCCATCGACGCCGGCATCCCGGTGGTCGCCTTCAACGCCGGCATCGGCAACTACGCGGAGTCGGGCGCGCTGTCGTACTTCGGGTCTGACGAGGGCCTGGCCGGGGAGACCGCGGGCAAGCGCGCCTCCGACGCGGGCTACAAGAACCTCCTGTGCGTCATCCAGTTCCAGGGGCAGGTCCAGCTGGAGGCCCGCTGCGACGGGGTCAAGAAGACCTTCAGCGGCAACTGGCAGAAGATCTACGTGAACGGTTCGGACCTGCCCTCGGTGAAGTCGACCATCGGCGCCAAGCTGGCCCAGGACAAGAGCATCGACTTCGTGGTCACCCTGGGCGCGCCGATCGCCCTCAACGCGATCGACGCGATCAAGGAAGCCGGCAGCTCGGCCAAGGTCGGGACCTTCGACTTCAACCCGCAGATCCCGCCCAAGATCACCTCCGGTGAGCTCGAGTTCGCGATCGACCAGCAGCCGTACCTGCAGGGCTACCTGGCGGTCGACTCACTCTGGCTCTACAAGAACAACGGCAACGTCCTCGGCGGCGGGCAGCCGACCCTGACCGGGCCGTTCCTGGTCGACAAGGAGAACATCGAGTTCATCGGCAAGTTCGCGGAGGCCGGCACGCGGTAAAGCCACCCCCATGGGGGGCCGCCGGCAGGTGGCGGCCCCCCATGCGGCCCCAGCCTCGGAGGTTCGTTCGAATGAGTCAGACAGTGGACGTCGGCCCCCCGCCGGCCCCAGCCAAGGACGAGCGGGTTGCGCAACGGTCGACGCTCGGCCGGCTCTTGGCTCGCCCCGAGATCGGGGCGCTGGCCGGCGCGATCGTCATCTTCGTCATCTTCTTCATCGTCGCGCCCCCGTTCCGTGACCCCAGCTCGCTCGCGACCGTCCTCTACGTCAGCTCCACCTACGGCATCCCGGCGGTCGCGGTGGCGCTGCTCATGATCGGTGGGGAGTTCGACCTGTCAGCCGGCGTCGCCGTCACCGCCTCGGCGCTGGTCGCCTCGATGATCAGCTACCAGCTCAGCGCCAACATGTTCGTGGGCGTCCTGGTCGCCCTGGTCGTCGCGCTGGCGGTCGGGTTCATCAACGGCTACCTGGTGGTGAAGACGGGCATCCCCAGCTTCCTGGTCACCCTTGGCACGTTCTTCATGCTGCGGGGGCTGAACCTGGCCGTGACCAAGATCGTCACCGGCAACGTCGGCACCAACGACGTGTCCGACATCGCCGGCTTCGGGATGGCCAAGAACATCTTCGCCTCCCAGTTCACCGTCGGGGGGGTCGCCATCCGGATCACGCTCCTGTGGTGGATCCTGTTCGTGCTCATCGCCACCTGGGTCCTGCTCCGCACCCACGTCGGCAACTGGATCTTCGCCGTCGGCGGCTCCGCGCCCAGCTCGCGGGCGGTCGGCGTCCCGGTGAACAAGGTGAAGATCGGCCTGTTCATGACCGTGGGGTTCCTGGCCTGGTTCACCGGCATGCACATCCTGTTCGCCTTCAACACCGTGCAGTCCGGCATCGGGATCGGCAATGAGTTCATCTACATCGTGGCCGCGGTCGTCGGCGGCTGCCTGCTCACCGGCGGCTACGGCTCGGTCATCGGGGCCGCGATCGGGGCGTTGATCTTCGGCATGACCAACCAGGGGATCGTCTACGCCGGCTGGAACCCGGACTGGTTCTTCTTCTTCCTCGGCGCGCTGCTGCTCGGGGCCATCCTGTTCAACAACTTCATCCGACAGCGCGCGGAGGCATCGAGATGACCACCACAGCCGACACCAAGAGCGGGGCGCCGCTGGTCCGGCTCACCGAGGCCGGCAAGAACTACGGCAACATCATCGCCCTCCAGGGCGTCACCCTGGAGGTCGGCGGGTCGGAGGTGACCTGTGTCCTCGGGGACAACGGTGCCGGCAAGTCGACCCTGATCAAGATCATCGCCGGGCTGCACCAGCACACCCACGGCAACTACGAGGTCGAGGGCGAGGACGTGCGCTTCGACTCGCCCCGCGAGGCGCTGGACCGCGGCATCGCCACCGTCTACCAGGACCTAGCGGTGGTGCCGCTGATGCCGGTGTGGCGCAACTTCTTCCTCGGCAACGAGATCCGCAAGGGCCCGGCCATGGACATCGCCGGCATGCGCCGGGCGGCCAAGCAGGAGCTGCTCGACATGGGCATCGACCTGCGCGACGTCGACCAGCCGATCGGCACCCTGTCGGGTGGCGAGCGCCAGTGCGTGGCCATCGCCCGGGCGGTGCACTTCGGGGCCAAGGTGCTGATCCTGGACGAGCCGACGGCGGCGCTGGGTGTCAAGCAGTCCGGCGTCGTGCTGCGCTACATCATCCAGGCCAAGGAGCGCGGGCTCGGGGTCATCTTCATCACCCACAACCCGCATCACGCCTACCCGGTCGGGGACCGCTTCCTGATCCTCAAGCGGGGCCGCAGCCTCGGCTACTGGAAGAAGAGCGAGGTCACCATGGGCGAGCTCACCGGGCTCATGGCCGGCGGCTCGGAGCTGGAGGAGCTGACCCACGAGCTGGAGGCGGCCGGCGCCGAGAGCTCCGGGCTGCGGGAGGTCGCGCACGTGTTCGAGCAGGAGGTGGCCGAGCTGCACGTCGGCGGGTCGGGCGGGCAGCGGACGCCGCCGTCCGACAACACCGGCGCCACGCGCGACTCCACGCAGCCATGAAGGTCGTCCTCGACCCGTACATGCTGCGGACGGTTCCCCTGACCGAGCTGCCGGGGATGGTGGCCGAGCTCGGCTACGAGCACATCGAGCTGTCGCCGCGGGAGGACTTCATCCCCTTCTTCGTCCACCCGCGGGCCGACCGGACCACCATCGCCGGCTTCAAGAAGGCCCTGGCCGGCGCCGGGGTCTCGGTCGCCACCGTCCTGCCGCTGTACAGGTGGTCGGGACCGGACGAGGACGAGCGCCAGGCGGCCGTCCGCTACTGGAAACGGGCCATCCAGATCGCCGTCGACCTCGACTGCCGGATCATGAACTCGGAGTTCAACGGCCGGCCCGAGGCGGCGGCGGCCTCCGAGGCCCAGTTCTGGCGGTCGCTGGAGGAGCTGCTGCCGGTCTTCGAGCGCGAGGGCATGCAGCTGCGCCTGGAGCCGCACCCCGACGACTTCATCGAGGACGGCAAGGCGGCCGTGGAGATGATCCGCGGGATCGACAACGACCTGGTCAGCTTCTTGTACTGCGCCCCCCACACCTTCCACCAGGGCGGCGACCTGGAGGGGATTCTGCGCTACGCCGGGCCGCTGCTGACCCACCTGCACATCGCCGACACCTTCGACCACCGGGGGTCGTCGGGGCTGCGCTACATCCTCAACCCGCCGGGCACCCCGGCCCGGGTCCACCAGCACCTGGACATCGGCCAGGGCGAGGTCGACTGGGACCTGTTCTTCGCCACCCTGGCCGACCTGGACTTCGACGGCATCGCCACGGTCTGCGTGTTCGCCTGGGAGGAGCGGGCCGCCGACTCGTGCCGCCACAACCTCGAGAAGATCCGCGAGTTCGTCGAGAAGCACCGAAGGCAGTAGGGAGGTACGCCGATGACCGACACGGCGGCGGGGCCGAGCACCCGGTCCCGGCTCCGGCTGGGCAGCTGCCCCGACTCCTGGGGCGTCTGGTTCGCCGACGACCCGGCCCAGACGCCCTGGCACCGGTTCCTGGACGAGCTCGCCGAGGCCGGCTACCGGTGGCTGGAGCTGGGCCCCTACGGCTACCTGCCGACCGACCCGGGGCGGCTGCGCGACGAGGTCGACCGGCGCGGGCTGAGGGTGTCCGGCCAGGCCGTGTTCGGGTCGCTCCACGACCCGAGCCGCTGGGAGTCCGACCTGCGCGACGCCCACCAGGTGGCCGAGCTGGTCACGGCCATGGGCGCCGGCCACGTGGTCCTGCTCCCCGGCGACGCCGGCCCCGACCCGGCCGACCTCGACGGCGAGCGGTGGCGGACCCTGGTCGAGCGGACCTCGGAGCTGGGGCGCATCCTCAAGGAGGAGCACGGGCTGGCGGCCGTGTTCCACCCCCACGCCGACAGCCACGTCGGCACCCAGCCCCAGATCGAGCGGTTCCTCCAGGACACCGACCCGGCCAGCGTCAACCTGTGCCTGGACACCGGCCACGTCGCCTACTACCGGGGCGACAACCTCGAGCTGATCGAGAAGTACCCGGACCGCATCGGCTACCTGCACCTCAAGCAGGCCGACCCGGCCGTGATCGAGCAGGTCAGGGCCGAGGGCCTCGGCTTCGGGGAGGCGGTCCGGCGCGGCGCCATGTGCGAGCCGCCCAAGGGCGAGCCCGACTACGAGGCGCTGCTGGACGCCGTCGACCGGCATCTGGACGGCGAGCTGTTCGCGATCGTCGAGCAGGACCTGTACCCCTGCGACACCGACGTGCCGCTGCCGATCGCCGCCCGGACCTTCACCTACTTGCGACAGCTGGGCGTTGGGAGGGATGCGCGATGACGTTGCGGATCGGGGTCGTCGGTACCGGCCAGATGGGCCAGTACCACGTGGAGCGGCTGGCCGGCGGCGTCCCCGACGCCGCGGTGGTGGCCGTCTCCGACGTGTTCGTGGAGGGGGCCAAGCAGGTCGCCGAGCAGGTCGGGGCCCGGGCCTACTCCGACGGCCACGAGCTGATCGCCGACGACCAGGTCCAGGCGGTGCTGATCGCCTCGCCCGGCGACACCCACGAGGAGTTCACCCTGGCCTGCCTGGCCGCCGACAAGCCGGTGCTGTGCGAGAAGCCGCTGGCCCCGACCGTCGACGCCTGCCTGCGGGTGCTGGAGGCCGAGACGGCCAAGCCCAAGCGGCTGGTCCAGGTGGGCTTCATGCGCCGCTACGACGACGGGTTCCGGGCGCTGAAGGCGGCCGCCGACGACGGCAAGGTCGGCCGGCCGCTGCTGCTGCACTGCCGCCACCGCAACCCCAGCGTCCCGCCCGGGTTCACCAGCGACATGATGATCACCGACTCGGTGGTCCACGACATCGACCTCACTCGCTGGCTGCTCGGCCAGGAGGTCGTGGCGGCCACGGTGTTCAAGGCCCGCCCGAGCTCGCTGGCCCCCGAGGGCCTCCAGGACCCCCAGATGGTGCTGCTGGAGACGGCCGAGGGCGTGCTGGTCGACGTGGAGAGCTTCGTCACCTGCCAGTTCGGCTACGACATCCGCTACGAGCTGGTCGCCGAGGCCGGCACGGTCGCCCTCGGCGAGCACCCCGGGGCCCTGGTCCGCCACCAGGGCCAGGTCGCCGCCCCGATCCCGGCCGACTACAAGGAGCGGTTCGGGGCCGCCTACCAGCGCGAGCTCCAGGAGTGGGTCTCGGGCGTGCTCCGGGGCGAGGTCACCGGCCCCAGCGCCTGGGACGGCTACGCCACCACCGCCGTGGCCGAGGCCGCCGTCGAGTCCCTGACCAAGGGGGGGCGGATGCCGGTGGAGCTGGTCGAGCGCCCGGCGCTGTACGCGTGAGCGACCCGCTGGCCGGGGTCCGCCAGGCCATGTCCGCGGCGGCGGCCGACTGGCTGGCCTCGCTCGAGCCGGCGCGGGGGGCCAAGGCGTGCTTTCCGTTCCCGGCCGACGACGAGCGCACCCGCTGGTACTACACGCCGACCGAGCGGGGCGGCCTGCCCCTGGCCGAGATGGGGCCGGTCTCCCAGCGCCTGGCCCACCGGCTGGTGGCCAGCGGGCTCAGCGACGGCGGGTACGCCACCGCCGCCACCGTGATGGGGCTGGAGAACGTGCTCGACGCCCGCGAGGGCTGGCGGCGGGGCTACGACGGCCGGGCCGTCCCCCACCGGGGACGCGACCCCCAGCTCTACTTCGTCAGCGTGTTCGGCGACCCCGGGGAGGGGTCCTGGGGCTGGCGGGTCGGGGGCCACCACGTGGCCCTCAACTACACCTTGCTGGCCGACGGCCGGATCTCGGCCAGCCCGCTGTTCCTGGGGGCCAACCCGGCCCTGACCCGGCTGGTCGGGCCCGGGGTGCTGCGGCCCCTGGCCGCCGAGGAGGACCTGGCCCGCGAGCTGCTGGACGCCCTCGCCCCCGAGCAGCGGGCCACCGCCATGCTGGCCACCGACGCCCCCGGCGACATCCTCCAGCGCAACCGGCCGGCGATCCGGCCCGGGCCGCCCGAGGGCCTGGCCGCGGCCGGGATGCTGCCCCAGCAGCGCGAGCTGCTGGCCGGGCTGGTGCGCCAGTACCTGGGGCGGCTCCCCGGCCCCCTGGCCGAGACCGAGGCCGCGCGGGTCCTCGGCGAGCGCCTGGAGGAGGTCCACTTCGGCTGGGCCGGGTCGCCCGAGCCCGGCCGGCCGCACTACTACCGCGTCCAGGGGCCGGGGCTGCACGTCGAGTACGACAACGTCCAGAACGGCGCCAACCACGTCCACTCGGTCTGGCGCGACCCCGAGGGCGACTTCGGTCAGTCCTCGACCGGGTAGCGCTCCACCGCCAGCAGGCCGGCGGCCAGGGCCACGGCCCGGGCGTCCTCGTCGGTCATCTCGGTCCCGTAGCGCCCCCTGGCCCTGGCCACGCCCTCGCCGATCTCCAGTACCAGCATCTCCTTGAACCGGGCCGCCTCGCCCGCACCGGCCTTGGAGAGCAGCAGGTCGACCTGGAACAGGCCGACGCCGATGGAGCGGGGCTCGGTGCGGAACTGCTCGGCCAGCCGGTCGCGGTCGGCCACCACCGACTCCAGCAGCTCTCGCTGGAGCCGGTCCTCGGCCAGGGCGGCCGCCTCCAGGCAGCGGACGAACACCTGGAAGTCGCGGTTGTCGAAGCGGTTGTAGGCGCCGACCACCGCGCTGAACATCCAGAAGGGGGCGAACTGGAGGGTCCGCCACTCCTCGGCGGTGTAACGGTCCCGCTCCCCCATCACGCCGTCCCGGCCTCGGCGGTCGCCGGCGCCGGCGGGCCGGTGGTGCCCCGGGCCACCAGGTGGGGGGCCAGGACGACCTCTCGAGGGACGGTGCGGCCGTCCTCCAGCCGCTCGACGGCCGCGGCCACGGCGTGCTCGGCCTGGCGGCGGGCGTCCTGGCTGACGGTGGTCAGGTTCACGTGGGCGAGCCGCGACAGGCTGCTGTCGTCGTAGCCCACCACCGAGATGTCCGCCGGGACCTCCACCCCGGCCCGGCTGAAGGCGTCCAGCAGCCCGAGGGCGCAGTGGTCGTTGAAGGCGACCACCGCGGTGGGGAGGGGCCGGTCGGCGGCCAGCAGCGCCCGGGCCGCCCGGGTGCCGGCCGCCTCGGTGTGGTCGCCACCGATGACCTGCACGTGGCCGCCCAGGCGGTGACGACGCATGGCCGTGCGGTAGCCGCGGCGGCGGTCGGCGGCGATCGGGCCCCGGCCCCCGTCGACATAGGCGATGGCGCGGTGCCCGTGCCCGGCCAGGTGGCCGACGGCCTGGCCGACCCCGTCGGCGTCGGCCGACCGGACCACGTCGACGCCGTTGCCGCTGACCCGCCGGCCGATCACCACCACCGGGAGCTGCCGGGCCAGGTCGGCCAGCTGGGCCGCCGGGGCGACCGGGCCGAGCAGGACCAGGGCCTCGCAGCGGTAGTCGACCAGGGTCTCGATGGCCCGGCGCTCGTCCCGGGTGCGGGTCACCGCGCTCAGCACGAGGTCGTAGCCGCGGCCCTCGGCGGCCTCGTGGAGGTCGGCCACCAGCTCGGCGTGGAAGGCGCTGTCCAGCTCCATCTGCACTCCGACCAGGTGGGTCCGCCGCCTGGCGAGCAGGCTGGCCGTCCGGTCGGGGCGGTAGCCGAGCTCGGCCGCCGCCTCCAGCACCCGCCGGCGGGTGGCCGCGCTCGGGCCGGGGGCGTTGGTGAGGACCATCGACACCGAGGCCGGGGACATCCCGACCCGGGCGGCCACGTCCTCCAGCCGCGGGCGGCGCGAAGCTCTTGACATCTCCATCGATGCCTCGCATAGTACGCTTTGAAGCGCTTCAAATCAAGCGCTTCAAAGCGAGAGCAGAGGACCCGCGGCCGGGTTGCAACCGGGTTCGGACCGGGGGGCGGAAGGGAGCAGGTGGCAATGACTGGTTCGTCCATCGGGGTGGCGGTCATCGGCGCTGGGATGGCCGGGCGGGCGCACGCCGCCGGGTACCGGACGGCGCCGACGCTGTACGACGAGGGGCTGCCCGACGTCCGGCTGGTCGCGGTGGCCGACGTCAACCCGGCCTTCGCCAGCGACACCGCCCGCCGCTTCGGCTTCGAGCGGGCCGAGAGCAGCTGGGAGGCGGTGGCCGAGGCCCCCGACGTGGACGTGGTCAGCGTCGTGGTGGCCAACCCCCTGCACCGACCGATCGTCGAGGGACTGCTGGCCGCCGGCAAGCACGTGCTCTGCGAGAAGCCGATGGCCCCGACCGTCGAGGACGCCGAGGCCATGGTGGCGGCGGCCGACGCCTCGGGACGCGAGACCGGCATCGGGTTCGTGTTCCGGCGCTCCCCCGCCATCGCCGGGATCCGGGACCAGCTCGCCTCCGGAGCCATCGGCCGGCCCCTCCACTTCAACGGCCACTACTGGTGCGACTACGGCGTCGACCCACGGGCACCGATGAGCTGGCGCTACAAGGGCGCCCCGGGGTCGGGCGCCCTCTCGGACATCGGCAGCCACCTGATCGACCTGGCCGAGTTCGTCTGCGGCCCCATCCAGTCGGTCCGCGGGGCGGTCCTGGCCACGGTCATCACCGAGCGCGCTCTGCCCCTCGGCGCGGCCGTCGGTCACGCCGCGGCCGAGCTCAGCGACGTGACCGAGCCGGTGGAGAACGAGGACCTGGTCAGCTTCACGGCCAGCTTCGCCTCCGGTGCCGCCGGCACCCTCTCGTCCTCCCGGGTCGCCTACGGGCTGGCCAACTCCCTCGGGTTCGAGGTGTTCGCCGAGCGGGGCGCGGCCACCTTCGACCTGGCCAGGGCCGGCGAGTTCGGCTTCGCCGACCCGGCCCCGGCAGGTCCGACCCAGGGCTACCGGCAGGCCCTGGTCGGGCCCGCCCACCCGTACCTCACCGGCGGCCTGCCGATGGACTTCCCCGGGGTCGGTTACGGCCAGAACGACCTGTTCTCATTCCAGGCCCGGGCCTTCCTAGAGCAGGTGGCCGGGCTGGAACGGCTGCCCCGCACGGCCTCGTTCGAGGAAGGGCTGCGCAACATCCGACTGCTGGACGCGGTCGTCGCCTCGGCCAAGGCCGGCGGCGCCGAGATCGTCATCGACTGACCGAGAGGAAGGCCGACATGAAGCTTGGTGCCTACACCGCCTGCCTGCACGACCAGCCCCTTCCCACCGCCCTCCAGACCCTGGCCAGCCTCGGCCTGGACAGCGCCGAGATCAACTCCGGCGGGTTCCTGCCCCCCGTCCACCTGCCGGTCGACGACCTCCGGGCCAGCCAGGACGCCCGGGAGGAGTACCTGGGGCTGTTCAGTGCGGCCGGCCTGACCCTGACCGCGCTCAACTGCAACGGCAACCCGCTGGATCCCAACCCCGCGGTCGGGCCCCTGCACGCCCAGGACGTGCGCGACTCGATCGAGCTGGCGGCGCTGCTGGGGGTGAAGCGGGTCGTCACCATGTCCGGGCTGCCCGGCTCCGACCGCGGCGGCCGCTATCCGTCGTGGACGGTCGAGCCCTGGCACAGCGTCTTCCTGGACGCCCGCGACTACCAGTGGAACGAGGTCGGCATCCCCTTCTGGAAGGACATCCAGGCGAGGGCCCAGGCCGCCGACGTCAAGGTCTGCATCGAGATGCACCCCCACAACCTGGTCTACAACCCGGCCACCATGGAACGGCTGGCCACCGAGATCGGCGCCACCCACGTCGGCGCCGAGATGGACCCCAGCCACCTGTTCTGGCAGGGCATCGACCCGGTCCTGGCCGTCGAGCACCTGGGCGGCCTGGTGTACAACGCCGCCGCCAAGGACACCCGCATCAACGAGGCGGCCAAGCTCAACGGGGTGCTCGACGACCGCTTCGGCCGGGTCGCCCCCGGCGATCCCGGCGCCCTGTCCCTGGGAGGCTCCTACACCCTCAGCCGCTGGCCCGAGAACTCCTCCTGGGACTTCGTGGCCGTCGGCCGCGGCCACGACGTCGACTTCTGGGCCGACTTCCTGCGCGCCCTTGGCAAGGTCGACCCCGACATGGCGGTCAACATCGAGCACGAGGACCAGGAGCTGGACCAGCTGGAAGGCCTCCGCTTCGCCGCCCAGACCCTCAAGTCGGCCGCCGCCCGCCTCAGCTGAGCCGGCGGGCCGCGGTCGTGCCGGCCACGGCCGGGACCTTGTGCCAGGTGCCGTCGGCGGCGGAACGCTCGGCCGCCGACAGCACCTCGGCCGCCGACAGCGCGTCGTCGACGGTGCTGTTCCGGCGCTCGCCGCCGGTCACGGCGACCAGGAACTTCTTGGCCTCGGTGGTCTTCAGGTCGTCGTAGCCCATGGCGATCCCCGGGCCCGGCTGGAAGCGGGCGTAGTCGCCGAGGTGGGAGTTGGCCAGCACGCATGTGTAGCCCTGGTGGGGGCGGCCGCGGCCCAGGCAGACCCGCAGCTCGTTCATCCGCTCGAAGCTCCAGGCCAGCGAGCCGTCGGTCCCGTACAGCTCGAAGCCGAACCCGCACTGGGGGCCGACGATAGCCCGCGACGCCTCGATGGTGCCGACCGCCCCGGCCCCCTGAGCATCCTCCCCGAACCGGACCAGGGCGGCCGTGTAGTCCTCGTTCCCGACCGGGCCCAGCTCGCCGTCCTCGATCACCGCGAAGTGGTCGGCCGAGCCCATCGGCAGGACCGGCCGCTCGGCGTAGACCAGGCTGGTCAGGGCCGTGACCTCCCCGATCGGGCCGACCAGGTACTGGAGGGTGTCGACCACGTGGCTGAGGAGGTCGCCGAGGGCGCCGCTGCCGGCCATGGCGCGGTCGAAGCGCCACGACAGCACCCCCTCGGGGTCGGCGGCGTACCCGGTGAAGAACGCCGCCCGCACATTCGTCACCCGGCCAAGGGCGCCGGAGGCGACCAGCTCGCGGCTGTGCTCGACCGCCGGGACGTGCCGGTAGTTGAAGCCGATCGAGGTGACCACGCCGGCGGCGTTGGCGGCGGCCGCGACCTGCGCCGTCTCGTCCGCGCCCCGCCCGACCGGCTTCTCGATCCAGAACGGCTTGCCGGCCTCGGCGGCGGCCACGCCGATCTCGCGGTGCAGCATGTTGGGCGCGCAGATCGACACCACCTCGACCTCGGGGTCGGCCAGGACCTCGCGGTAGTCGGTGCTGCCGTGTGCGTAGCCGAGGACGTCGGTGGCGTAGGCGACCCGGTCGGGGGCGGTGTCGGCGGCGTGGACCAGCCGGGGCCGGATGCCGGTCTCGGGGTAGACGTACGGCAGCGCCCGGTAGGCCCGGCTGTGTAGCTTGCCCATCCAGCCGACGCTGATCAGGCCGACGCCGACCTCGCGCGCTGGCCGGCTGGTCGGGTCGGCCATCGGCGTCCTCCTCGTGTGGGGGCCGGAACGGGACGGTGCCCTCCGGGGCCGAGGCCGCCGGAGGGCACCGTCTGGGTGCTAGCTGGTCGCGGTGGCCTGCCGGGAGGCGGCCGGCTCGATGTCGGCGGCCTCCTTGCGGCCGGTCGACTTGAGGACGATCACCCCGGCCGCGGTGACCACGGTGCCAATGAGGATGGCCAGGAGGTACAGCAGCGGCTTGCCGATCAGCCCGACCACCCAGATACCGCCGTGCGGGGCGCGCGAGGTGTTGCCGAAGCCCATCACCAGGGCGCCGGTGGCGGCGCTGCCGACCATTAGCGCCGGGATCACCCGCAGCGGGTCGGCGGCGGCGAAGGGGATCGCCCCTTCGGTGATGAACGACGCCCCCAGCAGCCAGCCGGCCTCGCCGGCCTGGCGCTCGGCCCTGGTGAACAGGTTCTTGCGGATCACGGTGGCCAGGGCCAGCCCCAGCGGCGGGGTCATGCCGGCGGCCATGACCGCGGCCATGACCTTGAGGTTGCCGCTGGCCAGGGCGGCCAGCCCGAAGGCGTAGGCCACCTTGTTGACCGGCCCGCCCATGTCGAAGGCCATCATCAGGCCGACGATGATGCCGAGCAGGATGGCGTTGCTGCCCGACAGGCCCTGCAGCCAGTCGGTCAGGCCGTTCTGGAGGGCGGCGATCGGCTGGCCGATCACGACCAGCATCAGCGCCCCGACTACCAGCGTCGAGACCAGCGGGATAACCACCACCGGCATGATCCCGGCCATGCCGCGCGGCACCTTGACCCGCTTGATGGCGATCACTACCGCGCCGGCGATCAGGCCGCCGATCAGGCCGCCCAGGAACCCGGCGCCGATCTCGTTGGCCAACAGGCCGGCGACGATGCCGGCGACCAGGGCGGGCCGGTCGCCCATGGCGTACGCGATGAAGCCGGCCAGGATCGGGACCAGCATGGAGAAGGCGACCGCGCCGATCTTGAACAGCAACCCGGCGTAGCCGGCCTGCACGATCAGCTTGGACAGGTCCTCCACGGCCTGGTACTCGGTCCCCTCGAAGGTCCCGCCGTTCACCTTGTTGGCCACCTCGGGCCCGCCGAGCAGGAAGGCCAGGGCGATCAGGATGCCGCCGGCGGCCACGAACGGGATCATGTAGCTGACCCCGGTCATCAGCCACTGGCGCAGCCGGGTGCCGAGGCCGGCGCCGGCATCGACCTTGGTCTGGGGGGCGGGCCCGCCGCCGTCGGCTGCTGCCGGCGCCGCCTCCGCCACCGGGGTGGCAACGCCCGACCTGGCCGCCGCCTCGGCCTCGGCGATCAGGCCGGAGGCGTCGTTGATGGCCCGCTTGACCGACGTCTGGACCAACGGCTTGCCCGCGAACCGCTCGCGGTTGCGGACCTCGACGTCGGCCGCGAACACCACCGCGTCGGCGCCGGCGATGTCGGCGTCGGCCACCGCCTCGGCCCCGGCCGCGCCCTGGGTCTCGACCTTGATGTCGTGGCCGGCGTCCTTGGCCGCCTGCTCGAGCGCCTCGGCGGCCATGTAGGTATGGGCGATTCCGGTGGGGCAGGACGTCACGGCGATGATCTTCATTGCCCCAGCACCTCCTTCTTCACGATGGTGACGACGGCCTCCGAGTCCTGGGCCTGGTGCAGCGAGTCACGGAACGAGGGGTGGATGAGCTTCCGGGCCAGCTTGGCCAGGATGCCCATGTGCTCGGCGCCGCCGCCCTCGGGGGCGGCGATCAGGAAGATGAGGTGGGCCGGCCCGTCGGCGGCGCCCCAGTCGATGCCCTGGGCGCTGCGGCCGAAGGCCAGGGTGGGCTCGACCACCGCCACCGACCGGCAGTGCGGGATGCCGATGCCGCCCTCGATGCCGGTCGGCATCTGGGCCTCGCGGGCCCGCACGTCGGCCAGGAACTGGTCGAGGTCGGTGACCCGGCCGGCGGCCTGGAGCCGCTCGGCCAGCGACCTGGTCGCCTCGCCACGCTCGGTGGCGGTCAGATTGAGGTCGACGAGGTCCGGGGTGATGAGGTCCGCCATGGGCGTCAGCTCCGTTCCTTGAGAGGGCGGTCCGGGTCGATGCGGTCGGCCAGGGTGACGGCGGCACGGTCGAGGTCGTCGGGGGTCGGCATGCGGCTCCCGGGCAGGCTGGCCGCGGCCGCCCCCCAGGCCAGCGCCTCGGCCAGGGCGTCTGGACCGCTGCCGCCGGCGGCCAGGAAGCCGGCCAGCATGGAGTCGCCGGCGCCGACGGCGCTGCGAGCCTTCTCGATGGTGGCCGAGCCGAAGGTGGCGCCGGTCTCGTCGACCAGCACCGCCCCGTCGGCCCCGAGGCTGGCCAGCACGGCCCCGACCCCGCGGCCGCGCAGCTCCTCGGCCGCCGCGACCACGTCGCCGAGGGTGAGGAGCTGGCGGCCGGTAGCCTCGGCCAGCTCCTCCCGGTTGGGCTTGATCAGGTCGGGGCCGGCCTCCAGGGCGGCGACCAGGGGGGCACCGCTGGAGTCGACCGCCACCTTGACCGTGGCGCTGCCCAGCCGCTCGACCACCTGGGCGTAGAAGTCGATCGGGGCGCCCGGGGGGAGGCTGCCGGTGCAGGCCAGCCACTCGGCGTCGGCGGCCGCCTTGACCGTGGCCGTGGTCACGGCCTCGACCTCCTCGGGGCTGAGCTGGGGGCCGGGCTCGTTCAGCTTGGTCACGGTGCCGTCGGGCTCGACCACGCTCACGTTCGCCCTGACCGACCCGGACACCGGGACGAGCACCACCGGGACCTCCAGCGGGGCCAGCAAGGAGGCCAGCTGGTCGCCCTCCCAGCCGCCCGCCGGCAGCACCGCCGTGGTCTCGCGGCGGTTGGCGGCCAGGGCCCTGGACACGTTGACGCCCTTGCCCCCCGGGTCGACGCGGGTCGCCCGGGCGCGGAGCACGGCCCCCCGGTGCAGGGCGTCCACCTCGATCGTCCGGTCGACACTCGGGTTCGGGGTGAGGGTCACGATCATCGGCGCACCACCGTGGGTCCGGCCGCCTCCAGCCGGGCGGCGACGTCGGCGTCCAGTCCGGAGTCGGTGATCAGCATAGCCACCTCAGGCAACCCTCCAAACCTGGTCAGGTCGTCTTGCCGGCCGGGCACCCACCTCTCTGTTGTACGTCCTACCCAGCGCTCGTCAAGTGCGAACTTGAACGATATCGCCGGGAACGCCAAAGCAGCCCCAAGTCAGCCGGCGAGCTAGCCGGCGACCCACCAGCCGACGGCGGCGACCACGCCGAGGACGACCAGGATCTCGGCCCAGCTCCTGGTCCGGAAGGCCAGCACCCCCAGGAGGACGGCCCGGCGGCGCCGGAACGGCCACCACAGCGGCACCCCGGCGACGGTCAGCCCGTCGGCCAGCACGTGCGACAGCGAGCCGGCGAGCACGGCCAGGGCGAGTAGCGGCCCGGCCGGCTGGCCGTTGACGGCGCTGTTGCCCACATAGGCGAGCACGGCCACGGCCAGGCACCAGGCCAGCGAGTGGGTCGGCCCCCGGTGCCCCGGGGTGAGCCGGTGCCACCAACGGGGCAGCAGGCGGCCGACGGCGGCGTGCGGGTGGTCGATGTCGGGCAGCAGCCCGGCCAGCCCGGCCACGATCCCGCCGGCCACCATCGAGGCCCCGGTCGCATGCGCCACCGCGATCCCGGCGGCGGCCCCGATGACGGCGTGGCTACGTTTCATCATGGCCGGAAGTCTCGGCCACACCTACGACAGGCGGGCACGTGGGCTGTCAGTCGCTTCCCCGATCGCGTCGGCGAGGCGGTCCACCTGGTCCAGGTTGGCCACGGTGGGGTCGAAGATCAGCTCGTCGATGCCCACCGCCTCGAAGGTTGCGGCCTGCTCCCTGACCGCCGCCGGGGTCCGGGGGGCGCCGGCCGCGATCCCCTCGGCCCAGTCGCCCAGGAAGCCGTAGTAGGTGCGCAGGTTGTGGAGCGACTCGGCGGTGTGCTCCTCGCCGAGGGAGAAGTAGGACAGGGCGACGATCCGGAGTTGGCCGGTCCCGCCGGTCTCCTCCCAGGCCTTCCGGAACTCCTGGATCGCGCCCCCGGCCATCTCCGGCGGGGCGCCGCCGATGGTGAAGCCGGCCTCCCAGCGGGCGGCCCGGGGGGCGGCCAGGTCCGGCCGCCCCCCGATGAGCAGGGGGATGCGGCCCCGGGTGGCCGGCGGGCCGACCGGGAACGGGCTGCCGGCCACCGGCTCGCCTCGCCAGGCCTGGTGGAGCAGCTCCAGGTCGGCGTCGAACCGCCGGCCGCGATCCTCGAAGGACCGGCCGGCGACCTGGTAGTCGTCGGCCCGGCCGCCCACCCCGAGGCCGAGGGTGAGCCGGCCGCCCGAGAGCTGGTCGAGGCTGGCCGTCACCTTGGCCAGCTGCACCGGGTTGTAGGCGGGACCGAGGAGGATGTTGGTGAGCAGGCCGATCCGGTCGGTGACGGCCGCCGCCGCGGTCAGGACGGTGAGCGAGTCGTAGCTCGGGTAGGCGATGCGGTCGATCGTGCCCAGCGACGAGAAGCCCCGCTCCTCGGCCCGCCTGGCCCAGTCGAGTACCAGCCGCCCGAGGACGTCGAGGACGGGGTTGGGAAGGCCGATCCCGATCTGCACGGTGCGCTTCTCCTCAGGGTCGTGGCGTCGTTCCCTGGCATCATGGCAGCCGGCGAACCGCCACGGCGGGGAGGTTGAGATGGCCAGCGTCCTGCGGACCTCGTTGCCGACCAGCGAGGAGCGCTCGGCGGCCGGGCGGGCCCTGCGCGAGCAGGTCAGGCGGGGGGCCCTCGGCCGCTGGAGGCCGGCCGAGGACCGGCCCGACCCGCTGGACCTGATCGAGGAGGCCCACGAGGGCCGGCTCCAGCGGCTGGTGCCGGTGCGGATCGGGCGGATGGTGGCCTCGCCGTACGCGTTCCTGCGCGGGTCGGCGGCGCTCATGGCCGAGGACTTCGCCCACCTGCCCCGGACCGGGGTCGAGCCGGTCATCTGCGGCGACGCCCACCTGGGCAACTTCGGCTTCTACGCCTCACCCGAGCGCGAGCTCGTCTTCGACCTGAACGACTTCGACGAGGCCCACCCGGGCGCGTGGGAGTGGGACCTGCGCCGGCTGACGACGAGCGTCTGGGTGGCGGGCCGGCAGAACGGCTCGTCCGAGGACGACTGCTGCGCCGCGGTGGCCCGCTGCGTGCAGCGCTACCGGCGGCACGTCCGGGCGCTGGCCGACCAGCCCCTGCTCGCCCGGGCCTACGAGCGGCTCGACCTCGCCCGGATGCGTCGTACGGCCACGGACGCCGGGCTGCTGGAGGACATCGAGCGCTCGGCGAAGCGGGCGCGCAAGCGCACGAGCGACCGGGCCCTGCCGCGCTTCACCGAGCGGCGCGACGGCGCCTTCGGCATCGTGGAGGAGCCCCCGCTGCTCACGCGTCCCGAGCCGGGCGAGCAGCAGCGCCTCGCCGAGGGGCTCGACGACTACCTCGCCACGCTGCCACCCCACTGGGCGCGCATCCTCGGCGGCTACCGCCTGGTCGACGTCGCGCACAAGGTCGTCGGCGTCGGGTCGGTCGGGCTGCGCGCGTGGATCGCGCTGTGCGAGGGGAGCAGCGCCGACGACGTGCTGTTCCTGCAGCTCAAGCAGGCACGCCGCTCGGTCGTCGCGCGCTTCGTCCACGGCGACGCCGCCTGGCACACCCACCAGGGCCAGCGGGTGGTGGAGTACCAGCAGACGCTGCAGACCGTCAGCGACCCGCTGCTGGGCTGGACCACCGTCGACGACGTGCAGTACTACGTCCGGCAGTTCCGCGACATGAAGGGCGCCATCGACATCGACGCGATCGACGCCGACGCGCTGGCCGACTACGCCGGGATCTGCGGCCACCTGCTGGCCAAGGGGCACGCCGGCACGAGCGGTGCGTCGATGATCGCCGGCTACCTGGGCGGCGGGCGCAACGCCGAGCAGGCCTTCTGCCGGTTCGCGCGGGCGTACGCCGACCAGACCGAGCGCGACCACGCCGAGCTGGTGGCTGCCGTGCGGCGTGGTGCCCTGCCCGCCGAGCACGGCGTCTGACGGGCGCTCAGCCCGGCGGCAGCGGGATCGCCGACTGCACCGGCTCGGCGAGCGGCACGACGAGCTCGGCGACGTTGTCGTAGGCGTCGGGGACGTCGACCGCGACGGCCGGCACCCGGTCCTGCGTCGTCCAGCGGTAGCCGGCGCCGATGTCGCGCACCGACCACAGGACGCCGTTGACCTGCGCCGGCTCCTCCGGCCGGTCGGACTCCGCGACGCCGCACTGCAGGACGACCGCGGGGTCGCCCCACGCGGCCGTACGACCGTCGTCCCCCTCGACCGGCCGG
>JASLBL010000535.1 GCA_030146615.1 Actinomycetes bacterium
CGACCGGCGGGGGCGTGGGCGTGGGGGGCGGGCCCGGGTCGGCGGGCGCGGCCGGTGGCGGCGACCAGCTCCGCTGGAGCAGTTGGGTGGCGGCGGCCTGCGGGTCCGGGTCGGCGTGGTCGCCGAGCAGCTCCAGCAGCAGCGTCCTGGCGCTCGGCCGCCGCTCCGGGTCCTTGTCCATGCAGCCCTCGACCAGCGCCCGCAGCCGCCCCTGGAGGTCGCCCAGGTCGGGCGGCTCGTGCCGGAGCCGATTGACGATCTCCACCACCGTCCCCTGCCCGAACGGCCGCCGCCCGGTCCCGGCGAAGGCGACCAGCGACCCCCACACGAAGATGTCCACCGCCGCCGTCACCGGCCGCTGGGCGAACTGCTCGGGCGCCATCCACCCCGGCGACCCCATCAGCCGACCCGTGGCCGTGCTGGCGGCGCTGGCGTCCAGTGCCCGGGCGATCCCAAAGTCGATCACCTTGGGCCCGAAGTAGGAGAGCAGCACGTTGCTCGGCTTGAGGTCCCGGTGCACGACCCCGGCCCCGTGGATGGCCGTCAGGGCCGCCGCCATCCCCACGGCCAGCCCCTCCAGGTCGGTCGCCGCCAGCCGCCCGCTGGCCGCGATCGCCCGGTCCAGCCGCACGCCGTCCACGTACTCGGTCACCAGATACGGCAGCTCGCCCGACAGCTCGGCGTCGATCACCCGGGCGGTGCAGAACCCGACCACCCGCCGGGCGGCCGCCACCTCGTGCCGGAACATCCGCAGGAACGACGGGTCACCGGCCAGCTCCGGCCGCAGCACCTTGACGGCCACCGGTTCCTCGTCGCCGCCGCGCCCGAGGAACACCGTCCCCATCCCGCCGGCCCCGAGCCGCCCCAGGAGCTGATAGGGCCCGACCCGCTCCGGGTCCCCAGGCCCCAACGGCGCCGCCCGCCCCCGGCCGGCACCCGCGCCGCCCTCGGCCACCCAAGCTCCTCACCAACCGGCGCCCGCCCCCGGCGGCCCGGCTCACGGCCCCGCTGACGCCCGGAGCCTACCATCGCGGCCGGCCGAGCCCCCGTCCCCGTCCGGGGTTCGCGGTATCGTTCCCCCACCACGGAGGTTCGTCGCGTCCAAAGGGGGGTCCAGATGTTCGTGCAGGTCATCCAGGGACAGGTGTCGGACCCGGAGCAGGTCCGGGCCGCCTTCGACCGGTGGGTGCGGGACCTGGCCCCCGGCGCCGCCGGCTGGCTCGGCTCGACCGCCGGGGTGACCGAGGACGGCCGCTTCATCGCCCTGGCCCGCTTCGAGTCCGAGGAGGCCGCCCGCCGCAACAGCGACCGCCCCGAACAGGACCGCTGGTGGGCCGAGACGGCCAGGCTGTTCACCTCCGAGCCCACCTTCAAGGACAGCACCGACGTCATCCCCGACATCGTCGGCGACCCCGACACCGCCGGCTTCGTCCAGGTCATCCAGGGCCAGGGCACCGACCCCGACCGGGCCCGCGAGCTCATGTCCCAGGACTCGGCCGAGTGGGCCGCCTTCCGGCCCGACATCATCGGCAGCATCGCCGCCGCCCACGACGCCGGCGCCTACACCATGGCCATCTACTTCACCTCAGAGGCGGAGGCCCGGGAAGGCGAGCGCAAGGAGCCACCCCCCGAGCTGAAGGCCCAGATGGACGAGATGGACGCCCTCAGCACCGGGGTCCCCGAGTTCTACGACCTCAAGCAGCCCTGGCTCTACTCCCCCAGGTAGCCCCGGCTCAGCCGGGGCCCGGGCCGAGTCCGAGCTCGCCGTGCATCTCGCCCATGCAGCGGTCCATCACCACCGTCAGCCCGGCCGCCTCGGCCACCTGCCTGGCCTCCTCGGACTCGATCCCGAGCTGGAGCCACAGCACCTTGGCGCCGGCCTTGACCGCCTCGCGGGCGATCTGGGGCGTCTCCTCGGCCGGGCGGAACACCTCGACGACGTCGACCGGCACGTCGACCTCGGAGAGCGAGCGGGCCACCGGCTCGCCGAGGAGCTCGCCGCCGCGGGGGTTCACCGGGACGATGCGGTAGCGCTGGCTCTGGAGGTAGCGCGGGATGCGGTGGGCCGGTTTGGATGGGTCGCCGGAGGCGCCGACCACCGCGATGGTCTCGGTCTCGGCGAAGATTCGGGCAAGCTGCTCCCGCAGGGACGCATCCATCGCCGTGGCCTCCGCTCCTCCCAGGCGCCAACGCCCGCTCAGTGTAGGCGTGGATGTCACCGGCGGGCAGGCTTATTCACCGGCCGGCGGGCAACCCCACAGCCTGGCGCGGAGCGGAGGTGGCCCGGTGGACGACAGATGAGCGTGCGAGCAATCGACGGGGGGCGGCTCGGGCCGCGGGAGCGGCAGGCCGCCCTGGACCGGATGGCCGAGGAGGTCATGGACGTCGTGATCGTCGGCGGCGGGGTGACCGGGGCCGGCACGGCCCTGGACGCGGCCACCCGCGGGCTGTCGGTCGCCCTGGTCGAGGCGGTCGACTTCGCGGCCGGGACCTCGAGCCGGTCCAGCAAGCTGATCCACGGCGGCCTCCGCTACCTCGAGCAGCTCAACTTCGCCCTCGTCCGCGAGGCCCTGCGGGAGCGGGGGCTGCTGCTGACCCGGCTCGCCCCGCACCTGGTCCGGCCGGTCTCGTTCCTGTACCCGTTGCGGCACCGCTACTGGGAGCGGTTCTACGTCGGGGCCGGCGTGCTGCTGTACGACACCATGGGCGGGGCGCGGGCCCTGCCCCGGCACCGCCACCTGTCCCGCCGGGCGGCCCTGCGGCTGGCCCCGGCGCTGCGCCCGGACGCCCTGGTCGGCGCCGTCCGCTACTACGACGGCCAGGTCGACGACGCCCGCCACACCCTGGTCACGGCCCGCACCGCCGCCCGCTACGGGGCCCTGCTGGCGACCAGCGCCCGGGCGACCGGGCTCCTGCGCGACGGCGAGCGGGTGACCGGCGTCGGCGTCCGCGACCTGGAGTCCGGTCGCGACCTGGAGGTCCGCGGCCGCCAGGTGGTGATCGCGGCCGGGGTCTGGACCGACGAGCTCACCGCCCAGGTCGGCGGCGGGCAGTTCCGGGTTCGCATGTCCAAGGGGATCCACGTCACCGTGCCGGCCGACCGGATCCGCTCGGGGACCGGTCTGATCCTCAGGACCGAGAAGAGCGTGCTGTTCGTGATCCCCTGGGGCCGCTTCTGGATCGTCGGGACGACCGACACCGACTGGGACCTCGACCGGGCCGAGCCGGCCGCCACCCAGGCCGACGTCGACTACCTGCTGGAGCACGTGAACCGGGTCCTCGCCGACCCGCTCACCCGCGACGACGTGGTCAGTGTCTACGTGGGCCTGCGGCCGCTGCTGGCCGGCGGCTCGGCCTCGACCGCCCAGCTGAGCCGGGAGCACGCCGTGTTCCGGCCGGCACCCGGGCTGGTCGCGGTGGCCGGCGGGAAGTACACCACCTACCGGGTCATGGCCAAGGACACGATGGACGAGGTCGCCAAGGGCCTGGAGGCCGACACCGGCCAGCCGGTGCCGCCGTCGGTCACCGCCGAGACCCCCCTGCTGGGCGCCGACGGCTTCCGGGCCGCCTGGAACCGGCGGGCCCGGACCGCGGCCCGGTCCGGCCTGGAGGTCGCCCAGGTCGAGCGCC
>JASLBL010000547.1 GCA_030146615.1 Actinomycetes bacterium
GCTCGTGACGGAGCCGGTGCTCCGGGGGGACCGGGCGTTCTTCGAGCGGCGCCGCGGCGACCAGCAGCACCCGGTGCTGCTGGTGCGGGAGGCCGACGGGACCGAGCGGGCCCTGGTCGATCCGAGTGCCCTGTCCGATGACGACACCGTCACCCTCGACGGCTGGGTGCCGTCGCTGGAGGGCGGGCGGCTGGCCTACTTCCTGTCCCAGGGCGGGGACGAGGAGGCCTCGCTGTTCATCATGGACGTGGCCAGCGGCGAGACGATCGAGGGGCCGATCGACCGCACCCGCTACTGCCCGCTCGCCTGGCTGCCCGGCGGCGACACCTACTACTACGGACGCCGGCTGCCCGCCGACGCCGTTCCGGAGGGTGAGGCCGCCTTCCACCGGCGGATCTGGCGTCACCGGGTCGGGGACGACCCCGAGGGTGACCAGCTGATCTTCGGCGAGGGCCGGGAGAAGACCGAGTACCACTCGCTGCGGGTGTCCCTCGACGGCCGGTGGCTGCTGGTGGGGGCGGCGGCCGGGACGGCGCCCCGCAACGACCTGTACATCGCCGACCTGGCCGACGACGGGACCATGCGGCCGATCCAGGAGGGGGTCGACGCCGAGACCGACGGCCGGGTCGGCACCGACGGCCGCCTGTACCTCCACACCAATCTGGACGCACCCCGGTTCCGGATCGCGGTCGCCGACCCGACCCGGCCGGAGCCGGCGGCCTGGCGCGACCTGGTGCCCGAGTCCGACGACGTCCTCGCGGGCTACACGTTGACCGACCACGCCCTGGTGGTGGCGTCCAGCCGGCACGCGGTCGGCCGGGTGACGATGCACGACCGGCAGACGGGCGAGCTGCGGGCCGAGGTCGAGCTGCCGGGACCCGGGTCGGTGATCGGCGTGTCGGCCCGGCCCGAGGGCGGGGACGAGGTCTACCTCGGCTACACCGACTTCACCACCCCGCCCCGCGTGTACCGCTACCAGGTCGACGAGGGCAGGCTGGAGCTGTGGATGGACGCTCCCGGCCAGGTCGACCTGCTGGCCGGGGTGACGGCCCGGCAGGAGGCCTACCGCTCCAAGGACGGGACCGAGGTGCGCCTGTTCCTGGTGCACCGCGACGGGCTGACCCCCAACGGAGCCCGGCCGACGATCCTGTACGGCTACGGCGGCTTCAACATCTCCCTGACCCCGGCCTGGAGCGCGGTCACGGCCGCCTGGGTCGAGCAGGGCGGGGTGTATGCGATCGCCAACCTCCGCGGCGGCAGCGAGGAGGGCGAGGCCTGGCACCGGGACGGGATGCGGGCCAACAAGCAGCACGTGTTCGACGACTTCGCCGCCGCCGCCGAGCACCTGATCACCAGCGGCTGGACGTCGCCGGAGCGCCTGGCCGTCGCCGGCGGCTCGAACGGCGGGCTCCTGGTCGGGGCCGCCCTGACTCAGCGGCCGGAGCTGTTCGCGGCCGTGGCCTGCAGCGCGCCCCTGCTCGACATGGTCCGCTACGAGCGCTTCGGCCTCGGCGAGACCTGGAACGACGAGTACGGGCGGGCCGACGACCCGACCGAGCTGGGCTGGCTGGTCGGCTACTCGCCGTACCACAAGGTCGTCGAGGGGACGGCCTACCCGGCGGTGCTGTTCACCGTGTTCGACTCCGACACCCGGGTGGACCCGCTGCACGCCCGCAAGATGTGCGCCGCCCTCCAGGCCGCGACCAGCTCCGACCGCCCGGTCCTGCTGCGCCGTGAGCGTCAGGCCGGCCACGGGGCCCGCTCGGTCCGCCGCACCGTCGAGCTTCACGCCGACATCCTCACCTTTCTGGCCGCCCAGGTCGGCCTGGAGCTGGGAGCCGCCGATGGCGATTGACAGCGGGTCGTGAACTGACCGCTTTGGCAGGGACCAGGCGCGCCGGGATCAACCGCGGGCGGTGTGGACGGCGGTGGCGAGCTCGGTGGTGAGGTCGCGGAGGCCGGGGAGGCCGGCGTCGGCGAGGCTGCGGACCAGGGCGGTGCCGACGATGGCGCCGTCGGCGAAGCGGGCCACGGCGGCGGCCTGGTCGGCGTTGGAGACGCCGATGCCGGCGCAGACGGGCAGGTCGGTGTGGGCACGGACCCGGCCGACGAGCTCCTCGATCCCGGCCGCGAGCGAGGCCCGCAGGCCGGTCACCCCGAGCGACGCCTGGGCGTAGACGAAGCCTCGTCCCACTTCGGCGATCGCGGCCAGGCGGGGGTCGCTCGAGGTCGGGGCGGCCAGGAACACGGGGGCGATGCGGGCGGCGCCGGTTGCCGCCAGCCACTCCCCCGCCTCCTCGGGTGGCAGGTCGGGCACGACCGCTCCGCAGGCCCCGGCGGCGGCCAGCTCGGCCGCGAACCGCTTCGGGCCGCGGTGGGCGACCAGGTTGTAGTAGACGAGCAGGACCACCGGACTGTCGACGCTGGCGGTCAGCTCGTTGACCAGGCCGAGGACGTCGTCGAGGCGGGTGCCGGCGTCGAGGGCGGCGGTGACCGCCCGCTGGATGACCGGCCCGTCGATCAGCGGGTCCGAGTACGGCGGGCCGACCTCGAGCACGTCGGCCCCGGCCTCGGCCATGGCCCGGAACGCCGCCAGCGACCCGTCCAGGTCCGGGAACCCCGCCACCCCGTAGGCGACCAGCGCCGCCCTTCCCTCCCGCCGCAGCGCGTCCAGCCGCCCCTCCAGCCGCTCCACCGGCGCCGGCGGCCCGGCCGCGTCATCGACCCGTGCCCCGGACACGGTACGCACCGCCGACGGCGCCGGGGACCCGGCGGCCGACCCGGCAGTTGCCCACCCCACCGTGACCTCGGGGTCGGGCTGGCCGGCGGCGGGAACGGGGCTGCCCGGATCAGGCATCGGCCCGCTCCAGGGCACGCGCGGTGCCGACGGGAACCACCCCACCCCGGTCATACATCGTTGGGGTCCGGAGGCGTCTCGGCGTCGACCAGCAGGCTGGTCACGGTCTCCACGTCCTTGTCGCCGCGGCCGGAGAGGTTGAGGACGACGGTGGTGCCGGGGGCGATGCGGCCGTCGGCGGCGGCGGCGGCGAGCCAGCCGATGGCGTGGGCGGGCTCGAGGGCGGGGAGGAGGCCCTCGGTGCGGGCGAGGAGGCGGAAGCCGTCGAGGGCCAGGTGGTCGGGGGCGCTCTCGTAGGTGACCCGGCCGGCGTCCTTCCAGAAGGCGTGCTCGGGGCCGACGCCGGGGTAGTCGAGACCGGCCGAGACCGAGTGGGTCGGGAGGACCTGGCCGTCGGGGTCCTGGAGGATGTAGGAGCGGGCGCCGTGGAGGACCCCGGCCTCGCCGAGGCCGAGGGAGGCGCCGTGGTCGCCCGGCTGGGGGCCGCGGCCGCCGGCCTCGACCCCGACCAGCTGGACTGGCTCGTCGTCGACGAAGGCGGCGAACAGGCCGGCCGCGTTCGACCCGCCGCCGACGCAGGCCACGGCCAGGTCGGGCAGCCGGCCCTCGGCCTCCAGGAACTGGGCCCGGGCCTCGTCGCCGATGACCCGCTGGAACTCCCTGACCATGAGCGGGTAGGGGTGGGGGCCGACCACCGAGCCGATCGAGTAGTGAGTCGACTCGACCGACTCGACCCAGTCCCGCAGGGCCTCGTTGATGGCGTCCTTCAGGGTGGCGGTGCCGGTGGCGACCGGCCGGACCTCGGTGCCGAGCAGCCGCATGCGGACCACGTTGAGGTGCTGGCGGCGGGTGTCCTCCTCGCCCATGTAGACGACACACTCCTGGCCGAGGAGGGCGGCCACGGTCGCGGTGGCCACGCCGTGCTGGCCGGCGCCGGTCTCGGCGATCACCCGCGGCTTGCCCATCCGGCGGGTCAGCAGGTGCTGGCCGAGGGAGTTGTTGAGCTTGTGGGCCCCGGTGTGGAGCAGATCCTCGCGCTTGAGCCAGACCCGGAGGCCGAGCTCCTCCGACAGTCGCCTGGCCGGGAACAGCGGGGTCGGGCGGCCGGCGTAGTCGCGCCGCAGGGCGTCGAGCTCGGCCCGGAAAGAGGGGTCGGCGATGGCGTCCTCGAAGGCCTCGGTGAGCTGGTCGAGGGCGGCCATCAGGACCTCGGGGACGAAGCGCCCGCCCCAGTCCCCGAAGTGCCCGAGCGGGTCTGGACGGTGCGGGACCTCGGCCGCCCCCGGGCCGGGCGCCTCGACGACGAGCCGGTCAGACATCGAGGAGGTTCCCCGACAGGTAGTCCTCGTAGGCCTTGAGGTCGAAGTGGCCGTGGCCGCAGAGGTTGAACACGATCGTCTCGGAACGGCCCTCCTCCTTGCAGCGCAGGGCCTCGTCGATCACGGCCCGGATGGCGTGGGCCGGCTCGGGGGCCGGGAGGATGCCCTCGGTGCGGGCGAACTGCACCGCCGCCTCGAAGATCTTGGACTGCGGGTAGGCCACGGCCTCGATGTGGTCTTCCTTGCGCAGCAGCGACACCAGGGCCGAGTCGCCGTGGTAGCGCAGCCCGCCGGCGTGGATCGGGGCCGGGATGAAGTCGGCCCCGAGGGTGTACATCGGGATCAGCGGCGCCATGCCGGCCTGGTCGCCCAGGTCGTAGTCGAAGCGGCCCTTGGTCAGGGTCGGGGCGGCGGTCGGCTCCACCGCGACCATCCTGGTGTCCCGGCGGCCGGCCAGCTTCTCGGCCAGCAGCGGGAAGGTGAAGCCGCCGAAGTTGGACCCGCCGCCGACGCAGGCGACCAGCACGTCGGGCTCGGCCCCGACCTGCTCGAGCTGCGCCTTCAGCTCGAGGCCGATGACCGTCTGGTGGAGCAGCACGTGGTTGAGCACGCTGCCGAGCGCGTAGTGGGTGTCCTCGCGGGTGGCGGCGTCCTCGACCGCCTCGGAGATGGCGATGCCGAGGGACCCGGGCGAGTCCGGGTCCTGGTCGAGGACGGCCCGGCCGGCGTTGGTCTCCGGGGACGGTGACGGGGTGACGCTGGCCCCCCAGGTCTCCATGATCGAGCGCCGGTACGGCTTGCCGTCGTAGGAGGCCCGCACCATGTAGACCTTGCACTCGAGGTCGAAGCGGGCGCAGGCGAAGGCGAGGGCGCTGCCCCACTGGCCGGCCCCGGTCTCGGTGCTGATCCGGGTGATGCCCTCGGCCTTGTTGTAGAAGGCCTGGGGGACGGCGGTGTTGGGCTTGTGGGAACCGGCCGGAGACCCGCCCTCGTACTTGTAGTAGATCCGGGCCGGGGTGCCGAGAGCCCGCTCCAGGTCGAGGGCGCGGATCAGCGGGGTCGGCCTCCACAGCCGGTAGGCGTCGAGCACCGGTCCCGGGATGTCGATCCACTCGTCGGTGGAGACCTCCTGGCCGATCAGGGCCATCGGGAACAGCGGAGCCAGGTCGTCCGGCCCGAGCGGCTGGCGGGTCTGGGGGTGCAGATAGGGGTCGGGCTTGGTCGGCATCGAGGGGACGATGTTGAACCAGGCGCTCGGCAGCTCGTCCTCACCGAGCAGGATCTTGCGGGGCTCAGCCATGGGCTCCTCCAGTTCGGGTCGGGACTGCGAGCAGGGCGCGCACGGCGGACACCGGGTCGGCGGCGCGGACAAGACTCTCGCCGACCAGCACGGCGTCGGCGCCGGCGGCGGCGGCCGCCTGGACGCCGGCCCGGTCCCGGATGCCGCTCTCGGCGACCAGGACCGTCCCGGCGGGCAGGGCCTGGCGGACCTCGGCGAAGCGGCCCGGATCGACCTCCAGGGTGACCAGGTCGCGGGCGTTCACCCCGACCAGGGAGGCGCCGGCGGCGGCGGCCGCCTCGGCCTCGGCCGGCGTGTGGACCTCGACGAGCGCGTCCAGGCCGGCCTCGGCGGTCACCTCGAGCAGGTCGCGCAGGGCCGGTCGGTCGAGGGCGGCCACGATCAGCAGGACGGCGTCGGCCCCCCAGGCGCGCGCCTCCCAGACCTGATAGGGGGTAGTGACGAAGTCCTTGCGGAGCACGGGCAGGTCGACCGCCGACCGCACGGCCAGGAGGTCGTCGGGGCTGCCGGCGAAGTGGCGCGGCTCGGTGAGCACGCTGACCGCCGAGGCCCCGCCGGCGGCATAGGCGCTGGCCAGGGCGGCCGGGTCGAGGTCGATGCGGATGTCGCCCTTGGACGGGGACCGGCGCTTGACCTCGGCGATCACCCGCGGCCCGTTGGGCCCACGGCGGACCGCCGCCTCCAGGCCCCTGGCCGCGGGAAGGCCGGCCGCGGCCGCCCGCACGTCGTCCAGGGGCAGCCGTTCGGCCCGGCGTTCGGCGTCCGACCTGGCGTCGGCCACCGCCCGGGCCAGGAACGAGCCGGTCGAGGTCACAGCCGACGATTCTAGCCGCTCCGGCCCAACGGGCCCCGAGTGGTGCTCCCGAGCCGTGGGATGATCCGGGCAAGGGAGACCGGCGTCGGCGAGAGGGTCCGATGACCAGTTCCGAGTTCCCAGCGGGCCTTCGGGACCTGGCTGCTGCTGGTCACTGGCGGCGGGCCCACCCCGACAAGCCGGGCGTGACCTTCGCGCCGCCGGCCGACCCGGGGACGGTCGCCCACGCGATGACGATCCGGGTCCCCGACTGCCGGGCGGCGTACGAGATCCAGCCGGCCCTCGCCTGCTTCCGGGGTCTGGCCGGTGCCGCTCACCGCAGGGGGCCGGTGCTGGGGAGCTCGCTGGGGGCGGTGGGACCGAGTTGGGGGCGGCCGTTGGCGGGGGTCGTTCGGGACGGGGGGAGGGTGAGGCGGAAGGCGGTGCCGCCGCCGTGGCCGGACTCGGCGCGGATGGCCACGCCCATGGCGTCGCAGAGGGCCTTGACGATGGCCAGGCCGAGGCCCGACCCGACCTCCCGGGTGCCGCGGTAGCGGGACCACAGGTAGCCGCGGTCGAAGGCGTGGGGCAGGTCGTCGGGGGCGATGCCAGGGCCCTGGTCGACGATGGCCGCCTCGACGCCGCCCTGCTCCAGGGGGCGGGCCGCGATCAGGACCTGGCGGCCGGACGCGCTGGAGCGTGCGGCGTTGTCGAGCAGGTTGTCGAGCACCTGGCGGAGCCGGCCCGGGTCGACGTGGGCGTGGAGGCCGGCGTCGAGGCGGGTGGTGACGGTGACCTGGCGGCGGGCGGCCCGCTCGGCGGCGGCCGCGGCCGCCTCCCGGAGCACGGCCCCGACGTCGGCGTCGACGGTACTGACGGCGAACTGGCCGCGGCCCAGGCGGGCCAGGTCGAGCAGGTCCTGGACCAGCCGGGCCAGCCGGATGGTCTCGGCGTGGACGCGGAGCAGGGAGCGGCGGCGCTCGGCCGGGTCGTCCACGGTGCCGTCGAGCAGGGCCTCGGTGTAGCCCTGGACCCCTGTGAGCGGGGTCTTGAGCTCGTGGCCGACACTGGCCAGGAAGGCCCGCTGCTCGGTCTGGGCCCGTTCCAGGCCGGCGGCCATGTCGTTGAAGGCGGTCGCGACCTCGGCGACCTCGCCGTCGCCGTCGACTTGGACTCTTGTCGACAGGTCGCCATCGCCGACCCGGCGGGCGGCCGTGACCAGCCGCCCCAGGGGGGCGGTGAGCCGGCCGGCCAGCAGCCAGGCGGCCAGGGCCGCCACCACCACCGCCAGGGCGGTGGCCAGCAGCAGCCGCCAGGCGACCACCGGGAGCAGGCTGAGCCCGAGGCGGCGGACCTCGTGGACCAGCAGCACGCCGCCGCCGGAACGGAGGACGGGCCGCTCGGCCGGGACCACCGCCCAGGCCAGCCCGTCGTCGGTGCCGGTGACCACCTGTCCCTCGGCCAGGGCGGCCGAGAAGTCGGCGTCGGGGGGCGGGGCCAGGGGGCCGCGCCGGTTGGGGGCGGGGCAGGCGGGCAGGCGGCTCGGGGTGGCGTCCGCGCTCAGGAGGTAGACCTCGGTCTCGCCGCGCCGCAGGACGCGGGCCAGGGCGCACAGCTGCCGGGCCGGGCGGGGGCCGGC
>JASLBL010000567.1 GCA_030146615.1 Actinomycetes bacterium
CCTAGTGCGGGAGGTGACCGGCCGGACACCCAACCGCGACCAGGGCCAGACGGTGTCCGCTGACGCGACCGTCCGGCTGTTTGACCAGTTGGCTGGCCCGGACGGGTTGACGGGGCGGGCGTCCACCTTCGCCCGGCCGGATGTCCTGGTGGCCTTGGGCGCCGGCCTGGCCGGCTCCGGACGGGCCGAGCTCGAGGCCCTGGCCGGACACGTGCTGGACGCCGCTGTGTCCGCGACGGGCCCCCAGGTGTCCGTCCAGGTAGCCGACCGCCTCGGCCAGCCCGGCATGATGGGCCGACAGCACGGCTCGTCCGGTGGCTGGGTCGCCGAGCCCGTAGAGGATCGACACGCTCTTGGTCGGCCGCAGCACCACATCGAAGGCCGGCACCGCGTTGCGGCCATGCGGGCGGCCCAGCAGCTCACCAGTCGTGGGGTCCCGGCCCTCGAACATGGCCTGGAACCCGGCCACGGATGCTTCGCCCTGCAGCCCAAGGGTGGCGGCGCCGGCGCCGTACCAGCGGCCCGGGGACTCACCGTGGCCGGACAGGTACTGCTCGTGGTCGGTGGCCAGCTCGCGGGTGTAATACTCCTCCCGACCCACCGAGAGCTTGGCGATGTCGGCCACCACCCCGCCGCGTCCCTCCCCCACCTGCGTTGGCGCCAGCAACGCACCCGTGGTGCAGTCCTCCTCAGATGATTACGGGTCGAGCGTAGAGCGGATCGGGAGGCGTCATCCGTTATGACGGAGGGGTGTGCGGCGGTCACTGAGGCGAAGCAGATCGCTGTGGTTGCTGGGCGCAACTGGTCCGAGCGGTGTCGGGCTCCAGTTGCGTAATCATTCGCTCAGGTCAAGTCGGTACGGAAGCGTTGCGGGAGCGCCCGATGGTGCCCCTTCTTGCCTTGCTTGGCGCAGCGCTGGAAGGCCCAGCCCAGCCTGTTGGATTGCAGTCACGATTGGTGTGGACTTTGAGCGGGCGGACCTGCTCGAGCCCGCCGGCGACGGTTCGAACCTGGCGTCGCGGATTAGTTGCTCGGGTCAGTTCCCGGGCGCCGTCCTGAACCCGTACAGGTCGGTTGGCCACCCGCTGTTGGCCGATCTGGTCGTACATCACCGCGAGGTTGAGGTAGGACGACTTGCCTGTTCATCAGTCGTCCGGCATGTTGCGCAGCCGTTCGGCTGCGCTCTCGGGGGTGATGTCGCGCTGTGGCTGTGCCAGCAGTTCATAGCCGACCATGAACTTGCGCACGGTGGCCGACCGCAGCAGCGGCGGATAGAAGTGCGCGTGCAGGTGCCACTCCGGGTATTGCGCCCCGTCGGTGGGTCGCTGGTGCCAGCCCATCGAGTAGGGAAAGGTCACGCCGAACAGCTTGTCGTAGCGTCGGGTCACCTGGCGCAGGATGGCGGCCAGATCATCACGTGCGTCGGCGTCCAGGTCGGGTAGGGCGCCATGGTGTCCGCTTGGCAGCACCAGTGTCTCGAACGGCCATAACGCCCAGAACGGCACCAATGCCAAGAAGCGCTCGTTCTGGCAGACGATGCGTTCGCCCTCCTTAAACTCCACGGCCAAGTAGTCGCAGAGCAGGCACCCGCCGTCGGCCGCATACGCCCGCTGCTGGCGCAGCTCCCGCGCCGGCTCGTTGGGCATCCGCTGGTTGGCCCAGATCTGGCCGTGCGGGTGTGGGTTGCTGGCACCCATCATCGCGCCGCGGTTCTCGAAGACGAGGACATGACCTATCCACTCGATGGCAGCGAGCTCGATGTACTGGTCGGTCCAGGTCTGGACCACCTGGCGGATCGCGTCCTCCTCCATCTCGCCCAGGGTGAGGTCGTGGCGTGGGGAGAAGCAGACCACCCGGCAGATGCCTCGTTCGCTCTCGGCCACCAGCAGCCCGTCACCGCGTTGCGCTGCGCTGGGCGTCTCCGGCATCAGGGCGGCAAAGTCGTTGTCGAAGACGTAGGTGGAGGCGTACGCGGCGGTGCGCGCGCCGCCTGCCCGTTCGTTGCCCGGACACAGGTAGCAAGCGGGGTCGTACTCGGGGCGCCGCTCGTCGGGTACATCCTCGACCTGCCCCTGCCAGGGGCGTGCGGTGCGGTGCGGAGATACCAGGATCCATTCACCGGTCAGCCGGTTGAGCCGGCGGTGCGGCGATTTGAGCATGTCGACCCCCAAGTTCGTTGCGGCGTCACGCAGGAGGAGCAGGGCCGGGCGTCAATGCCTGGCGCAACTGGCCGTGGCTAACCCAGCCAGGCTCGGCTTCGGCTGCTGCCGGGGAGACCATCGGCGTCGATGAGCCGCCGCAACCTCGGGCCTCCGCAAGTCTCGGTCGATATGAACCGACAGCCTCCAGGACCATGCCCGTCTCTCCTTGGTCCGACGGACCGCTGATGCTGTCCACGCCACCCAACTCGCGGGCTCCCACATCGGTTGGCGCCGCGCCGACGGGCCACCCGGCACGATTCCCTGCGGCGCCTGCGACCGACGTCATAGGTCCAGCTCCCGCCAGGTGAAGTCGGGCGCGTACCCCAGCAGTCGGCGCGCCTTGTCTATACCGAGCAGGGTGCCGAGCTCGGCCAGGTCGGCCTTGACCGGCACGCCAGGGAACACCTGGGCCATCAGCTGGCGGCTCGGGGTCCGCATGACGATGTCCGCGGCCGCGATGATCAGCGCCTCCGCGCCGCGCACGTCGGCCTCCAGGGCCAGCCGGACGCTCTGGGCGACGTGGCTGCCGTCCACGTAGCTCCACAGGTTCCGCTTGCGCAGGTGCGGGTCGTCCCAGAAGGACGAGAAGCGCTCGGAGTCGGCCCGTTCCATGATGTTGGAGAAGCGCAGGCCGACGAAGGGGATGCCGCTCCAGCGGCTGAACTGGCGGGCCATCTCCTCGCCGAGGACCTTGGAGAGGTCGTAGGAGGACTCCGGCCGCAGCTCGTGCCGCTCATCGATGGGGCCGTAGTCGGGCGGCCGGTCGAAGGGCAGCCCGAGCGTCGTCTCGCTCGACGCCCACACCACCCAGTCCAGGCCCAGCCGCACGGCGGCCACGAATACCGTGTGCGTGCTGGTGATGTTGGTCCGGAAGACCACGTCGGGGGTGGCGTGGACCGGGGGAGGGATGGCGGCCAGGTGCACGACCGCGTCCACGCCGGACAGTCGCTTGCCGCGGCTCAACGCCTCCAGGGTCTGGCCGAAGTCGGTCAGGTCGGCCGGCAGGAACGGCGCCGGCGAGTCCGGCCCGCTCGACTCGGCCGAGGGCACCCGGTCCACGTTGAGGACGTCGTGGCCCTGCTCGAGCAGGTCACGGACGACCGCACGGCCCGCCTTCCCGCTCCCGCCGGTGACGACGATCCTAGTCATGATCGCGTCCTGGTCATGGTCCTGTCGTACTCATGCCAGTCCCCTTCCTGGTCCCTGGAGCCAGGCCCAGGCGTCGCCGATCATGTCCTCGAGGGCCGGCTTGGCCGGCCGCCAGCCGAGCTCGTCGCCGATGCGCCGGCTGGAGGCGACCAGCACGGCCGGGTCGCCGGCCCGCCGGGGCGCGTCCACGGCCGGGACCGGGTGCCCGGTGACCTTGCGGGCCGCCTCGATGACCTCGCGCACCGTCGAGCCCTGGCCGTTGCCGAGGTTGTACACGGCGTGGTGCCGGGGCCGGCCGGCGTCCAGGGCGAGCAGGTGGGCCCTGGCCAGGTCCTCGAGGTGGATGTAGTCGCGCACGGCGGTGCCGTCGTGGGTCGGGTAGTCGGTGCCGTAGACTTGGACGTGCTGGCGCCGGCCGGCGGCGACCTGGAGCACGATCGGGATCAGGTGGGTCTCGGTGGCGTGGCGCTCCCCGAGCCGGCCGCTGGCCCCGGCCACGTTGAAGTAGCGCAGGCTGGTCGCCTGCAGTCCGTGGGCCTGGGCGAAGGTCGCGATCATGGCATCGACGGCCAGCTTGGAGGCCCCGTAGGCACTGGTCGGCCTGGTCAGGGCGTCCTCGGTGATGGGTGTGCGCTCCGGCTCGCCGTAGACGGCCGCGGTGGAGGAGAACACCAGCCGGGGCACCCCGGCGGCCAGCATCGCCTCGAGCAGGGCCAGGGTGCCGGTGACGTTGTTGCGCCAGTAGCGCTCCGGGTGCTCGACCGACTCGCCGACCAGCGACTTGGCCGCGAAGTGGAGGACGCCGTCGAGCCCCCCGCCGACCACATCGGCCAGGGCCGGGGCGTCCAGGAGGGAGGCCTTGACGAGGCGGACGCCGGCGGGCGCCGCGTCGGCGTGCCCGGTGGACAGGTCGTCGACCACGACGACCTCGTGCCCGGCGTCCAGGAGCTGGGCCGCGACCACGCTGCCGATGTAGCCGGCCCCTCCGGTGACCAGGAGTCTCATGCCAGCCTCCTGGCGCCGTCGGCCGGGTGGACGGCGAAGACGGCCGGTGCCTCGAACCGCTGGCCAGCGAACTCCACGGCGACAGCCTTGCTCACCCGATCGGCATCGCCGACGGGTACCAGGGCCAGGGCGCACCCGCCGAACCCGGCTCCGGTCATGCGCGCTCCCAGTGCTCCAGCCTCCAGCGCCGCCTCGACGGCGGCGTCCAGCTCCGGGGCGCTGACCGCGTAATCGTCGCGTAGAGAAGCGTGCGAGGCGGTCAGCAGCGGACCGATCTCGCCCAAGCGATCCTGGCGGAGCAGGTCGACCACGGCCAGGACGCGGGCGTTCTCGCTGACGACATGCCTGGCCCGGCGCGTACGCTCGTCGCCGAGGCGATCCGCAGCGGCCTCGACATCGGCCATGGTGGCATCGCGCAGGGCCGGGAGGCCGAGGATCTGGGCCGCCTCCTCGCAGGATCGGCGCCGTTCGGCGTAGGCACCCTCGCCGAGGGCGTGGGAAACGCGGGTGTCGATCACGAGCAGGCTGAGCCCGGTGGCGTCAGGATCGAACGGGACTTGCTCGGCGGCCAGGGAGCGGGTGTCCAACAGCAGGACATGCCCGGCGGTGCAGACCATGGAGGCCATCTGGTCCATGATCCCGCACGGGACGCCGACGACCTCGTTCTCGGCACGCTGGGCGAGGAGGGCCAGGCGGGCCGGATCGCTCGGCCCACCGTACAGGTCACGGGTGGCAAGCACGGTCGCGCACTCTACTGCCGCACTGGACGATAGGCCCGAGCCGACCGGGACGTCGCTGGTCAGGGCCAGGTCGAGCCCACCGACCTCAACGCCCTCGCGGGCCAGCGACCACACGGCCCCGGCGACGTAACCAGCCCAGCCGTCAACCTGGCCAGGGCCGATGTCGGACAGGATCAGCTCCAGCTCGCCCTTCTCCAGCGAGAGCAGGCGCAGCCGGTCGCCGGCGCGCCTGGCTGCCGCAATCGTGACCCGGTGGTCGATGGCCAGCGGCAGGACGAAGCCGTCGTTGTAGTCGGTGTGCTCGCCGATGAGGTTGGCCCGGCCCGGCGCGGCCCAGATCCCCTCGGGCTGACGGCCAAAGCGCTCAGCGAAGGCACGCCTGGCCTCCTCGGCCCCATCGGTGAGGTCGAGGCGCTCAGTCGACATCGCACCATACCTTCTGGACCGTGCGGGCCTGGTGTCGTCGACGAACCGAACCATGGTCAACCCGCCGTCGAAGCATTCGAATCCGCCCGGCGCCCGGCCCACCGAGAACACTTGTACAACGTCGTTGTACCGTCGGTTCCCCAGCCGGGCCGTGCTGGTCGAGCACCGCGCAGTCGGCGTCGGACGTCTCATGGAGGTGATGCAGCTGCGCCGTCCACTGTGCCGGGACCATCACTTCCACTTCCTCGTGCCTTCCACGCGTTCGCCAGTACGCCCAGGGATGGGGCATCCGAGATGGCATCAGGGTCCCTTGCGCTTCCTTGGCATAGTGAGGCCTACGATGGACTTCAACAAGAATTGCGGCCAGGAAAAGCGGCATGGCGGGTCGGAGAGGGCCGTGGACCTGTCTTGCGACGTAGGCTTGACAAGACTACGAAGGTAATCGCAGAGTACCGACAGGATGCATGAGGAAGTCGGTCTCCGCGGCACCCAAGATCTCATTCCAGAGGTGCGTCAGGCGCGCATCGCGGAGTCGGTCTGGGAGCTGGGGTTCGCGCGGGTGATGGAGCTTGCCGAGCGCTTCGGTGTCTCGGCCGTTACCGTCCGCAACGACCTCTCGATCCTGGAAGAGAGGGGAGCGGTCCGGCGCGTCCGCGGCGGCGCCGTGAAGTCGTCGGTGCAGCTCGGCGAGCGGGCATTCGAGGTGTCGCTAGGCGAATCGGCTAAGGAGAAGGCCGGCATCGGCGCCTTTGCTGCGCAGATGGTCTCGAGCGGTCAGACGGTCATGCTGGACGTGGGGACGACCACCACGGCAGTGGCCCGGGCACTGCGCCACCGGACCGAGCTGGTGGACGTCACCGTAGTCACCAACGCGATCAACATCGCGTTGGAGCTCGAACGGGCAGCGCCACGCATCACCGTCCTCGTTACTGGCGGCACGCTGCGGCCGCTGCAGCACTCGCTGGTCAACCCGCTGGGCACGGTCCTGCTGGAGCGCCTGCACGCCTCGGTGGCCTTCGTCGGCTGCAACGGCGTCGACCCCGAGATCGGCATCACCAACGTCAACCTGCCCGAGGCCGAGGTCAAGCGGGCCATGCTGCTGGCCGCCCGACGCCGCGTGATCGTCGCCGACGGCTCCAAGATCGGCGAGGTCGAGCTGGCCAAGGTGTGCGACCTCGAGGAGGTGAGCCTTCTGATCACCGACCCCACCGCCGACCCCGAGGTGCTGTCCGAGATCGCCGCCGCCGGCTGCAAGGTGGAGTTCGCCGGCTGACCGTCCCACCGCACGTGCCCTCCGGTCCACGTCCACGGCGCCCGAGCGCCAGCAAGGGAGGCGACCATGTCCCGTCCCCGGTCGGAGTCCGAGTACCTGTCCCGTCTCATCCCGCCGTCGGTGGCGGCGTCCGGCCTCAGCCGGCGCGGCTTCCTCAAGGGGACCCTGGGCGCCGGGGCGGCCCTGTCGCTGTCCAGCCTGCTGGCGGCCTGCGGCGGTGGCGACGACGGCGGCGGCGACGGCGGCAGCGCGTCCCAGGAGGTGACCTTCGGCTCCAACCAGTCCGACGCCGTGCCCAAGAAGGCCTATGCCGACATGCTGGCCGCATCGGGGCTGACGGTGAAGGTCAACACCGTCGACCACGAGGGGTTCCAGGAGAACATCAACAACTACCTCCAGGGCAACCCCGACGACGTGTTCACCTGGTTCGCCGGCTACCGGATGCGCTTCTTCGCCGCCCAGGGCCTGGTCGGCGACCTCAGCGACGTCTACGGTGGCCTGACCGGCTTCAGCGAGGCGATGAAGCAGGCCTCCACCGGCGACGACGGCAAGCAGTACTTCGTGCCCCTGACCACCTACCCGTGGGCGCTCTTCTACCGCAAGTCGGTCTGGGAGGAGAAGGGCTACCAGCCCCCCAAGACCCTCGACGAGCTGGTCACCCTGGCCAAGCAGATGGAGAAGGACGGGCTGATCCCGATCGCCTTCGCCGACAAGGACGGCTGGCCCGCCATGGGCACCTTCGACCAGCTCAACCTGCGCATCAACGGCTACCAGTTCCACGTCGACCTGATGGCCGGCAAGCAGGCCTGGGACTCGCCGCAGGTCAAGAAGGTGTTCGACACCTGGCGGGGTCTGCTGCCCTACCACCAGAAGGACGCGCTGGGGCGCGACTGGCAGGAGGCCGCCCAGTCGCTGCTCAAGAAGCAGTCGGGCATGTACCTGCTGGGCATGTTCGTCGGCCAGCAGTTCCCCAAGGGCAAAGAGCAGGACGACCTCGACTTCTTCGCCTTCCCCGAGATCGACCCGGCCATCGGCACCGGCGCCATCGAGGCCCCCATCGACGGCTTCATGATGCGCGCCGAGCCCAAGAACGAGGCGGGGGCCAAGGAGCTCCTCAAGTACCTCGGCACGGCCAAGGCCGAGAACATCGCCCTCAAGGCCGACCCGACGGTCATCGGGGCCAGCAGCGAGGCCGACACCGCCGCCTACACCAACCTCCAGAAGAAGGCGGTGGAGTTCATCGGCTCGGCCGAGTCGATCGCCCAGTTCCTGGACCGCGACACCCGGCCCGACTTCGCGGCCACGGTGATGCTCCCCGGCATCCAGACGTTCCTCAAGAACCCGAACGACATCGATGGGCTGACCAAGAGCCTGGAGAGCCAGAAGAAGTCCATCTTCACCTCCTGACTTCCCCTCCTGAGCCGGGGAGGCGCCGATGAGCGACCTGCCAACCGTCCCCGCCGCTCCCGCCAAGGCGGCGCCACGCCGCTCCGGCGGCCGCGTCCGGGTGTCCGGCACCGACCGGATCTTCCTGACCTTGATGGTGGCCATCCCCACCATCATGGTCATGGCCTGGGTATGGCTGCCCGCGATCGCCTCGGTCCTGCTGTCGTTCGCCCGCTGGAGCGGCGTCGGCGGCCTGGACACCATCCAGTGGATCGGGACCGAGAACTACGTCAACGTCTTCACCAACTACCCGCCGTTCAAGCCGGCCCTGACCCACAACCTCATCTGGCTGGTGTTCCTGTTCGTGCTGCCGACCCTGTTCGGGATCTTCCTGGCCGTGCTGCTGGACCGGGAGCTGCGCGGGACCCGCTTCTACCAGACCGCGCTGTTCCTGCCGGTGGTGCTGTCGCTGGCCCTGGTCGGGTTCATCTGGCAGCTCATCTACTCCCGCGACCAAGGGGTCCTCAACGCCGTGCTCGGCACCCAGGTCGACTGGTACGGCGACTCCAAGTGGAACCTGTGGGCGGTGCTGGTGGCGGCCAGCTGGAGGCACGCCGGCTACATCATGCTGCTGTACCTGGCCGGGCTGAAGGGCGTCGACCCCTCGCTGCGGGAGGCTGCGGCCGTGGACGGGGCCAGCCCGGCCAGGACGTTCTTCTCGGTGGTGTTCCCGGTGATGCGGCCGATCAACATCATCATCCTGGTGGTCACGGTGATCGAGTCGCTGCGGGCCTTCGACCTGGTCTGGGTCGTGAACAACGGTCGCAACGGCCTCGAGCTCATCTCGGCCCTGGTCACGAGCAACGTGGTCGGCGAGGCCAGCCGGATCGGGTTCGGCTCGGCGCTGGCCACCATCATGCTCGTGATCTCGCTGGTCTTCATCGTCTTCTACCTGGCCACCGTCATGCGCGAGGAGGAGCGGTGAGCGCCGTCGACCA
>JASLBL010000595.1 GCA_030146615.1 Actinomycetes bacterium
CGCCTCGGCGCCGCTCCCCCGGCGGTCCGCCCGCTCGAGCTCGTCCGCTGCGTCACGTCGGCCCCTCCCCACGATGGGGTCCGGGGTCGGCGGCGGCCGGGCTCGCCGGGGCGTCCTCGGACGGCGCCTCCTTGAAGTCGCCGACCAGCTGGACCTCGGTGCGGAGGGTGATGCCGAGCTCGTCGCGGGCCCGGCGCATGGCCCGGCGGATGAGGACGAGCACGTCGGCGGCCGTGGCGCCGTCGGCGGCGACGATGAAGTTGGCGTGGACCTCGCTGACCCTGGCCCCGCCGCAGGCCTCGCCCTTCATGCCGAGCAGCTCGACCACCCGGCCGGCCGCCATCTCGGGCGGGTTGGCGAACACGCTGCCGCAGTTGGGCTGGTTCACCGGCTGGTTGTCGCGCCGCCAGCGGCGGGCCTCGTCGATCTCGGCCCGGACGGTGGCCTCGGGCGCGGGGGTGAGGGCGAACCGGGCCGCGGTCACCACCGCCCCGGCCGGGAGGGCCGACCGCCGGTAGCTGAGGCCGAGCTCGTCCGGCTTCATGCGGACCGCCCGGCCGGCCGCCTCGCCGGTCAGGTGGAACACGTCGGCCCAGAGCAGCCGGTCGGCCAGCTCGCTGCCGTGGGCGCCGGCGTTCATGCGGACCCCGCCGCCGACGGTGCCCGGGATGGCGACCGCGAACGCGATCCCGCCGAGGGAGGCCTTGGCCGAGCGGGCGGCCAGGCTCGGCAGCGGCGTGGCCGCCCCGGCCTCCAGCTCGGTGCCCTCGACCTCGACCCGGCGGAAGCGCTGGCCGAGGTGGAGGACGATTCCCGGCCAGCCGCCGTCGGCGACCAGCATGTTCGACCCCCGCCCGACGACCAGCAGGGGCACCCCGGCGGCCGCGAGGACGTCGGCCAGCGCGGCCAGGTCGTCCAGGGATTCGGCACGCAGGAACACCGCCGCCGGCCCCCCGAGCCGGAACGTCGTCAGCGGAGCCAGCGACAGCCCCCGGCTGACCCGCCCTGGGCAGCGCGCTTCCAGCTCACCCGCCGCCTGCTCCAGCGCCGCGGGATCCACGGGTCCGACCGGCGGCGGCATCGGCGGCCACCGGTCCTCCGTCCTCCCCTGATCCACCGGGGGACCACCCCGGCGGTCCCCCCGACCCCCCCGGCCGGTCATGGGTCTCCACCATCCGCCGGGGGCTGCGCCCCCCTGGGGGGAAGCGTAGCCGACTGGGTGGGGGCGGGCCCGGGGCTGTCCACAGCCCCTCCCCCACCAGCAGCCCCCAGCAATGGGGCGAGCTCGTCGGCCAGGGTGGTGATGTCGCCGGCGCCGAGGGTGAGGACCAGGTCGCCCGGCTCGGCCAGGGCGGCGACCCGGGCGGCGAGGGCGGAGCGGTCGGGCTCGTAGACGCAGTCGAGGTCGGGGCGGGCGTGGCGGGCCGCGCCGGCGACCAGGGCGCCGTCGACGCCCGGCTCGGGGTTCTCCCGGGCCGCGTAGACGTCGGTCACCACGACCACGTCGGCCGTGGCCAGGGCCCGTCCGAACTCGGCCGCGAACAGCCGGGTCCGCGAGTACAGGTGGGGCTGGAAGACGGCCAGAACCCGCTTCCAGGGGCCGAGCCTGGCCGCGGCCAGCGCGGCCGCCACCTTGGGCGGGTTGTGGGCGTAGTCGTCGATCACCGTCACCCCGGCGACCTCGGCCCGTAGATGGAAGCGCCTGGCCGCGCCCGTGAACCCGGCCAGGCCGGCCGCCGCGGCCTCGAACGGCGCCCCGGCGGCCATGGCGGCCGCGATCGCCCCAAGGGCGTTCTGCACGTTATGGCGCCCGGGGACGACCAGGGTGACCTGGCCGAGGGGCCGCTCCGCGGCGGTCACCGTGAAGCTGGAGCTCCAGGCGTCGAGGGTGAGGCCCTCGCCCCGGATCTCGGCCCCCGCGGCGAACCCGTAGGTGACCACCTGGCAGCGGGCGGCCTCGGCCAGGTCGAGGGCGCCGGGGCCGTCGGCGCAGAGCACGGCCGTGCCGTCGGGTGGGAGCCGGCCCACGAAGGAGCGGAACGCGGCCGTCACCGCGGCCAGGTCGCCCCAGTGGTCGAGGTGGTCGGCCTCGACGTTGGTGACCACGGCCACGTTCGGGGACAGCTCCAGGAACGAGCCGTCGGACTCGTCGGCCTCGGCCACGAAGTGGGGGCCGCTCCCGGCGGCGGCGTTGACGCCGCTGGACTTGAAGTCGCCGCCCACGGCATAGGACGGGTCGAGCCCGGCCGCCTCCAGGATGGCCACGACCATCCCGGTGGTGGTGGTCTTGCCGTGGGTACCGGCGACCGCGATGCCGTCCTTGCCCGCCATGAGCAGAGCCAGCAGCTGGGCCCGGCCGAGGACGGGGATGTCGAGGATTCTGGCCGCGACCAGCTCCGGGTTGGTGGCCCGGATGGCGGTCGAGGCCACCACCAGGTCGGGCCGGCCCAGCCTGGTCCCGTCGTGCCCGGCCCAGACCTCGGCGCCGAGGGCCCGCAGCGCCTCCAGGGTGGCCGACTCGCTCCGGTCCGACCCGGTGACCCGGTGCCCCCCGGCCAGCAGCAGCCGCGCCAGCCCGCTCATCCCGGCCCCGCCCACCCCGACCAGGTGCACGACCCGAGGCCCGCGCTCCAGCCCCGGCGCCTTCGGCCCGCGCTCGAGCCCCGGCGCCCTGGGCCCGGTCCCCCAGTGGGGGAGCGTAGCCGCCCCGGAATCGCGGTGCGCTGGGTTGTCCACAGCCGATCGGTCGGTTGGCTGGGCTGGATTGTCCACAGCCGGCCGGTCCCACCCGGCGGGTGTTCCGCCATGGGGGTCCCCCCCTACCGGCCCCGGCCCGGTCATGGTCCGGGGTCCTGGTTGTCCGGTGGCCCACCGCCGGGCTCGGGGGGCGGTCCAGCCGGCGGGTGGGCCCGGCGGTCGATCGGAGGGTAGGCCTCCATGCGCTTGGTGCGGCGGTCGACCCGGCGCTGGACGGCCGGGCCGGCGGCCGGGGTTCCGGCGGACTCGAACCAGCCGGTGGCCTCGCGGTCGACCGGGGTGGCGGCCGCGGCCACCTCGGCCAGGAACTGCTCCCGGGTGGCGCGGCCGGAGGCCTCGACGACCAGGGCGGCCAGCACCTCGGCGGCGGCCGGGTGGGCCATGGCCCGCATGGCCGCGGCCATGGTGGCGAGGCGGTCGGGGTCGGCCAGCAGCGGGGCGGCGGCGGCGACCACGGCCGGGCCGTCCAGGGTGGCGTCGTCGGCGACCACGGCCCCACCGCCGGCGGCGACCGCGCGGGCGTTGGCGGCCTGGTGGTCGGCGGTGGCGTGGGGCAGGGGGACCATCACCGCCGGCACGCCGGCGGCGGTCAGCTCGGCCACGGTGATCGCCCCGGCCCTGGTCATGGCCAGGTCGGCGGCGGCATAGGCGAGGTCCATGCGGTCCACGAACGGGACGATCTTGACCAGCAGCCCCCGCCCGTCGGGGTCGGCGTCGGCCCAGGCGGCGCGGACGTCGGCCTCGTCCCGGCGCCCGCAGGCGTGCAGGACCTGGACGGCGGCCGGGTCGGGCCAGTGGGTGGTGGCCTCGATGACGGCCTGGTTGATGCGGCGCGCCCCCTGGCTGCCGCCGAACACGAACAATGTCCGGCGGCCGGGGTCGAGGCCGAAGGCCGCCACCGCCTCGTCGCGGAGGGCGGCCCGGTCGAGGCGGGCCAGCTCGGGCCGGACCGGGTTGCCGACCACGGTGGTGCGCTCGGGCGGGAACGCCGCGGCGGCGGCGTCCACCCCGACCGCGATCCGGCTGGCCACCCTGGCGGCCAGGCGGTTGGCGATCCCGGGCACGGCGTTCTGCTCGTGGAGCACGACCGGCACGCCCTCCATCCGGGCGGCCAGGGCCACGGGCAGGGTGACGTAGCCGCCCATGCCGCAGACCACGTCGAAGCGGTGCTCGCGCAGCAGCCGGCGGGCGGCGAAGGTGCCGTTGACAGCCGCGAACGGGGCCTTCAGGGTCTCGGCGGCCAGCCGCCGCGACAGCGGCAGGATCGGCAGCAGGTCGAGGGCGAAGCCGGCCTCGGGCACCGCCCGGGTCTCGATGCCCCTGGTCGTGCCGGCGAAGCGGACGGTCGCCCGCGGGTCGTGCTGGACGATCGTGCGGGCCAGAGCCAGCCCGGGGAACACGTGCCCGCCGGTGCCCCCGGCGGCGACCAGCAGCGACAGGCCCGGCCGGTCCTCGACCGCCGGCAGCCCACCCGGGCCCGGAGCTGTGCTCATCGAGGCCCCTTCCTGGGGGTCCGGGCCTGGGAGCCGCCCTGGGCCCGGCGAGCCCGCTCGGCGTCGGCCTTGGCCTTCTGGGCCGGGGTCTGGCGGTGGCCGCCGCCGCG
>JASLBL010000610.1 GCA_030146615.1 Actinomycetes bacterium
CGACGTCGGCGGGGTCGGCCCGACCATCGCCGCCAGCGTCGCCGCCTGGTTCGCCGACGAGGGCAACCAGGACCTGGTCCGCCGCCTGGTCGAGGCGGGCGTCAACACCAAGGCCGACGGTGACACCGGGGCCGAGCTGCCCCAGACCCTGGCCGGCATGTCGTTCGTCCTCACCGGCAGCCTCGACGGCTTCACCCGGGAGCAGGCCGCCCGGGCCATCGAGCACCGCGGGGGGCGGGTCGCCTCCAGCGTCTCCAAGAAGACCGCCTACGTCGTCGTCGGCACCGACCCGGGGTCAAAGGCCGCCCGCGCCACCGAGCTCGGCGTCCCCACTCTCGACGAGCCCGGCTTCGCCGCCCTGCTGGAGCGGGAAGATGAGTGACGGCTGGCACCCGCTCGACCCGGAGGGGTCGCGGCAGCACGAGCCGTCGGGGCGGGACGGGGGGCCCGACCCGGAGCCGATCGTGCGGACGGTACGGGTCGCCTTCCTGTTCGCCGGGATGGTGGTGGCGGTGATGGTCAACGCCGGCCTCAACGGGCTTGGCGGGCCGTCGGCGGCCGTCGCCCCGGTCGCCGGGGTGGCGGTGACCGCGGTCGTCGCCGTGGCCGTCCTGGCCGTGCTGGTCGGGGCCTGGCTGGCCCTGCGCCCGGCCAGGCTCCTGGTCGCCGGCAAGCGGGCCCTCGACCACCCCGACCCCCGCCAGCGCCGCCCCCGGGCCGAGCGGGCCCGGGCCATCGGCTTCCGCGGCCTGGCCATGGGCTGGGCCAGCCAGGCCCTGGTCTTCGGCCTCCTCCCGGCGTTTGCCGGCCTGGTCCTGGAGCTACTCTACGATCGGCAGTGGGAGCTGCTGGCCTTCGCCGCGATCAGCCTGCTCGCCGGCTTCGTCTTCCAGCTCCAGGTCGCCGGGGCGGTCAGGCTGGCCGTCGACGACCCCGACCTGCGCGCCAGCTACGGCTCCCGCTGATAGGGTCCCCCAGTCCGGATCGGGGGTTTCCCCGGAGCCCGGCAGGGTAGGGCGGACCGGAGACATCGAGCTTGGTTTGAAGGAGGCGCAATGAGCATCGGAGCCAGCATCTTCCTGCTGGTCATCGGGGCCATCCTGACCTTCGCGGTCAACGTCAGCACCGAGGGCTTCAACATCAACACCGTCGGCATCATCCTGATGGTCGCCGGCGTGGTCGGCCTGCTCCTCTCCCTGCTGTTCTGGAGCAGCTTCTCCCCATACCGCCGCCGCTCCACCGCCTACCCCGACGAGCGGGTCGTCGAGGAGCGCCGCATCGAGCGCGACTACCCCTGAGTCGGCGGCCGCTGAACCCACCGGCCCCAATCCACCGGCCCTAGTCCACCGGCGCCAAGCCACCGGCCGCCTGAGGCGCCCGCACCTGGGGTCTGTTCCCAATCCGCCCCGGCCCCTCCGGTCGTTCCGGCATAACCGCATATCTAGGCGGCAACGCTGAAATCGGTCATTCTCTGACCAGCGTCCCGTTCCGCGCGACCGGGGAGGTCAGAGATGCCCAGACCGTTCCGCGTGCTCGCCGTCGGGGTTGGCCTGGTCCTGGCGACCCTCGGCACCACCACCTCCGCCTCGGCCGACACCGCCGGGAACGCCCCGGCCGCCGTGGCCGCGGCCCCCGCGCCGCCCCTGCCCGACTCGATCGCCGCCATCGGCGACTCCATCACCCAGGCCGTGGACGTCTGCTGCTTCTACGGCAGGTGGCCGGGCCACTCCTGGTCCACCGGCCACGTCCCGTTCGACGGCATCGCCAGCCACTACGAGCGCATCCGCGCCCAGAACCCGGCCATCCGCGGCCACCGCTGGAACAACGCCGTCTCCGGCGCCCAGATGGCCGACGCCCCCGGCCAGGCCCGCGCGACCGTCGGCCAGGGCGCCGAGTACGTGACCATTCTCATGGGGGCCAACGACCTCTGCGGCTGGGACGGCGCCCTCACCTCGACGGCCACCTTCCGCGCCCAGTTCACCGAGACCCTCGACATCCTCCGCACCGGCCTCCCGGCCAGCCACGTGTTTGTGGCCTCGATCCCGAACCTCTACCAGCTCTGGAGCATCCTCCGCACCAACCCAGTCGCCCAGACTGTCTGGCAGGCCGCCGGCATCTGCCCGTCGATGCTCAACTTCTTCAACTCACCCGCCGACCGCCAGGCCGTCATCGACCGCGAAGCCGAGCTCAACCAGGTCCTCGAGGACGTCTGCGCCACCTGGTCCAACTGCCGCTTCGACAACTACCTCACCTTCAGCTACGACTTCACCCGCTCCATGGTCTCCAAGCTCGACTACTTCCACCCCAGCCTCTCCGGCCAGGCCACCCTGGCCACCCTCACCTGGGAGGCCTCCTGGTGGGGTTCGTAGTGGCGCCTGTGCTTGGATGGGGGGATGAACCACCTCGGATACGTGATCTTGTTCGTGGCCGACCTGGAGCGGTCGGTGGTGTTCTACCGGGACGTGCTCGGCGTGCCGTTCAAGCTGGAGGGGGACGGGTACGTCGAGTTCGCGACCCGGGGGGCGAAGTTCGGGCTGTACGACCGGAACCGGCTGGGGGAGCTGACCGGGCAGGGGGCTGAGGCGCCCGGACGGCCCGGTGGAGAGGTGGTGTTCCTGGTCGAGGACGTGGACGCGGAGGCGGAGCGGTTGCGGGCGGCGGGGGTGACCATCCTGAAGGGGCCGGTGGACCGGCCCTGGGGGCACCGGACGGTGCATGTCGAGGACCCGGACGGGTTCGTGGTCGAGCTGGCTGTGGAAATCCCCCGGCAGCCGTCGGAGGGGCGACGGTAGACTCGGCCGACCGCCGAACGTTCGAAGGATCTGTCCATGCCGATCAGCCGTGCTGACGTCGAGCACGTCGCCCGCCTCGCCCGCCTCGCCCTGACCGATGAGGAGCTCGACCGCTTCCAGGCCCAGCTGTCGGTGATCCTGGAGGAGGCCGACAAGATCAGGCGGCTGCCCACCGAAGGGGTGCCGCCGACCGCCCACCCCCTGCCGCGGGTGAACGCATGGCGCGAGGACGTGCCCGGGCCCTGCCTGACCCGGGAGGAGGCGCTGTCGACCGCGCCCGAGGTCGAGCAGGACCGGTTCAAGGTGCCCCGGATCATCGAGGAGGCGCCGTGAGCCCGGCCGGCCCCGCGGACCGGGGGGGCCCGGCCGGCCCGGCCTCGGGCTCCCTGGCCGACCTGACCGCCCACGAGCTGGCCGAGCGGTTCGCCAGCGGCCAGGCGACGGCCGTCCAGGCCACCGAGGCCGCCCTGGAGCGGATCGCGGCCACCGACGAGCGGCTGCACGCCTTCCTGACCGTCACCGGCGACCAGGCCCTGGCCGACGCCGGCAAGGTCGACGCGGCTCGGGAGCGGGGCGAGCGGCTCGGCCCGCTGGCCGGGGTCCCCCTGGCCCTCAAGGACGTGCTCGTGACCAAGGGGGTCCGGACCACCGCCGGGTCGAAGATCCTGGAGGAGTTCGTGCCGCCGTACGACGCCACGGTGGTGCGGCGGCTGCGCGACGCCGGGGTCGTGATCCTCGGCAAGACCAACATGGACGAGTTCGCCATGGGCTCCTCCACCGAGAACTCCGGGTACGGGCCGACCCGCAACCCCTGGGACACGGCCCGGGTGCCGGGCGGCTCCAGCGGCGGGTCGGCGGCGGCGGTGGCCGCCGGCCAGGCCCCGCTCGGGATCGGCACCGACACCGGCGGGTCGATCCGGCAGCCGGCCGCCCTGTGCGGCATCGTCGGCGTCAAGCCGACCTACGGGCTGGTCAGCCGCTACGGCCTGATCGCCTTCGCGTCCTCGCTCGACCAGGTGGGCCCGTTCGCCCGTGACGTGCGTGACGCCGCCACCCTGCTGGAGACGATCGCCGGCCACGACCCGATGGACTCGACCTCGATCCCCGACGCCCCGGTCGACGTCACCTCGCGGCTCACCGAGGGGGTGGACGGCCTGCGGGTCGGGGTCGTCAAGGAGCTGTTCCTGGAGGGCAGCGAGCCGGGCGTGCTGGCCCGGGTGCGGGAGGGCCTCGACCGGCTGGAGCGGCTCGGGGCCCGGCTCGAGGAGACCTCGTTGCCGTCGTTCGAGTACGCCCTGTCGGCCTACTACCTGATCGCCCCGGCCGAGTGCTCCTCCAACCTGGCCCGCTACGACGGGGTCCGGTGGGGGCTGCGGGTCAAGGACTCGGCCGACGTGGTGGACATGATGCAGCGGACCCGCCAGGCCGGGTTCGGGGCCGAGGTCAAGCGGCGGGTCATGCTCGGCACCTACGCACTGTCGGCGGGCTACTACGACGCCTACTACGGCCAGGCCCAGAAGGTCCGGACCCTGGTCCGCCGGGAGTTGGACGCCGCCTACGAGCGCTTCGACCTGCTGGTCGGGCCGACCGCGCCGACGGTCGCCTTCCCGATCGGTGAGAAGGCCGACGACCCGCTGGCCATGTACCTCAACGACGTGTTCACCATCCCGGTCAACCTGGCCGGCAACGCCGCCGTCTCGGTCCCGGCCGGGCTGTCGGACGGGCTGCCCGTCGGGCTCCAGCTGATCGCCCCGGCCCTGGGCGAGGCGAGCATGCTCCGGGCCGCCTGGGCGTTCGAGCAGAACCTCGGGCTCTCCTCCCGACCCGTCTCGCCCGGGGAGGTGCGACCGTGACCGCCGCTGTTGCCGAGGAGGTCGGGGCCCGCCGCTACGAGACGGTCATCGGGATCGAGACCCACTGCGAGCTGGGCACCGCGACCAAGATGTTCTGCGCCTGCCCGACCACCTTCGGGGCCGAGCCGAACACCCAGGTGTGCCCGGTCTGCCTCGGCGAGCCGGGATCGCTGCCGGTGGCCAACGGCCGGGCGGTGGAGTTCGCGGCCCGGATTGGGCTGGCCCTGCACTGCCGGATCGCCGAGCGGTCCCAGTTCCACCGCAAGAACTACTTCTATCCGGACATGCCCAAGAACTACCAGATCTCCCAGTACGACGAGCCGCTGTGCGTCAACGGCTGGCTCGACGTGGACGTGGAGGGCGAGGTCCGGCGGATCGGGATCACCCGGGTCCACCTGGAGGAGGACACCGGCAAGAGCCTCCACGTCGGGGCCACCGGACGCATCCACGGGGCCGACTACTCGCTGGTCGACTACAACCGGGCCGGGATCCCCCTGGTCGAGATCGTCTCCGAGCCCGACCTGCGCACGGCCGAGGAGGCTCGGGCGTACGCCGAGGAGCTGCGGGCGGTGCTGCTGGCCCTCGGGGTCTCGGACGCCAAGCTCGAGGAAGGCTCGATGCGGTTCGACGTGAACGTGTCGATCCGGCCGGTCGGGCATGCCGAGTTCGGCACCAAGATCGAGCTGAAGAACCTCAACTCGCTGCGCAGCCTCTACCGGGCGGTCGCCTACGAGGCCGAGCGGCAGCGCCGGGTCCTGGCCGAGGGCGGCAAGCTGGTCCAGGAGACCCGCCATTGGGACGAGGGGGCCGGCCGGACCGAGCCCATGCGGTCCAAGGAGTTCGCCACCGACTACCGCTACTTCCCCGAGCCCGACCTGGTCCCCATCGAGGCCACGGCCGCGTGGGTGGACGGGCTCCGGGCCGAGCTGCCCGAGCTGCCGGCCGAGCAGCGGGCCCGCCTCGCCGAGGCCACCGGCCTGCCCGCCAAGGAGGTCGGCTGGCTGGTCCGCGACCCCGAGGTCCTCGCCTTCTTCCAGGCCGTCGTCGGGGGGGCGGGGGCCACCGGCGCGGCGGGGGCCGGGGCCGCCGGCGCGGGATCGGCGCGGGACCCGAAGGTCGTGGCCGGGTGGGTGATGGGGGAGCTCCAGCGGGACCTGCGCGAGTTCGGGCACACCATGGCGTCCAACCCGGTGGGGCCGGAGCGGCTGGGGGAGCTGCTCGACCTGCTGGCCGCCGGGACCGTGTCGACGACCGCGGCCAAGGACGTGCTGGCCGAGATGTTCACCTCGGAGGCCTCGCCGACCACCATCGTCGAGCGCAAGGGGCTGACCCAGATCTCCGACACCGGCGAGCTGGAGGCCGTGGTCGACCGGGTCGTGGCCGCCAACCCCGACCTGGCCGACAAGTTCCGCGGCGGCAAGCGGGGCGTGCTCGGCGCCCTGGTCGGCCAGGTCATGCGCGAGACCCGCGGCCGAGCCAACCCTAAGCTGGTCAGCGAACTCCTGGAGCGGGCCATCGGCGGGTGAGGAGGCCGGCCGCTAACCGGATCCCGTAGAGACTCGAACAACGTCCGCATACTGGGACGTATAAGCTGCTGACGCCATGACCACCCACCCCCAGGTGCTCCTGGACCGCTATGAGGTCGGCCGTCTGCTCGGTGCTGGCGGCATGGCCGAGGTGTTCGAGGGCCGCGACCGGCTGCTGGCCCGCCGGGTGGCCATCAAGGTGCCGCTGTCCCAGCACGCCCACGACCCGGAGTTCGCCCACCGGTTCCGGCGGGAGGCCCAGGCCGCGGCCAGCCTCTCGCATCCCGGGGTGGTCGCCGTCTACGACACCGGGTCCGAGAACGGCACCCACTTCATCGTCATGGAGTACGTGGACGGCCGGACCCTCAAGGACGTGATCCGGGCCGAGGCGCCGCTGTACCCCGACCGGGCGGCCGAGATCTGTGCCGACGTCTGCTCGGCCCTGGCCGCCGCCCACGCCCGCGGCCTGGTCCACCGGGACGTCAAGCCGGCCAACATCATGCTCATGCCCGACGGCCGGGTGAAGCTGATGGACCTGGGGATCGCCCGGGTGGCCGCCACCGAGACGGTCACCCAGACCGCGGCCATGCTCGGCACCGCCCAGTACCTGTCGCCCGAGCAGGCCCAGGGGCAGGCGGTCGACTTCCGCAGCGACCTGTACTCGCTCGGCTGCTGCCTGTACGAGATGCTCACCGGGACGGTGCCGTTCCGGGGGGCGACCCCGGTGGCGATCGCCTACCGGCACGTCCGCGAGGACCCGGCGGCGCCCCGGCTGCTCAACCCCGACATCCCGCCGTCGCTGGAGGCGGTCTGCCTGAAGGCGATGGCCAAGCGCCCCGAGGACCGCTACCAGACCGCGGCCGAGTTCCGGGCCGACCTGGAGCGGGCCAGGGCCGGCCAGCGGGTCGCGGCCGGGCCGGCCGCCGGCGTGGCCACGGCGGCTATGGCCACCACCATGCTGCCGCCGCTGGCCGGCTACCCGGGCGCCGGCGAGGCGACCTCGGCCATGGGCGGGACCGTGGCCCCCGGCCGGGCCGCCCGCCACGC
>JASLBL010000670.1 GCA_030146615.1 Actinomycetes bacterium
GGGGTTGACTCACTCTCCCTGCCGCTGTACTTATGTACATAAGCACCGAAGGGGCGAATAGCCAGGGGGTCGTTTCGTCGGCCTGCCATCCAGGCGTCGGCGATTCGGCCCCCTCCAATTCGACGGGAGGGGGTGAGGAAACTGCGCGAATGGATGGACGAGCACCTGCCGCCATGGCTGCTCGGCGTGATCGACTGGCCGGGCTACCGGCTGTTCGGCCGCTGCATGGTCTGCGGCCGGCTGGTGGTGCTCCACACGCCCTGGGCGCTGTTCGTCTGCGAACGGACGCCGCTGCCCATCGAGATCACCGAGCAGGGCATGGCCCGGCTGGCTGAGTACCGGCTGGCTGAGTCCGAACCCGTCGTCCCTGTGTCGCACGCCAGCTAGGCGTGGCTCGGGGAAGGTGCAGTGACGACGTGGGGAGGGTCCGGGTCCGGGATCCCCTGGGCCCTCCCCACCCATCGGAGGAGCAGGGTGGACGAGCGGGAGGAGTGGATCGAGCGCAACGCGGCGCAGGCACGGCGGGCGCTGGGTGACCCGGCCGCATGCGCGGAGCTGCTGGCGTTGCTTGGCGTCGACGACACCGCGCAGCGGCGTGAACGCCGGCTCGCCGAGGCCCGGCGCGATCTGGCGTCGATGGAGCTTCGCTGGAAGCTCGCGGAGGACGAAGTATGGGAAGCCTAGAAGTCGCGTTCGCGGTCGTGGTCACGTTGCTGGCGGCCGTGTGCGTCATCCTCGCCCTAGTGATGGCCGCCTACTGGCTACTGGTCCAGGTCCATCGGCTGCGGGCGCAGCTTCACCAGCCCCCGCCGTCGTACTGGCGCGAGCGGTCGGCCGTGACGGTCCCGGAGCGGCGGCCGTGAGACTGCTCCGGATCATCCTGGCCGCGCTCGACCTCGTCACCATCGCGGGCGCCTTGGAGGGCATCGCCCCCGGGAGCGCCCGCGGCCTCGTCCTGGTATGCGTCGCCGTCGTCGGCGCCGTGCTCGTGTTCGTGGCCGCCGTGCTCGCGGTGGGCCTCCTCGGCTAGCGTGAGCCGCCGTACCCCATGGGGTAGGAGGCTGTCGGGGGAGGAACCAATGTCGACCGTCAAGTGCCGCCGCTGCGGCTGGTCAGGAACCCGCCACGCCCACGGCACCAGCGAAGCAGAGCGCCGGGCCAAGGTCGAGTCGCGGCCCTGCCCACGTTGCACCACGATGCGGGCGCTGCTCGACCAGGCCTTGGCCGAGAGTCCGGTCCTGCCCAAGGTTGAGGCCGTCGACCGGCTCATCCTGGAACTGCAAGCCCTAGTCGGACGGGTCACGCCCCGCCGCTAGATGTAGATGGCCGGCCCGCGGTCGCCGGCCAGGTCGGCGGCCCGGTCAAACGCCATCACCGCGGCCACGGCGGCGTCGATGCGGCGTTTGGAGTAGCGGTGCTCCTTGGCCAGCCTGACGCCCCGGGTGTCCTCCCGGACGGTGCAGTTGTCGACGTGACGGGCCATCCGCGAGTCGCCGGAGTGGCTGAGGGTGCCGAGCACGACGGCCTCATAGAACCGGGTCGTGGCCGGGGTCATCCGGGACGGCGTCTGCGGGTACTCGACCACCGGCAGGCCCTCGCCTTCGAGGATCTGGAAGCTGCGGGCCCAGCGGAACACGTCGCAGCAGATCTCCCGGACCTGCCAGCGTCGGCAGGCGTCCCGGAGGACCTGCTCGACGTCGAGCACGGGCACGGCCCACTCCCTGGCGCCCTCGGGGCGGTCCCAGAGACCGACCAGCTCGAGATGGGGCTGAGGCTCGACGGTGGCGGCCACGATGGCGGTGGTGTCGCCGTTGTAGGAGCCGTCGAAGCCGAGCACGACCTCGGCCCCGTCCGGGATCTCCTGGCCCACATCCGAGCAGGCGGTCCAGGCGCCGGGCGGGAGCCAGGCCTCGTTGATCTGGGTCCACTGGCCCAGGCGGAACCGGCGAAACGACGTCTCGCGGGCGGTGGTGAGGGTGGCCCGGAGCGCGTCGCGGTGCAGGAAGTCGTCCAGGGCCGGGTTCGCGGTCGCCCAGGCCTGTTCGTCGTAGATCGAGCAGTCGGCCGGGGCGGCGAACTCGAAGTAGCGGAAGCCGGGGTCGCCGCCGGTCCGGCCCTTCTCGACCAGCGACCACATGACCGAGTCGGAGTCGGCGGCCGGGGTGGAGATGGCCAGCAGCAGGGAGCGGTCGCGCTTGCCGGCGGCCAGCAGCATCGCCTCATAGCAGTCGGCGGTGACGACGTGCAGCTCGTCGACCACGCACAACGACGGGTCCCATCCCTGGAGGCCGGCCGGGTCGGCGGGCAGCGCGAACAGCGACGAGTCGGTGTGGGGCACGTACAGGTGGTCCTTGAAGGTCTGGACGCGCTCGGCGAGGTCCTGGTCGAGCTCGACCATGCGCCGGGCGGTGTTGAACACGATCCGGGCCTGCCGTTCGTCGGAGGCGACGCAACAGACCTGCGCGCCCTCCACGCCATCGGCCAGCAGCCCGTACAACCCGATGGCAGCGGCGAGGGTGGACTTCCCGTTGCCTCTGGGGATGCTCACCAGCCCGTGACGGGGCCGGGGTTCGTCAAGGAGGCCGTGAACGATGGCCTTCTGCCAGGGGCGCAGACGCATACGGCGGCGGTTCCCGGTGCCCTTGGGGACGGTCACGTACCGTTCGATGAAGGCGACGGCCCGGCTCCCGCCCCGCTTCGGCAGCCGCCGAAGATCCAGCGGCGGGGCGGTGACGAGCCCCTTGGGACCGGGCCGGCGGCCGCGGGAGAGAGTCGGAAAACGCGACTGCTGCGGGGTCGAGGGGGCGACCCCTTGGGGGGAAACGGCTTCGCTCACCGCGGCTTACGACGGCGACGCTGGCGCAGCGCCTCGCGGTGGTGGTGGCAGCGGTCGCCCGGCCCCTTGAACGGGGTGCGGCAGATCACGCAGAGGTTCTGCTGGCTGGCCGCCCGGTAGATCCAGCGCGTCTTACCCATGGCGCAGCCGGGCCAGGTCGAGCAGCGGCGTTCTGATGTACGCGTGCGCCCGGACCCCGACCACGCCGGCCCCGGCGTAGGCGCCGACCCGCACGACGGCGACGTGGTCGAGCTGGGCCCGGGTTCGGGTGACGCGGCGCCGGTCGGGCGACCAGCGGCTCCCGCCGGGAACTTCCATGAACCCGACCGACAGCCCGAGCGGTACCCCGTCGCTGGGCCAGGGCCAGGACCTCGTTCCCGATGGCGGTGTCCGAGACGTACCAGGCGCCCCAGGCGGCGTCGTCGCGCTCCTCCAGCTCGACCGTGCGTCCGATGGGCAGCTCTTGGGCGTCGCGGGGGTGGCGGGCGGTGAGCGGGACACGGGAAGCCTCAACGCCCGCCAGCGCCCCGCGCTGGAACGTCTCGACCACCATGCGTCCCCGGTCCAGGACGCGGGCCTCGACATTCCAGGGCAGCAGCGGCCCCTCGATGGTGCGGCCGTCGCCGCCGTCTCGTAGCTGCAGGGTGGCCGGGTACTCGACGCGGTTCATGCGATGCCCCCTTCGGACAGCGGCGGGCGGTCTTCCAACTCGCGGACCTCGTTGCGGGTCAGGAACCCGGCCTCGATGGCGATGCGGTGGGCTTCGTAGCGGTCGCGCAGGGTGGCCCGGACGAACCCGCCGGCGTTGAACTTGGCTCGCTGGGTGCTGGGCAGCAGCCCGGACACGGCCCGCTCGACCCGGGCCAGCCACGGGCGCAGGCTGAAGGTGAGGAAGTCGACGCCGCGCATCTCGGGCGAGGTGTAGGCCTCGTGCCCGGCGGTCTCGCCGGCCATCATCTCGGGCGGCACGCCGTAGAAGCGGCAGATGGTGGCCACCCTGAACTTCTGGGTGGCGATGAACTGGGCCTCGTCGGGGGCGATGGTGATGGGCTGGAACTTGGCCCCGTCGCCGAGCACGGCGATGTCGCGCTTGTTCTTGTGCCGTTGCTGCCAGCGGGCCTTGAGCTGCTCGGCCTGTTCCTTGCCGATGCGCTGGTCGGAGGTGAGCACGCCGGAGGGGATGGCGGCGTCGCCGAAGAACTGGGCCCCGTACTTCTCGGCGCCGAGCCCGAGCCTGATGGCCTCCCGCGCGTAGGCGATCGGGGACAGCCCCAGCGACTCGCCGGGCCAGGTGAACGCCTTGACATGCCATAGGTCGGCCCGCGGGATCTCCTCGCCGTTGACGCGGATGACCCGGCGGCCCTCACCGTTGGTAGTCACGCTCACCCGGTCGGGATGGACCAGGTCGACCTGACTCGGGAGCAGCCCGGCCCCGGCCCGGTCGGTGATGACGCCCCAGGCGTTGCCGCGCAGCAGCAGCGACGCCATGACCGCCCAGAGCCAGTCGGCCAGCTCGGGAAAGTCAGCACTCGGCCGCTGGAGCAGCGGCGGGGTGGCGATGGGGTCGCGGTCCTCGCCCCGGTAGACGTGCAACGGCAGCGTGCTCACACTGTCGGCCAGCAACCGGACACAGCCCCAGACGGTCGACAGCCGCAGCGCCGTCTCGACGGTGACGGGCTCGCCGGCCGCGGTCGGGCGGGCTTCCTCGGCGAGCAGTTGTTCGAGGGTCAACGCCTCACGGTTCTGGACCCGGGACCAGACCCAGCGGTCCCACCAGCTCACGGCCTACTTCTTGCGTGGTGCCGGCCGAGCTGCGCGACGGGGAAGCTCACGCAGCTCGGCCGGGATGGGGTCGCCCTTGGCCACGAAGGTGGTCGACTCGGGGCCGAGGTCCTTGCGCTCGATGTGCAGGTCCTCATCCGCCAGCTCGGGCGGGCCGGTCGGGCGGTTACGCACCCGGCGATGGGCTCGCCCAGATGCCGCTCGTAGTCCGGTCCCTTCTCGGCCAGCTCGACGTCGTCCATGACGTCGCGGTCCAGGTCGCGGTCACGCTGCATCAGGCTCGCACCCCCGTGTCGACGACGAACGCGGACGGCTGGGCGAGCTGCACGTCGGCGCGCAGGTAGGCCAGGAAGGCGTACTGGAGGTTGTCGGTCAGGAACCGCTCGCCCAGGAACCGCAGGTTGAAGTCGGTGCGGATGCCGACCATCAGCTGGTTCCAGTCGGCGGTGAAGATGTAGCTGGCGTCCGTCGAGGTGCCGACCGTGAGGTTGATCGGGAGCTGCTTGGTGGCCAGCAGCGGCAGCATCCCGGCTGGCGGCGCCATGTAGGCATTGGTCGTCGCCTCCTTGAGCTTGCCCAGGGAGACGACCGTGCGCGGGGCGACGATGTGGGCGTTGGGCTCGAAGTTGGCGGCCAGGACCGCGCCCTTGGCGTCAAGGAACCAGTCGTAGTTGG
>JASLBL010000677.1 GCA_030146615.1 Actinomycetes bacterium
CCCGGAAGCTGCAGTGGGTGGCCACGCCGGCCGTGATCAGTGGGTGGGCAAGCTGCAGCAGAACGGGGCTGGCCCGCCCAGCAGCAGCAGCCGCTCGCGCCAGATGTGCCAGACCTGGGAGCCGGGCCCGAACCAGCCAGGGTCGCCGGCAAGCCCGGGTGGTAGGGGGTGGGGAAGCAGCCGCGGCCTGGTGGGCCCGCCGCGCGCCGGGCGAGTGGGGTGGGACCGGTTGGCCGACGACGGAGTCGGTCGCGTTCCCGTCCGCAAAGCCTGCTCACCTGCCCGGCGGTCGAGCTGGAGGTGTCGTGGCCCTCGGGCGCCCACCGTTGCCAGTCGGCATGGTCGGTCGCCGCGGTGGACACGACGATTCGATCATAGGCCCCCAAGGCCCTACGCCCACGACGGAGGCCGGATCACCCTCTCGCGCCAGCGAAGGCTCTGCTGTTGTCGACGCCGAGCGATAAGTCGACCAAGAAGGCAAGCTGCCAACTGTTGAACTTGAAGAACCAGTACTCGAGCGGAGCCCGCGGCTCGCGAAGTCATCCATCGCAATCCCCTGACGCTGGCCCGATCAACGCTAGCAAGCAGAGGCCAGGCGGCAACAGCATCAAGGACCACACAGCACTGGCTGGTTCGGCCGTCAAGCGATCACCACGCCAGGGATCCGATCATCAGTGCTGGCCCAGAGCGACCTTCCGATGGCGATCGGATGCTCAAGGTGCTCATGCCGCCGCATGGGTGCTGGGCGAAGCCGCAGGTTGGCAACCTCTCTAGCAACCCAGGCGCTGATACCAGGCACTACGCGACGGCATCAGATGAAATCGGTACCGCACCTGAGCAGCCAGGATGGTTTTGGGCGGGTCCAGCTGGAAGGCGAGGGTCCGACTCGTAATCGGAAGGTCGTCGGTTCGAATCCGACCTCGAGGTCCACATCTCCCCAGCTCAACGGCCCTATCCGAGGCTAGCTGCGCACGAGGCCTTGCCCCGTCTGGTCATTCCTTCGACCCAGGACGCCGCGCCAGAAGGGCGGCGAGCATGATCCGACAGCACAAGGACTGAGATGGCTCTAGGTCCAGGTCCGCCCGGCCGGGCCGCGACCGGCTCACTGGCCGCAAGCGCTACGTCAGGACCCCTTTGGCTGGGACCGCCTCCGACCTGAGCCGCCAGGATGGCACTGGGTCGGGCCCAAGTGACTCCCGAGCCCGAATCATGTACGGTCGGTGTTCTCGCCGTGGGCGGCAGCCCACTCGACCGGCTTCGTCCAGGAGGCCCTTGCCATGCAGGTCCGCAACCTCATGAGGAGCCCGGTGGTCACGGTCGACCCCGACCAGTCGCTGCAACGTGCCGCACAGGTCATGCAGGAGCATGGCATCGGCTCGGTGGTCGTGGAGCAGCACGGCCAGGTCGCCGGCATCCTCACCGAGCGCGATGTGATGCACGCGGCCGCGCGACTCGGCGACGTCGGGCAGGCGCGGGTCGCCGATCACATGACCGCCCCGGTCGTGACCGCCTCGCCCAACTGGGATGTGACCGTCGCGGCGGCCGAGATGCATGACCGGCGCATCCGCCACCTGGTGGTGCTGGAGCAGGGCGCAGCGGCCGGCGTGCTGTCGGTGCGCGACGTCATGTCGGTCTTCCTCCCTGAGCGGGTTCACCAGCAGGAGGCATAGCGCCCGGGCTGGGCAAGGTCGCGGGAGGGCGGACGAGGTCATCCTGGTCGGGTGCTCCGTCGGCTGATCGGTCGTGCTGCGTGGTCGGGTCGGCGAGGCTGTCGCCGCCGCCACGCAGGTTCCGTCTCGGATGCCGGTCAGACGACTCGACCTGAACGCCGCCTGGTCATTCCCTCTGCCATAACGCAGTGGTCATAGGGGTCAGACCCCAGCCGCGGCCGCACGACCAACAGCATGGCCGTCGCTCGGGTCGACAGGTCCGGAAACAGGGCACAGAGTCGGCGGAATCAAGGGTCAGGCCCTCACCACGGCCACACCGGGATCATCGCAGTGATCGTAGGCGAGTCGGCCGAACGGCACCGACCAGCGCCAACGAGGCGGGCAGGATGTCATTCCCGCGGACGCTCCTATGTTGGTCAAAGCGCTGGGGTGGCTTCGAGGAGTCGGTAGAGCTGGCGGGCGACATAGCGCACCAGGCAGCGTCGGATCTCGCGGTTGGTCTTGCCCTGGGCACGGCGCCGTTCGGCATAGGCGCGGGTCGCCGGGTCATAGCGCAGTCTGGTCAAGACGACCAGGTGCAGGGCCTGGTTGAGCTGGCGGTCCCCGGAACGGTTGAGGCGAACCCGGACGGTCTGGCCGGAGGACGCGGGGATGGGTGCGGCGCCCCCCAGCATGGCGAAGGCAGCATCGGTGCGGCAGCGGCCATGATGGGACCAGGCACACAGCACGATAGCGGCCACGATCGGGCCCACCCCGCAGCGGCTGAGCAGGTCCGGCCGCCAGGCCCGGACCAGGGTAGTGATGGCCCGGGTGTGGTCCGCGATCTCAGCGTCCAGCAGTTGGATGCGGCGGGCCAGGGCGCGCAGGCTGGCCGCGGTGGCGGCGGTCTCAGGATCCAAGTCAGCCCGCAGCCGGAGCCGCCCGCAAGCGCTGACCAGGCGGGGTGTGGCCAGGCCACGCAGCCGGCCACGGAGCGCG
>JASLBL010000705.1 GCA_030146615.1 Actinomycetes bacterium
GGCCCCGGCGGTGACCGCGGGCAGGAACAGCTCCCAGATCCCCGAGGAGCCGAGGGCCCGCATCGGGTGGAGCCGGCCGTCCCAGGAGTTGAAGTCGCCGACCACCCGAACCGCGCGGGCGTTGGGGGCCCAGACGGCGAACGCCGTCCCGGCCACGCCGTCCACCGTCGTCTCGTGGGCGCCGAGCTTCTGCCACAGCCGCTCGTGCCGGCCCTCGCCCAGCAGGTACTGGTCGAGCTCGCCGATGGTCGGCCAGAACCGGTAGGCGTCGTCGACGGTGAAGGTGCCCGAGGCGTAGCTGACCTCCAGCCGGTAGGCGGGCGGCGGGGTGGTGCCGTCCAGGGTCCCCTCGAACAGCCCGGCGTCGTGCACCTGCTCCAGCTTGACCCGCTCGAGTTGCTCGTCCGCCCCGACCAGGGCCACCACCCCGGTGGCGTCGGGACGGAAGGCGCGGATGACCACCCGGCCGTCCTCGACGTGGGCCCCGAGCAGACGGTGGGGCTCGTGATGCTCGCCGCGGACCAGCCGCTCGACCTCGTCCTTCTTCATGGGCTCACTCCCAGCAGACGTCGGATGCCGCCGAGCGGGATCTGGAGCCACGGCGGGCGGTGTCTGGCCTCGTACATCACTTCATAGACAGCTTTGTCGAGCTCAAACGCGCGCAGCAGCAGCTCGTGGTCGCCGCCGAGCGGCTGGCCGTGCTCGCCGGCCGTGGTCAGGTAGGCGTCGAGGAAGGCGTTCCGGTTGGCCTCGATCCAGGCCGCGGCCGGTCCCTCGAACCGGGCCAGCTCGCCGCCGGCCGAGCCCGGGACCTTGCCGACAACCAGCGGCTGGAAGGCGGCGTAGTCGAAGGAGCGGAGCATGCCGGCGACGTCCTGGAGCGGCCTGGCGAGCCGCCGCCGCTCCTCCAGGGCCCGGGCCGGCTCCCCCTCGAAGTCGATCACCACCCAGCCCTGATCCACCGGGGCACCCCTCCGGGGTTCCCCGGGCCCCTCCGGATCCGCCTTGAGGACCTGGCCGAGGTGGTAGTCGCCGTGGATACGCTGGAGGTGGCGGCCGCCACCCCCGGCCGCCTCGGCCTTGGTGTAGATCTCCTCGATGGCCGCGCGGTGGGCGGCCAGCTCGGGGACCAGCGCCACCACCTGGCTGAGCTGGCCGAGCAGGCGGGCGCTGAGCCGGCCCAGGTCGGGCTGGCCCTCGGTGACCCTGGGCAGGGCGGTGGCCATGGCCGCGTGCAGCTCGGCGGTGAGCCGGCCAAGGGCGGCGGCGTCCTCGGCGAAGTTCCCGGGGTCGCCGTCCTCGGACCGGTAGTGGTCGGCGACCCGCTGGGTGGCCAGCGTCCAGCCGTCGACGCTGCCGGCGTAGTAGCGCTGGAGGATGCCGAGGGTCGAGCCCAGGCCCTCGATCCAGCCGAGCGGGGCGGCACACGCCGTGAACCCGGCCCCGGCCAGCGCCCTGGTCACCTCCAGCTCGGGGTTCTCGCCCGGCTCGAGCAGGCGGAACAGCTTGAGGATGAGCCGGTTGCCGAAGACCAGGGAGGAGTTGGACTGCTCGCCACCGAGCAGCCTGCCCGGTCCGCGCAGGGTCTCGGTCCACTCCGGCATGCGGTGGAAGCGCAGCTCCTCGACCTTCGCCGACCGTGAGAGCAGGTCGAGGTAGACCCCGCCGAGGCGCTCGTCGCGGGCGGCGTCGTAGAACGGGCCGCCCTCGGGGCCCTTGGTCTCGTAGATCACGGCGTCGGGGACCCGGTCGGTGAGCTGCCTGGCCTCCAGGCCCCGGTCGTGGCCGACCGGCACGTGGTAGCGCTCGACCCCGGCGTCGGCGTAGGCGACCGCCGCCACCACCGCCGACAGGCTGGGCAGGGCGGTGCGCAGCGGCACCGAGCTCTCCACCCTGACCTCGGCGACGGCCCGTCCCTTGCCAGCGAACCAGCGCTGCCGGGGCAGGAACTCGGCGAGGGCCGTCTCCAGCTCCGTCACGGTGGCTACCTGCGGCGGACGTGGAGCACGTGGGCCGGTTCCCAGTGCGGGTCGAGGCGAACCCAGTTGGAGGACCCGTGCCAGGTCCAGGTCTGGCCGGTGATCTCGTCGTGGACCTCGAAGGGGCCGGTGTCCCAGTCGAGGCCGAGGGCTGGCATCCACAGGTGGACGAAGCTGTCGCGGGTCTCGTGCGGGTTCAGGTTGGCCACCACCAGCACCGCGTCGTCGTCGCCGGCCTGCTTGGAGAAGGCGATGATGTCGTTCGAGTCGGCCAGGTGGAAGCGGAGGTTGCGGAGCCAGTGCAGGGCCGGGTGGGCCCGCCGGATCTCGTTGAGCCGAGTCAGGTAGCCGGCCAGGGACGGCTGCGACCAGATCCGGGGCCGGTACTGGTACTTCTCGGAGTCCAGGTACTCCTCGGAGCCGGGCCGGACCGCCTGGTGCTCGTACAGCTCGTAGCCGGAGTAGACGCCCCAGGTCGGCGACAGCATCGACGCCAGCACGGCCCGGATCTTGAACGCCGCCGGCCCCCCGTACTGGAGGTAGGCGTGCAGGATGTCGGGGGTGTTGACGAAGAAGTTGGGCCGCATGTACTCGGCCGAGGGCGAGTGGGCGAGCTCCTTGCAGTACTCCTCGAGCTCGGCCTTGCCGTTGCGCCACGTGAAGTACGTGTAGGACTGGGTGAAGCCGATCTTGGCCAGGACCCGCATCATCGGCGGGCGGGTGAACGCCTCGGCCAGGAACAGCACGTCCGGGTGCTCGGCCTTGACGGCCGCGATCAGCCATTCCCAGAACCGCACCGGCTTGGTGTGGGGGTTGTCGACCCGGAAGATCCGCACCCCGTGGGCGATCCAGTGGTCGAGGACGCCCTTGCAGGCCTCGTACAGCGCCGGCGCGTCCGGGCTGTCGAAGTTCAGCGGGTAGATGTCCTGGTAGACCTTGGGCGGGTTCTCGGCATAGGCGATCGAGCCGTCGGGGCGGATCCGGAACCAGTCCGGGTGGTCCCTGACCCAGGGATGGTCGGGCGAGCACTGGAGGGCGTAATCGAGGGCGATCTCCATGCCCAGCTCGTTCGCGCGAGCAACGAAGGCGTCGAAGTCGTCGATGGTGCCCAGGTCGGGGTGGATGGCGTCGTGGCCGCCGGCCTCCGAGCCAATCGCCCACGGGCTCCCCGGGTCGTCCGGGCCCGCCTCCAAGGTGTTGTTCGGCCCCTTGCGGTGGGTGTGGCCGATCGGGTGGATCGGGGGCAGGTAGACCACGTCGAAGCCCATGGTGGCGATGGCCGGGAGCCGCTCGGCCGCCTGCTTGAACGTTCCGCTCGTGGTGGCGGTGGCCCCCTCGGAGCGGGGGAAGAACTCGTACCAGGAGCCGTAGAGGGCGCGCGGGCGGTCGGCCCAGACGCCGAGGCGCTTGGAGCGGGTGGTGTCCTTGGGCGGGTTCCGCTCCAGCAGCTCGACCACGGCCGAGTCGTAGGCCGAGGCCAGCCGCTCGGCCTGGTCGGCGCTCTCGTTCCGCACCCCGGCGGCGGCCGCGGTCAGCACCTCCCGGCCGCTGGCCGGCACCCAGGCGGTCGCCGCCTCCAGCAGCTGGGCCCCCTCCTCGAGCTCGAGGCTGATGTCGCGCCCGGCGTCGAGCTTTTTCTGGGTGCCGGTGCGCCAGGTGGCGACCTCGTCGGTCCAGGCCTCGATCACGAACGACCAGGAGCCGGTGCGGGTCAGGGTGATCTCGCCCTGCCAGTGGTGCAGGCCGTGGTTGACCTCGGTCAGGGGGACGAGCTGGCTCCGCCGGTCGCCCGGCCCGGTCAGGCGGACGGCGGCGGCCACGACCTCGTTGTGGCCGTCGCGGAAGATGGTCGCGGAGACCGGGACCGTCTCGCCGGCGACCGCCCGGGTGGTGAACTGCCCGCAGTCGACCTGGGGACGGATGTCCTCGATCACGATGCGCCCGATCATGTGGAGCACGCTACCACTGAGGGCGGTGCGGTTCATGAGGGGGCATGGCGCCGCGGGGGGCTGGAAGCTCAGCGCCCCCGTGGGAGCCCGGCGCCGGGTGAGCGCGTACACCCGCCCGCGGCCCCCCCTGACTCCCACGAGGGCCTGCCCAGAGCACTAGGTCCCTGGGCGAGACGAAGTCTTTCCCGATGCAACCATCCTGACAAGGAGCATCTATGGGCCACCCGCAAGGCCTACGCAGGTCGTGAAGCGACCGGGGGACGCCCGATGGTGGACGCTCGCCAGGCGCCGAGGCGTCCGGTAGCCCAGATAGGCCACAGCCGGTCCTCCTCGGCGGCGTCGTCCGGCATGGCCTCGGCCAGGAGGGCGAGCACCTGACCGGCGGTGGCCGGCCGGTCGCCCGGGTCGGGAGTCAGCAGGGTGGCCATCGCCCGGTCGAGGGCGGCCGGCATCTCAGGGTTGTGGCGGCTCGCCGGGGCCGGGGGGCCGGCCAGCTGGGGGCCAGCGGCGCTCGGCCGGGCCGTCGTCGGCCGGGTCGAACGCCGGGGTCCCGGTGGCCAGCTCGAACAGGACCGCCCCGAGGGCGAAGAGGTCCATGGCCGGGCTGGCTCCGTGAACCACGCCACCATCGAGTCCTCGACCCGAGCCACGTCCCCGGTCAGCCGGGTCACCAGGTCCCCCGACCGATGCCGGTCGTGAAACGGCAGCCCCCGCCCGAGCAGCCGCCCGAACACCGCCTCCCGCAGGTCGGCTCCCACCCGCTCCGCCGTCGCCGAGGTCAGATAGGTCACCAGGTACCCGACCAGCGCTCCCGATCCCCACCAGCCCGATGCCCGCCCCAGGAGCCCCCGCCGCCAGCCCCGCCGGCCCGATCCCCTCCAGGACCCTCAGCGGCCCACCCAACGGCTGCCCGCCGATCGCGTTGTCCACCGCCAGCTTCAAGGGCCAGGGCCGCGCAGATCCAGCAGGGTCTCGACCAGGATCAGGCCTGTGGCCAGGGAAGGACTCCCCCGGTTCTTGCCCGGAACGCGGCCGCCACCATCGCGGCCAGGAGGAGCGCCCCACCCACTACCGCGGCGACCGCCGCGGCAGGGGCTGTGGACAGCCGTGGGAACCCCGCCTGCCGGTCCGCGACGCTCCCCACCGGGGACGCGGGTGCAGGTGCGGCGGAAGCGGCCCGGGGGCGCCGGCGCGAGCTCCGGCGCGGGAGGAGCGGCCGCGGGTGCACGCTCGGGCCCGTCGGCGAGGCGTGCGGACGAGCTCGGGTCCGAACCTGGGGTTCGAGCGCCGCCATGGCCGTCGCCCTGATTGCCGCCCGACCTGCCTGAACCATCGTCGTGGCCTGACCCGACGCCACCTGAGCCGGACCCGCGGTCCTCGCCCGACCCGGGCGCGCCCGACCCCTGGTTGCCGCCCGGCCCCGGCTCGACCGATGCGCGGACGCTGGACCCGCTTCCCGGGGTGGCCAGGGCGGGGGCGGCTCCCGCGGTGAGAGCGAGGAGGGAGGCGAGAACGAGGGTGGCGAGGCGGGGGCGCGCCCGGAGTCGTCCTTTCGAGGTGGTGCTGCGTTCGTCCTCGCCATCGCCGTACGGCGGGCTTCGTTACAGTGACCCGGTGGACCTCGCTGTCGCACTGACCACGTTCGTGGTGATCTTCCCGGCCGAGCTTCCCGACAAGTCGCTGTTCGCCTCACTCGTGCTCGGGACCCGCTTCCGGCCGCTGCCCGTGTTCTTCGGCGTCGCCGCCGCCTTTGCCGTTCACGTGGTCATCGCCGTGGCCATCGGCGGCGTGTTCTCGCTCCTGCCCCAGCGCCTGGTCCTGTTCGTGGTCGCCGCGCTGTTCGCCGGCGGCTCGGCCCTCCTGCTCCTCGGCAAGGAGGACGACGGCGAGGCCGCCGAGGCGTCCCGGGCCGTGGCGGACCGAAGCCCGGCGCGCATCGCCCTGGCCTCGTTCGGCGTCGTCTTCCTCGGCGAGTGGGGCGACATCACCCAGATCACCACCGCCAACCTGGCGGCCAGGTACAGCGACCCGCTCAGCGTGGGGATCGGCGCCCTGCTCGCCCTCTGGTCGGTGGCGGCGCTCGCCCTCACCGTCGGCCGGGGCCTAGTCCAGCGCGTCCCGGCCCGCCTGGTCCGCCGCATCACCGGCGTGATCCTGGCCGTGCTGGCGATCCTGACCCTGGTCGAGGCCATCCGCGCCTGACCTGCTGGTTGCGCGAGCCGCCGCGGCCGGGCACGCTGATGCCGGAATGGTCCCTCTCATGCTGGTCTCGAACCGAGCCCTCGACTACGGGCGCGTGGTCACCTGCGGCTGTCCCGGGACCCGGGAGCCGAGCTAGCCGAGGAACGCCGCTCCCGGGTCTGCCTCGCCCGGTGGCCACCGGCCCAGCCCTCGGCCCCCTTCCAGCCGCAAGGAGCGACCATGACGGTCACCGACGAGCTGCTCAAGAACAATGCCGAGTTCGCACGCAACTTCAGCAAGGGCGACCTGCCGATGCCGCCGGGCAAGGGCCTGGCCGTGGTCGCCTGCATGGACGCCCGTCTCAACGTCTACGCCCTGCTCGGGTTGCAGGAGGGCGAGGCCCACGTCATCCGGAACGCCGGCGGCGTGGTCAGCGACGACGTGCTCCGCTCCCTGGTGATCTCCCAGCGGCTGCTGGGCACCCGCGAGGTGATCCTCGTCCACCACACCGACTGCGGGATGCTGACCTTTACCGACGACCAGGTGAAGGCCGACATCGAGGCCGACGTCGGCCTGCGTCCCCACTTCGCCCTCGAGGCGTTCCCCGACCTGGAGCGCGACATCCGCCAGTCGATCGCCCGCATCAAGGCCAGCCCGTTCGTGCCCCGCAAGGACTCGGTCCGCGGCTTCATCTACGACGTGCGTAGCGGCGCCCTCCAGGAGGTCACCTGACCGCCGGGCGCACCTCCAGCAGGGTCTTGCCCACCGTCGCCCGGGCCTCGATGGCGGCGTGGGCGTCGGCCGCCCGCTCGAGCGGGAACCGCTGGCCGATCAGGGGCCGCAGCCGGCCCGCCGCGGCCTCGGTCAGTGCCCAGGCGGTGGCCGCCCGTGATCGCTGCGGGGTCGGGCGCGGCAGGCCGAGCAGGCGTACCCCGCGACCCGCCGCCTCCTCGTCGGAGACCTGCGCCCACTGGCCGCTGGCCGCCCCGAAGCGGACCATGCGCCCGCCGTCGCCCAGCAGGTCGAACGCCGTCCGGCCGACCGCGCCGCCGACGCCGTCGAACACCACGCTGAGCGCCCCCACCTGGTCGCGGACCTGCGCGGGCCAGCCGTCGTCCCCGTAGACGACGACCAAGTCGGCCCCGAGGTCGCGGGCCACCTCCGCCTTGCGGAGGCTCCCGACGCCGGCCACGAAGGTGGCCCCAGCCGCCCGGACCAGCTGCACCAGTAGGCTGCCGACGCCTCCAGCGGCCGCCTCGACGCCGACACCACCCGCCGCCCGATCAGTCCCTCGTCGACCTCGGGCCGACCGCGGCCACCACCCCGCCGACGCCGTTGCCCGGGATGACCGGGAACTCCCCCTGGAACGGGCCGAAGCCAGTCGCCCGGAACTGGGTCTCCACGAAGGTGATGTTGGCGAACGCCACCTCGACCAGTGCCTGCCCGCTCCCGGCCGACGGCGCCGCCACCTCCTCGGCCACCAGCACCTCTGGCGGCCCGAACCCGTGGAGCCGGATCGCACGCATCCCCGCAGCCTAGCCCGGCAGCGGGTGGGCGGCGAAGAACTCCCGGACAACCTCGGCGAAGGGCCGGCCGCCGATCGTGCGCGGCGCCTCGCGGCCGCCGCCGTTGATGCGGTAGTGGATCACCTCGGTGCCGTCTCGGCAGCCGGTCCAGCGGAACCGGTCGCCTCGGGAGTGTCGAGGAAGACGGCGGCGTCGCCGGGACAGCCGTCCCGGGTCGCCCACTCGCCAAGCCAGGTGGGCATCGGAGGCATGGGCAGCGGCCACTCGACGGTCGGGCGCCGACCGACATGCCCAGCCAGGAAGCCGCGCCGGTCGGCCAGCTCCGACAGGCCGGAGGCGTCGTCCAGGTCGGCGGCGCTGCCGCCGTTGCCGTGGAGGAGCAGCACGGCCGGGACCGGCCGGTCGGACCGGTAGCCGGTGGGGACGTGGACGCGGTAGGTGCGGCGGGTCGCTCCGGCCGAGACCGCGGGGTCGGCCGGGATCTCCAGCTCCCCCGACCGGCCCGGGCGGATGGGAGGACGCCGGCCGCAGCCCTCGCTGTCGATGCGGCGGGCCGGGTCACGCGCCGTCGCCCCGGCCGGTGGCTGCGGCAGGGACCCGGTGAAGGTCGCGGTCGCGGTCGACGGCGGCTCGTGCCGGTACTCGAGGCGGCCCTGGCCGCCGGACGGCCCCTCGAGCCGGTAGGTGAACTGGGCCCGCTGCCCGCACCACTCCCCACCGGCCGAGAATGGCACCGACCAGCTGGCCCCGCTGAGTGAACCGCTGGTGGTCGCCTCACGGCAGCCGCCGGGCCGGGGTAGGCCCAGGCGGACGCTGTGGTGGACGCGGACCTTGCCGAGCCTGGGGGCGGTCCCGCTCCCACCGACCTGGCAGCCCGCCGGCACGCCGGGCACGGCCTGGCAGCTCAACGGCACGCTGACGACCGTCAGCTGGAGCGACGGCGCGGCCGGGCGAGCTGGCTCCTCGGCTCGTCGCCCCCGCCGGAACAGGCGGCCAGGAACAGGCCGAGCAGGCAGGCAAGGCTGGCCAAGGTCGGGCGGGTGGCCGGCACGGCGACCTCTCCGAGCACCTCGGCGACCCCAATCGGGCGGTTCGGACCATGTTCACCTCTGCCCCGCAGGTGTCAACGGAGTTCCCGAGGCCGCCAGCCGAGGCTCAGCCGGGGCCGCTCGACCCACCGCCCCCGGACCGGCCGGAGCCGCTGGAGTCGTCGTCGCGGTCGCGCTCGTCGCGGTCGCGGTCGAACTGCCGGTCGCCGTCGGTCCCGGGAATGGCGAAGGAGGGCGGGGACCCCTCGTCGGCGGGGCCTGGGACCGGGTCGGGGCTCGCGCCGGTACCGACGGGCGCCTGTGGATCTTCGGTGGCAGGGGTGGCGGGGCCGGGGTCGAGGATCGCGAACGGGCCGTCGATCCGGTCCCGGACCAGCAGCGGGAGCCCGCCGGCGAGGGCCGGCAGCGAGGCCAGCAGAGCACCGGCCAGCAGCAGCGCGACCAGCAGCCCACGGCGCCGCCGCAACCGAGGCCGCCGATGCCCGGCGCGACGCCGCCCGGCCGCCTTCTCGGTCGTGGCGCGAGGAACCGGGCGACCCATCGGCGTAGCGGCGAGAACCGGCCGGCCGACCGGCGCGGCGGCGGCCGGGAGCGGGCGGGTCGTGGGCGCGGTGGCGGGAACCGGGAGCGGGCGGGTCGTGGGCGGGGTGGGACCCGGGGCTCGGACGAGCTCGGCGAGGGCGGCGGCGGAGGCGGGACGGGCGGATGGGTCCTTGGCGAGGGCGTTGTGGCAGGCGGCGACGAGGAACCCTGGGGTCGAGGGGGCGACCTGGCGCAGGGAGGGCGGGTCGGCGTTGACGTGGGCCATGGCGAGCTCGACCTCGGAGCCCGCTTCGAACGGGCGGTGGCCGGCCAGGAGCTCGTAGAGGACGACGCCGAGGGCGTAGATGTCGGCGGCCGCGGTGGCGCGCTGGCCGAGGGCGCGTTCGGGGGCGAGGTAGGCGGCGGTGCCGATCAGGTCGCCGGTGGTGAGGGCGGCGTCGCCGGCGGCTGAGGCGATGCCGAAGTCGAGCACCTTGACCGCTCCGGTGGAGGTCAGGAACACATTGCCCGGCTTCACGTCGCGATGGACGACCCCGGCCTGGTGCGCCGCCTCCAGGGCGTCGGCGACCGCGGCCACGATCCGGGCCGCCTCGGCCGGGGGCATCGGGCCGGCGCGGTCGATCCTGGCGGCAAGGCTCTCGCCCTCGAGGAGCTCCATGACCAGGTACGGGCGCCCGTCGTGCTCGCCGAGGTCGAGGACCCGGGCGATGTTGGGGTGGTCCAGCCCGGCCGCCGCCCGTGCCTCGCGGCGCAGCCGCTCGGCGGCCCGGCTGTCGCCGGCCAGGGCCCCGCCGAGGACCTTGACCGCCACCGTCCGGTCGAGCAGCAGGTCCCGGGCGGCCCACACCTCGCCCATCCCGCCGGTGCCGAGCAGCGCCCCCATCCGGTAGCGCCCGCCAAGGCAGAGGCCGTCCGCCGTCCCGGTCCGCTCAGTCATCGCCGGACCTTGCCTCGCGCGACCCCGACCCGGAGCCCGAGGACCCCTTGCCCGACCCCGACCCTCGGTCGTCGTCGCCTCCACCACCGGGGCCGGAGTTGTCGTCGCCGCCCGACCGATCGTCGCCGCCGGGGCCGGAGTTGTCGTCGCCCGGCTCGGTCCCGCCACCCGACCCGGAGCGGTCGCCGGCGTCCTCCTGGCGCTCCAGGGCCTCGACCTGGGCCTCGAGCTTGATGGCCCGTGCCCGGACGGCCGCGACCTCCGGGCCGGAGAGGTCCTTGAGGGCGTCGAGGGCGTCCTTGATCTTCTCTTCGGCCGCGTCGGCCATGTCCTCGCGGCGCTCCTCGCCGGCGCCGGTGCCGGCCTCGATGTAGTCGGCGGCGGTGTTCAGGCGCAGGTTGGCCCGGCGGACCGGGTCGTTGGCCAGGCGGTCGCGGACCTGCTGGCCGACCTCCCGGACCGGCCACAGGGTCGTGCCCGGCTCGGCCTGCCTGGCGGCGGCCGGCAGGGCCACGATCACGACCAACGCCGCGGCCAGGCCGGCCAGGCGCAGCGGCAGCGAGTGCCGCCTGCTCGCGCTCCGGGCCTTCCGGCCGCCGGCCGTGGCCAGGAAGGCCGCCCGGCCGCGCTCGGCCGCTCCGGGCGGCCGCGCCAGTCCCGCCGCC
>JASLBL010000068.1 GCA_030146615.1 Actinomycetes bacterium
GGGCCTACCCTCCCGGCCGAGCTGGGCCGGGGCCGCGACCCGGCGGCCGAGGCGGCCCTGTTCGCCTCGTCCGAGCTGCCGGCGGCGGTCGGGCGGTCCCGCATCTCGGGGGCAGCCGCCGAGGCCGCCGGGCTGGCCGACTACCAGGCCGAGTCCCTGCCCGACGCGGTGCGGCGCCTCGACGGCCAGACGGTCGACGGCCGCCCGCTGGAGGTGAGCGGCTTCCAGGTCCGGTTCCTGTCCCGCTCCCTGCTCGACCGGGTCCGGCACGGCCTGGCCAACCCGACCCTGGCCTACCTGCTGCTCCTGGCCGCGGCGGCCTGCCTGGCCTTCGAGTGGTTCCAGCCCGGCTTCGGGGTCGCCGGGGCGGCCGGGCTGGCCTGCGCCCTGCTGGCCGTGTTCTCCCTGCTCGTCCTGCCCACCAACTGGCTCGCCCTGGCCCTGCTGCTGGCCGGCCAGGCCCTGTTCACGGTGGACGCCGCCATGGGCGGGCTCGGCCTGGCCACGGCCGCCTCAGCCGGGCTGACGGCCGCCGGGTCCTGGTGGCTGTTCGCCAGCCCGTCGCCCCTGCTGCGGGTCGACGGCCGCCTGGCCGTCCTCGGGGTGCTGTGGTCGCTGGCCTGGTTCGTGGTCATCCTCACGGTGATCCTGCGCTCCCAGCGCCAGGTCCCCATGGGCACCGAGGCCCTGGTCGGCTCCCGCGGGGTGGTGCGCAGCATGCTCAACCCGGGCGGCATCGTGGTCGTCGACGGGGCCATGTGGCGGGCCCGGCTGGCCACCGGCGAGGGCAGCCTCGGCACCGGCCAGCGGGTCCGGGTCGGGTCCGTGGTCGAGGGCATCCTCCAGGTCGAGCCCGAGGACCCGTCGGCTGTCCGCCCGGCGCGCCGCCGCCGCCGGTCCGCCCAGGTCGCCGAGCCGGCCAGCCGGGACTAGCCGGACGTGAGCCGACGCGAGGGCACCCGGGAGCGTCCAGGCGACGCCGGGCCGGCCGGGGCCGGCGCCCCCGACCGCCGCCTGGTGGCCCTGCAACTGCTCGCCGGGCTGGCCGTCATCGCCTTCGGCTGGGGGGTGAGCCTGGCCGGCATCGAGCCCTTCCGCGGCTACTGGTTCGACCTGGTCTGGACCGGCTTCATCCTGGCCGCCGACGCGGTCGTCTGGGGCAGGGCCGGCCACTCCCTGATCCACGGCGGCGGCTGGCGGCTGGCGGCCATGTTCGCCCTGAGCGCGCCCTTCTGGTGGGCCTTCGAGGTCGCCAACTGGCGGCTCGAGAACTGGCGCTACGTCGGCGCCGACATCTTCTCCGGCCCGGCCCAGCTGCCCCTCAAGACGCTGTCGTTCCTGTTCGTGCTGCCGGCCCTTGCCGAGTCGCGCGACCTGCTGCGGTCGTTCGTGCGGTTCCCGCACCCGCCGGCCATCCCGCTCCCGTCCTGGACCGCGACCGCCCTGGTGGCGCTCGGCCTGGCGTGTGTGCCCCTGCTGTACCTGTTCCCCGACCAGACCTTCCCGCTGGTCTGGCTGGCCCCCCTGGCCGCCCTGGACGGGATCGCCGAGCTGCGCGGCCGGCCGAGCATCATCGGGCTGGTCCGCCAGGGCCGGGCCGGGCCGGTGCTGCTGCTGGCCGTGGCCGGTCTCGGCACCGGGATCCTGTGGGAGCTGTGGAACTGGGGCGCCCTGCCCTACTGGGCCTACCGCATCCCGTACGTCGGCTTCCTGCCGGTGTTCGAGATGCCGATCCTCGGCTACCTCGGCTACCTGCCGTTCATCCTGGCTGCGGACGCGTTCTGGCGGCTGTTCACCGGGGGGCAGGGCGGCCTCACCGAGGGGCCGGTCACCGATCTCGGCCGGGAGGGGCCCCGCCGGCCGCGGAGTGTGACAAACTAACCACAGCACTCCGGAACCGGACGACCTGGACGGGAGGGACAGCCCATGAGCACCGGGGTCGTCGCCCTGATCGTGGTCGCGGTGATCGCCCTGATCGTCTGGGGCGTCGTCTCGATGGTCTCGGTCCTCCAGGAGTACGAGCGCGGGGTGGTGTTCCGGCTCGGCCGCGTCCAGCGCAAGCCCAAGGGGCCGGGCCTGATCATCCTGCTGCCGTTCGGCATCGACCGGATGCGCAAGGTCACCATCCAGACGGTGGCCATGAACGTCCCGCCCCAGGACGTGATCACCAAGGACAACGTCACCATGCGGGTCGACGCGGTGGTCTACGCCAAGGTGGTGGATCCGGTCCCGGCGGTCGTCAAGGTGCAGAACTACCTGTTCGCGGTCAGCCAGGCCGCCCAGACCAACCTGCGGGCCAGCCTGGGCAAGTACGACCTGGACACGCTGCTCAGCGAGCGTGAGTCGATCAACCGGGAGCTGCACGGCATCATCGCCCGGGTCACCCACGACTGGGGCGTCGATGTCCTCAGCGTGGAGATCAAGGACGTCGACCTGCCCGACGACCTGCGCCGGGCCATGGCCCGCGAGGCCGAGGCCGATCGCGAGGCCAGAGCCCTGATGATCTCGGCCGACGCCGAGCGGCGGGCGTCGCGGCTGCTGTCCGACGCGGCCGCCGTCCTCAGCCAGAACCCCCAGGCCATGCAGATCCGCTTCCTTCAGACGGTGACCGCGGTGGCCACCGAGCAGAACTCGACCCTGGTCATGCCGATTCCGATCGAGTTGCTGAGCTTGATCGGGCGTTCCAGCGGTGGCGACCCCGGCAACGGGCGCCCGGTCGGGCCCCCGCCGCCGGCGGTGCCGCCGCCGTCCTCCCAGAGCCCCCAGAGGCCCGAGGACGAGCGCCCGCCCGAGCGGGGCAACGGCCGGCCCGGCTAGTTGCCCTTTACGCCAGGTTGAAGCTGGTCATGCGATACCTGAGCCGCAACGAAAGCGTTACTGCCTGGTGATTGAGGCCGCACGTACCCTAGGGTTACGCTGCGATCCGGCAGGGCGAGGAAGGAACAATCGGCATGGCCACCTCATCGGGCCCCGCGGCCGGCGGCGGCCTGTCATCCAGGGATCTCCAGATCGGCTGGCAGTACCGTGCCGCCTGCAAGGGCGCGGTGTCCAACCTGTTCTTCGCCCCCAACCACCTGGAGCGCAAGGAGGAGCGGCTGGCCCGCGAGGCCGCCGCCAAGGCGATCTGCCGCACCTGCCCGGTGCTGACCGAGTGCCGCGAGTACGCCCTCCTGGTCCGCGAGCCCCACGGCATCTGGGGCGGCCTCAACGAGTACGAGCGCCGGCAGCTCCTGGCCCGCCGCGCCGGCTGACCGGTAGCCTCCGGCCGGTAGCCGACCGCTCGAGCGATGGGAGTGCCATGACCGCCTGGGAGTACGCGACCGTCCCGCTGCTGCCCCACAACACCAAGCAGATCCTCGACAACTGGGGCGACGACGGCTGGGAGCTGGTCGCCGTCCACTCGGCCGAGGTCGGCGGCACGATCGCCTTCTTCAAGCGTCCCAAGGGCGCCTAGCGCGCCCTGTGGACGCAGCGGCCGCGATGTCGCGGTCGCCCGTTAGGTTCGCGCCATGGACCTCCAGGCCGCCTTCGACGCGCTGCCCGGGCTGACCGAGCGGTCGGCCCAACGGCGTATGGCCGCCGCCGTCGCCGAGGCCCTCGAGGACCAGGTCCCGCTGCTGGTCCACGCCCCCACCGGGGTCGGGAAGTCGCTCGGGTACCTGGTGCCGATCGTCGCCGCCGGCCGGCGGGCGATCGTGGCCACCGCCACCAAGGCCCTCCAGTCCCAGCTCGTCGAGCGCGACCTGCCCCGCCTGGCCGTCGCCTTCGGCACCACCTCGGCCCTGGCCATGGGGCGGGGCAACTACGCCTGCTGGGCCCGCATGGAGGCGCTGGTCGGGGCGACCCAGCTGGCCGCGACGGCGACCGAGGAGGCGGCCCTCGAGGTGGCTGCGTGGGCCGCCGACTCGGCGACCGGGAGCCGCCTGGACGCCCCGCCCGGGGTCCGCGACGACGTCTGGGACCTGATCTCGACCAGCGGCGAGGACTGCCCGGGGCAGAAGGGCTGCGCCTTCCACCAGCGCTGCTTCGCCGAACGGGCCCGGGAGCAGGCCCGCGACGTCGACGTGGTCGTGACCAACCACCACCTGCTCCTGCTCGAGCTGGAGCTGCGGGCGATCTCCGACGCCCCGGGGGTGATGCTGCCCGAGGCCGACGTGATCGTGGTCGACGAGGCCCACCGGCTGGCCGACCACGCCGCCGACCTCTACGGGGTCACCGTGACCGCGGCCCGGATGGGCCGGGCCGGAGCGGCCGCCGACGCCGCCGCCAAGGTCGCCGGGATGCGCACCGACTGGTCGCGCCGCCTCCGCGGCCGCTTCCAGGAGCTGGCCGCCGACCTCTACCCCGGCCCCGTCCTCCCCGGCGGCCGGGCCCACGCCACCCTGGTCGCTGCCCTCACCCCCCTGGCCGGCGACCTCCAGACCATGCTGGCCACCCTCTCCACCCTCAAGGACCGCGGCGACCCCGACGACGAGGCCACCGCCCTCCTCGCCGCCCGCCGCCGTCTCCGCGCCCTTGCCCGCGACCTGGAGCGGCTGGTCACGACGCCCACCCGGCCCGGCGGCAATGGGGGCGGGCCCGCGCCACCCGGCGAGGACGGGTCGCCACCATCCCGCCCGCCCGACCCGGCGGCCGACCTGGCCGTCTGGGTCGAGGAGGGGCGGGGCGGGGCCAGGGTGGTCCGGTCGGCCCTGGTCGAGCCGGGGCCGGTGCTGGACGGGGTGCTGTGGAGCCGGGTGCCGGCGACGGTGGCCTGCTCGGCCACCCTGGCCGTCGCCGGCAGCCTCGCCGTGGCCGCCAGGACCCTCGGGGTGGCCGGCCCGGCCACGGTGGTGGCCGCCTCGCCGTTCGACTTCCGCCGCAACGCCCTGCTGTACGTCCCCAGGGCCGTGCCCCAGCCGTCCTCGGACGGCTTCCAGGCCGCCGCCGAGCGAGAGCTGGTGTCGCTGGTCGGCGCCTCGCGGGGCCGGGCCCTTGTGCTCTGCACCTCCTGGCGGGCGGTCGAGTCATTCGCCGCCGCCCTCGCCCACCTGCCCTACGAGCTGCTGGTCCAGGGCGACGACGTCCCGGCCCGCCTGGCCGCCCGCTTCCGGGACGAGGTGGCCAGCGTGCTCGTGGCCACCCGGACCTTCTTCGAGGGCTTCGACGTGCCCGGCGAGAGCCTGTCGCTGCTGGTGCTGGACCGGCTGCCCTTCCCCCGGCCCGACGACCCCCTGCTGGCCGAGCGCGGGCGGCGGGTCGAGGCCGCCGGGGCCTCCCGGTTCTCCGAGGTCTGGCTGCCGGCCGCCGCCGTCTCCCTCCAGCAGGCGCTCGGCCGCCTGGTCCGCTCCGAGACCGACCGTGGCGTGATGGCCGTGCTCGACCGGCGCCTGGCCGACGCCGGCTACCGGGCCGGGCTGCTGGCCAGCCTGCCACCGGCCCGGCTCACCCGGGCCATGGACGACGTGCGGGCGTTCTTCGCCGTATAGGCTTGGCCGGCCCGCCGACCCGAACCCGCCGTCAAGGAGGCCAGCATGCCGACCCCCGAGGAGCGCCTCCAGGAGCTCGGCGTCACCCTCCCCTCGCCGGCCGTCCCGGTGGCCGCCTACCTCCCGTGTGTCCGGACCGGCAACCTGGTCTACGTCTCCGGCCAGGTCCCGGCGGTCGAGGGCAAGCCGACCCACGTCGGCCACCTCGGCGCCGACGTCGACCTGGAGGCGGGCCGGGCCGCCGCCCGCACCTGCGCCATCAACGTGCTCGCGGCCCTCAAGGCCGAGCTGGGCGAGCTCTCGCAGGTCCGCCGGGTCGTCAAGGTGACCGGGTTCGTCGCCTCCACCCCCGAGTTCACCGACCACCCCAAGGTCGTCAACGCCGCCAGCGAGCTGTTCGGCGAGGCCTTCGGCGACGCCGGCCGCCACGCCCGCGCGGCCATCGGCGTCGCCGCCCTCCCCCTCGGCGTCCCGGTCGAGGTCGACGCCATCGTCGAGGTCGCCTAGGGAACGGCCCTAGCCAGCGGTGCCGTCCCGCGCCTCCGACCCGGTCCGGCGGCGGCTGCGGTAGGTGCGGGTCTTGATGCGGTTGCCGCAGGTCTGCATCGAGCACCAGCGGCCGGAGCGGTTCTTGGACCGGTCGTAGAAGGCCCACTGGCAGGACTCGGCCGAGCAGGCCTTGAGCCGCTCCCAGGTGCCCTGGGCATTGGCCTGGGCGACCCCGGCCAGGATGACGGCGAGGGCGCCGCGGCAGCCGGCCGAGCCCGGCCCGAGCACGGGATGGCCCTCGGCGTCGAAGCCGACCTGGAGGGGGAGCGCCGCCGCGGCCCGGTTGACGACCTCGAGGGCGGCCGGGTCGAGGGGCTCGCCGTGGTTGGCCCGCAGCATCGCCCGCAGCGCCTCGCGTAGCTCGACGGCCAGGGCCAGGTCGGCCGGCCCGACCGGCTCGGTGGGGCCGAGCAGCCCCTGGCCGGTCAGGAACTGCCGGAGCGCCTCGGGGCTGTCCAGCTGGTCGTCGTTGTCCTCGAGGTCGATGGTGTTGACCAGCGCCTGCACGGCCACGAGCTCTCTCGGGACGGCCGCCTCGCCTGCCGTCGTCTCCATCTCCATCCTCCTCGTCGAGCACCGGATCGAACACCGGTGATCACATTTTAGCGGTTGCAACCAAGGGAACACCAATGTAGACTGTTCACTGGTGTTAAGAGACGAGGAGGACCGTATGAGCTGGGAGGACATGAACCAGGAGCTCAGCTACCAGCGCATCGCCGACCTGCACGCCGACGCCGAGCGCTACCGGCAGGTACGCGCATCCAAGCGGAGGCGCCAGTCGCGCGGCCGCCGTTGGCGCCTCGGACGGCTGCTGTGGCCGCGGGGCGTGGCCAGCCGGGCCAACGACGTGCTGGGGCAGATCTTCAGCCCGCCGTGGCCGTCGAGCCGCGACACCATGGGCCCGACCCGGCTGTACCACCCCAGCCTGGGCCGCTGAACACCCCTGGCACGGGCGGGTCACGGCGTGCGACGCTAGGCGGCGCTTCCCCGAGCGCCTGACCCTGGAGTCCGCTGTGCCCCGTCCGCCGCACCATCCGTTCCATTTCTCACGCCGCCGAGTGGTCGCCTCCCTGACCCTGGCGGCGTTGCTGTTGCTGAGCGCGTGCGGGGGCGACGACGACCCCGGCCAGGCGGCCCCGGCCGCCACCACCCGGGCGGCCTCCTCGACGGAGACGACGGCCCGGCCGACCACCACCGCGCCCAAGCGGGCCGACGACCCCCGGGAGCCGACCGGCGAGCCGGTCACCCTGGCCTTCGGCGGCGACGTCCACTTCGAGGGGGCGATCGAGTCCCGGCTGGCCGCCAACCCGGCCACCGCTCTCGGCCCGATCGCCAACGTGCTCCGCCGGGCCGACCTGGCCGTGGTCAACCTCGAGACGGCCATCACCGAGCGTGGCACCCCGGCCCCCAAGGACTTCACCTTCCGGGCCCCGCCGTCGGCCCTGACCGCCCTCAAGGCGGCCGGTGTCGATGTCGCCACCATGGCCAACAACCATGGCCAGGACTTCGGCGTGGTCGGCCTGCGGGACTCCCTGGCCGCGGCCAAGGCGGCCAAGTTCCCCGTCATCGGGGTCGGCCGCGACGCCGACGAGGCCTACCGGCCCTACCAGGTCACGGTCAAGGGCCAGCGCATCGCCGTGATCGGCGCCACCCAGGTCCTCGACAGCAGCCTCGCCGCCGCCTGGACCGCCGGCGAGGACAAGCCCGGCATGGCCTCGGCGTACGAGGAGGCCCGCCTCCTGGCCGCCGTCAAGGCGGCCCGGGCGACTTCCGACACCGTGGTCGTCGACCTCCACTGGGGCCGGGAGCTGGTCAACTGCCCGATCGACCGCCAGCGCGCCCTCGCCCCCAAGCTGGTCGCGGCCGGCGCCGACGTGGTCGTCGGCTCCCACGCCCACCTCCTCCTCGGCGGCGGCTACCTGCGCGACGCCTACGTCCACTACGGCCTCGGCAACTTCGTCTTCTACTCCCGCGGCGGGGTCACCGCCCAGTCCGGCGTCCTCCTCCTCACCACCCGAGGCCGCGCCATCACCGACTCCCGCTGGGTCCCGGCCACCATCTCCGGCGGCATCCCCATCCCCCTCACCGGCACCGCCGCCACCCGCGCCGTCGCCTCCTGGCAGTCCCTCCGCCGCTGCACCGGCCTCTCGGCCAAGCCCTAGGCCTGCAGTGCCTCCAGCAGCTGCTCCTCGAGCCAGCCCAGGTAGCTGAGCAGGCGGAGGGCGGGGGCGCGGGGGTCGGTGTCGTCGACGTCGCCGTCGAAGTCCTCGGTGATGTCGAGGCGGACGCCGAGGGCGAGGCGGAGGTCGTTGAGGACGCCGAGCCAGGCGGTGGCCTCCTCGTCGGTGAGCTCGACGGTCCAGCGGCGGACGGAGGCGGTCCCGCGGGCCAGCGTGTCGGTGACCAGGTCCAGGTTGGCCAGCTTCTCGGAGACCAGGTCGTCGTGCATCAGGCGGTGGTACTCGGCGTCGTGCTCGATGTCGGCCACGTCCAGGTAGGCCGGGGGGAACAGGCGCCGGTTGACGGGCTCGTCCTCGCCCTCGCCGAGGACGGTGCGGAGCTGGTCGGGGAGGCCGCGGAGGACGGCGACCTCGTCGTTGGCCAGCCGGACCCGGACCCGGTCGGCGCCGACCCGCTTGAAGGAGCCGGCCAACCCCTACCGGTCCTTCTGCATGGTCGCCCAGAGGCCGTGGCCGTGGAGGCGGTAGACGTCGAACTCGGCCTTCTCCCGAGGACCGCTGGACACCACCGCCTTGCCCTTGTGGTGGACGTCGAGCATCAGCCTTGTGGCCTTCTCCCGGTCGTAGCCGAACAGCTTCTGGAGCACGAACACCACGTACGACATCAGGTTCACCGGGTCGTTCCAGACAATCACCACCCAGGGGATGTCCGGCTCGGCGACGTCGTCGTGCCGCTCGGTGCGCTCACGGGTCGGGGCGGTCGTGCTCATGCCGGCTATGGTGGCGCATCCGGCTACCATTCGGCCATGTCCGAGCCGACGTACCGGCCCGCGACCGGGGCCGACCGGGACGAGCTGGCCCGGTTCCTGGTCTACGGCCAGACCGTGACCTCGATCGTGGTCTCCACCCCTGTCCAGGCCCGGGCCTACCGCTCGACTCGGGTCCCCGCTAGGCCAGGCGGCGGAGGTCGCCGAGGCGGACGGTGACACCGGTGCGGTCGAGGTGCTCGAGCAGCGGGATGGCCGTGCGCCGGGTGGTGCCGAGGGCCTCCTTGGCCTCGGTGACGGCGAACGGCCGGCCGTCGGGGAAGCTGCGCCGCAGGGCCTCGACCGCCTGCTCGAGGGTCGAGCGGCCGAGGTAGCCGGCCGGCCCGACGGCGACCAGCACCCCCATCCGGACCAGCATGACGGTCGCCTTGCGGTCGGCCCCGAGCTCGGCCAGGGCGCCGGGCCCGAGCAGCCCGACCCCGGCCTCGCCAACGGCCCGCTCGACCCGGTCCCGCAGCGCCAGCTGCGCCGGGTCGAGCCGCTCGGCATGGCCGGGCAGCCGGACGGCGGGCCCGTCGGCCAGCAGCCGCCCCTCGGCGACCAGCGCCTCGACCACCTCGTTCCCGGCGGCGGCCGGGTGACCAGGGTCGAGGGCCGCCGCCCGGGCCGCCTGGGCCGGCAGGCCGGGGGCGGAGGGATCGGTGCGGTGCTGGCGCTCGACCGCCTCCAGCACCGCCGCCCGGGCCGACGCCCACGCCGCCCGGGTCCAGGCCAGCGTCCGCGTCCGGACGACCGGTGGGGCACCGGCGTCCCGCTCCGGCGGGCCCGGCGGCCCCTGGGCGGCGAGAGCGGCGGGCAGGCGGTCGGGGGCGATCGCGGCCAGGCGGGGGAGGTCGGCCAGGGGGACGACGCCGCGTTCGGCGAGGACCCGCTCCAGGAGCCCGGCCGGGCCGGCGGCCTCGCGGGCCTCCAGCTCCTCGGTGCGGCGGACCCGGGCGGCGGTGCCGCGCACGACCCCCGGCGGGAACGGGTCGAGCACGAGGCCGCCGCCGACGGTCTCGTCGCGGCCGCTGTCGCGCAGCACCACCGGCTCGAACACGTCCAGGACCAGCGGCCGCTCCAGGTGCAGCCGGACCAGGGCGTCGCTGCCGGGGCGGACCTCGGCGGCGTCGAGCGGCTGGAGGCGGGCCGAGGTCTCGGCCGCGCCCGCGTACACCAGGTAGGCCCCGCGAGCCCGCAGCGGCCCGGGGGCGCCGGCCAGGCAGCGCAGCCGGACGTCGGCCACGCCGGTCGCCGCCCACTGGCCGGGCAGGGCCAGCACGTCGCCCCGGGCCACCTCGCCGGTGGCGACCCCGGCCAGGTTGACGGCCACCCGGCGCGCCGGGATGGCCTCGGCCAGCGGCCGTCCGTGGCCCTGGAGGCCGCGGACCCGGACCCGGCGTCCGGCCGGGAGCAGCTCGGCCTCGCCGGCGGCCCGCAGCGACCCGCCGGACAGGGTCCCGGTGACCACGGTCCCGCTGCCCCGCATGGTGAACACCCGGTCCACCGGAAGCCGCGGCCGGCCCCGGTCCGGCGGCTCGGGCAGCCGGTCGAGGGCGGCGTCGAGCGCCGACGCCAGCTCGGCCACGCCCCGCCCGGTGGGCGCGGCGGTCGCCACCAGCTCGGCCCCGGCCAGGGTCGTGCCCCGGAGCCGGTCGCCGACCTCCCCCGCCACCTTGTCCAGGGTCGCCTCGTCGACCAGGTCGGCCTTGGTCAGCGCGACCACCCCGCCGGGGATGCCGAGCAGGTCGAGGATGGCCAGGTGCTCGGCCGACTGGGGCCGCCAGCCCTCGCTGGCGTCGACCACGAACAGGGCGCACCCGACCCCGCCGACGCCGGCCAGCATGTTGTGGACGAACCGCTCGTGCCCGGGAACGTCCACGAAGCCGACCTCGCGGCCCGACGGCAGGGTTGTCCAGGCGAACCCGAGGTCGATGGTCAGCCCCCGGGCCTTCTCCTCCGCCAGCCGGTCCGGGTCGATCCCGGTCAGGGCCTGGATCAGCGCCGACTTCCCGTGGTCGACGTGCCCGGCGGTGCCGATGACGTGCGGCATCAGGGATCGGGGGCGAGGGCCGCGGTCAGCGCCTCGGCCACCAGGCTGTCCTGCTGCGGCGGGACCGTGCGAAGGTCGAGCACCACCCGCCCCCGCTCGGCCCTGGCCACCACCGGCGGGTCGCCGGCGCGCAGCCGGGCCAGCACGGCGGCCGCGCCCGCCGGGGCCGGGTCGACCTCGACCAGGATGCTCTCCAGGCCCTCGCCGGGCAGGCTGCCGCCGCCGGCGACGCTGGTGCCGGTGCGCAGCGACGCGGCCGGACCGACCTTGGCGGCCAGGGCGGCCGCTCGGGGCTCCAGGTCGGCCGCGGTCAGCCGCAGGGCCCGCCACACCGGCAGCTCGTCCCGGCGGCCGGCCAGGTGCTCGGCCAGGGTCGCCTCCAGCGCGGCCAGGGTCAGCTTGTCGGCCCGGACCGCCCTGGCCAGGGGGTGGCGGGCCAGCCGCCCGACCAGCTCGGACCGGCCGACCAGCAGCCCGGCCTGCGGCCCGCCGAGGAGCTTGTCGCCGGAGAACAGCACCAGGTCGGCCCCGGCGCGCAGGCTGCCGGCGACCGACGGCTCGTCCCCGAGCTGGCCCTCCAGCAGCCCCGACCCGACGTCGTGGAGCAGCGGCAGGCCGTGCTCGGAGGCCAGGCCGGCCAGCTCGGCCAGGGCCGGCCGGGTGGCGAACCCCTCGACCCGGTAGTTCGACGGGTGCACGGCCAGCACCATCCCGGTCCCGGGGCCGACCGCGGCGGCGTAGTCGCGCAGGTGGGTCCGGTTGGTGGTGCCGACCTCGCGCAGGACCACCCCGGCCGCCTCCATGATCTGCGGCAGCCGGAACTCCCCGCCGATCTCGATCAGCTCTCCCCGGGAGACCACCACCTCCCGCCCCCTGGCCAGCCCCCCGAGCGCGAGCAGCAGCCCCCCGGCGGCGTTGTTGGCCACCAGGGCGGCCTCGGCCCCGGTCGCCTCCCGCAACAGCGCCTCGGCGGCCACCCCCCGCCGCCCCCGCACTCCGGCGGCCAGGTCGTACTCCACGGCCGCGTACCCCGTCGCCTCGGCCACCGCTGCCGTCGCCGCCGCCGACAGCGGCGCCCGCCCCAGGTTGGTGTGCAGCACCACTCCGGTGGCGTTCACCACCGCCCGGGTCCGCTTGGCCCACACCGCATCCAGCTCGCTCGCCACCCGAGCCGCCAGCTCCTCAACATCGGGCACCGCCCCCCCACCGGCGACCGCCCCCCGACTCGCCTCCAGCGCCCGCCGAGCCGCCCCCACGACCGCCCCCCGCCCGAAGCTCCCCACCCGGTCGACCAGCACCGGATGCTCGAGCAGCACATCCATCTTCGGCAGCGCCCGCCGCGGATCGGTCGTCATCGGTCCATTGTCGTCCAGGGCGGGTCGAGGCGCCCAGCGAGGGGTATGCCGGAACCCAACCCGCGGGTGGATGGGGCCCCTACCGGGAGGGTAGCCGACCACCGGAACTGGGGGGACCCGGTTGTCCACACCCCCTCGGGGCCTTGGCCTCCGCCCGGCCCGCCACTCGGGCACGTACCATCCAGCTGTCCGGACCCGACCCGAGGAGGAACCGTGGCTGTCGTTCCCCGAGCGGCCGCGACGGTGGTGCTGCTCCGGGACGGCCGGGACGGGCTGGAGGCATACCTACAGTTGCGGCCCTCGGGGATGGGGTTCGCGGGCGGGCTGTGGGTGTTTCCCGGGGGTCGGGTGGACGAGGCGGACCGCGACGCGGCGGTCGACGCGAGCTGGGCCGGGCCGCCACCGGCGGTGTGGGCCGAGCGGCTGGGCCTCCCGGTGGACGAGGCGCGGGGGCATGTGGTCGCCGCCTGCCGGGAGACGCTGGAGGAGGCGGGCCTGCTGCTGGCCGCTCCGGCACCCGCCGCCGACGAGCTGGCCGAGGGCAGGCGGCGGCTGCTGGACGGCTCGGGCAGCTTCGCCGAGCTGCTGGAGCGGCTCGGGGTCCGGCTGGACGCGGGCCGGCTGCGCTACTGGGCCTGGTGGGTGACGCCGGAGGAGGAGCCGCGCCGTTACGACACGCGCTTCTTCGTCGCCGGGCTGCCGGCCGACGCCGCCGTCACCGCCCACCTGGCCGAGGCCCAGCAGGAGCGGTGGGTCCCGCCGGGTGAGGCCGCCGCCGACCTCGGCCTGCCGATGCTCCCGCCGACCCGCTACACCCTGCGCGACCTGGCTGCCCACGACTCGGTGGAAGCGGCGCTCGCCGCGGCGGCCGACCGGCGGGTCGAGCGCATCCTGCCCGTGCTGGACGGCGCCGAGCTGGTCATGCCCTGGCGGGAGCGCTACCCGGTCCCTATCCCCCTGGCCGGCCCCGTCCCGCCGGCCGACCCAGCCGACCACCCGGCGGTGTCCCCGTGACCGATGCCTGGAGCCCGCGGGTGACCCGGGTGCTGGCGCCGAACCCGTCGCCGCTGACGCTGGAGGGGACCAACACCTTCGTGGTCGGCGAGCCGGGTGCTTCCACGGTGGTGGTGATCGACCCGGGACCGGACGACGAGGGGCACGTCCAGGCGGCGGTCCGGGCCTGTGGCGGGCGTGGGGTCGAGGTCGTGCTCCTCACCCACACCCATGTCGACCACGCCGAAGGGGCCCGGCAGTTCGCCGACCGGGTCGGGGCGCCGCTGGCCGCCCTCGCGCCGGGGTGGGCCAGCCCGGGCGCTCCCGACCTGGCCGCCGGCGAACCGGTGGCCGCGGCCGGCCTGGAGCTGCGGCCGCTGCCGACGCCCGGCCACGCCGCCGACCACTGCTGCTTCGAGCTGGCGGCCGAGCGGGCCGTGTTCACCGGCGACCACGTCCTCGGCCGCGGCACCACCGTGGTCGAGTGGCCCGGCGGGAACATGGCCGACTACCTGGCCTCGCTGAAGCTGCTGCTCGACCTCCGGCCCGAGCGGCTCTACCCGGGCCACGGCCCGCTGGTCGGCGACGCCGTCGCCCGGGTCGAGGGCTACCTGGCCCACCGCCTCGACCGCGAGGCCCAGATACTGGCCGCCCTGGCCGGAGGCCGCACCCCGGCCGAGGTCGTCGCCCGGGTCTATGCCGCCGTCGACCCGGCCCTGCACCCGGCGGCCGAGCTGTCGGTCCGCGCCCACCTGGCCAAGCTGGTCGGCGAGGGTCGGGTCGAGGCCGACGGCGACGGCGAGCGGTTCCGACCGGCCGGGCCCAACCGGGCCTGAGCCCGGCCGGGACGCCCGAACCCTACGTCTGCTGCGTCCCGATTTGCCCTGTCATGCCAGTGCGATATGTTGCCGCGCCGAGGGCGGGGGGATTGCGGCCGGTACGGGGAGGATGCATGCGGGTGCGGTCCAGGCGCGGGCTGCCAGCGGTCGTGGTGGCCGCGTTGCTCATGGCCAGCTTCGCGGGAGGGGAAGATGTCCAGGCGCAGACCGCCGGGCCGCCCGACCCCGACTTCCCGCCGCCGCTGTACACGATCAACGGGCTCGCCCCGAGCAAGGGCGACAACGTGGCCCTGCGCTGGAACGAGGAGCTGCTCCAGTCGATCCGGGCCAACCCGGCCGGCACCGGCCCGACCGTGACCGCCCGGGCCCTTGGCGTGGTCCACACCTCGATGTTCGACGCCTGGGCGGCCTACGACACCAGGGCGATCGGCACCCGCTACGGGAACAAGCTGCGGCGGCCGCCGCAGGAGCACACCCTGGAGAACAAGAACAAGGCGGTCAGCTTCGCCGCCTACGCCACCCTGGTCGACCTGTTCCCCGCCCGCGCCGACGACTTCGCGCTCCAGATGAAGGAGCTCGGCTACAGCGTCGACGGGTCGGACACCTCGACGCCGGCCAAGATCGGGACGACGGCCGCCCAGGCGGTGATCGCGTTCCGCCACAAGGACGGCTCCAACCAGCTCGGCGGCTACGCCGACACCACCGGCTACCAGCCGGTCAACACCCCCGACAAGGTGGTCGACCGCTGGCGCTGGCAGCCGCTTCGGGTGCCGCTTGGCAACCCGAACGGCACCGTGCAGAAGGCCCTGACCCCGCAGTGGCCGGGGGTGATCCCGTTCGGGATGAGCTCGCCGTCCGGCCGCGACGTGCCCGGCCCGCCGAAGGACCCCAGCGGCGGGTGGTCCCCCGAGGACATCGAGAACCTGGTCAAGGACTCCGCCAACCTCGAGGACCCCAGCAAGATCAAGGCCGAGTACTGGGCCGACGGGCCGCGCTCGGAGTTCCCGCCCGGGCACTGGGCGGTGTTCGCCCAGGCCCTCTCCCGCAAGCGCCACCACAGCCTCGACGACGACGTCAAGCTGTTCTTCGCCCTGGGGAACGCCCTGATGGACGCGAGCATCGCCGCCTGGTTCTGGAAGTACAAGCTCGACTACGTGCGGCCGCTCACCGCCATCCGCGAGCACTACCGCGGCCAGCAGGTCGTCTCCTGGCTCGGCCCCTACAAGGGCTACGGCCTGGTTACGGGCGAGACCTGGATCCCCTACCAGGAGCTGCACGTGGTCACCCCGCCGTTCCCCGAGTACGTGTCCGGCCACTCGACCTTCAGCGGCGCCGGGGCGCAGATCCTCTCCCTGTTCACCACCTCCGACACCTTCGGGGCCAGCGTGACCGTCAGGGCCGGCACCTCCCGGATCGAGCCGCGGACGGCCACCCATCCCGGCACCCCGGCCAGGGACGTGACCCTGTCCTGGCCGACGTTCTCGGCCGCGGCCGGCGAGGCCGGGATGTCGCGCCGGTACGGCGGCATCCACTTCGAGAGCGGCGACATCCACGCCCGCGACCTGGGCCGCGACGTCGGATGGGACGCCTGGTTCAAGGCGCAGTCCTACATCAAGCCGATCAGCACCGGGCCGCTCTAGGCCGGGCCCCCGCCGGATCTAGGTCGGGGCGCCGGCCGCCGCCTCGCGGGCCGCGGTCACCGAGACGAACCGGAACCGCAGCCGGGTGCCCGGGCGGGCCTGGGCGGCCAGCGGGAGGTCCTGGCCGGCGACCACCGCGATCACCGGGTAGCCGCCGGTGGTGGGGTGGTTAGCCAGGAACAGGATCGGGTGGCCGTCCGGCGGCACCTGGAGCGACCCCTCGACCATGCCCTCGGAGGCCAGCTCGACCTTGCGGCGCCGCTCCAGCTCCGGTCCGTCGAGGCGGACGCCGGTGCGGTCGCTGTCGGAGGTGACCGTCCAGGCCACGCCGATGAGGGCCCGGAGGGCGTCGTCGGTGAAGACGTCGTCGCGGGGCCCGCGGACGATGCGCAGCACCGGCTCGGGGTCAATCGCCGGGGTGGGGGCGACCTGGCGGTAGGGGTCACCGTCGGCCTGGTCGCCGACGGGCAGGAGGGTCCCCTCCTCCAGCCTCGGCGGCCCGACCGGGGCCAGGGTGTCGGTCGAGCGGCTGCCCAGCACCGCCGGGACGTCGATCCCGCCGCGCACGGCCACATAGGCCCGGAGCCCGCTGGACACCGAGCCGATCCGCAGCACCTGCCCGGGCTCGACCCGGACGGCCACGTCCATGGGCAGCGGCCGCCCGCCGACCTCGGCCGCGACCCGGCCCCCGGTCAGCGCCACCCACCCGCCTGCCTCCAGCTCCAGCTCCGGCCCGGCCAGCGTGACCTCCAGCGCCGCCGCGTCCCGCCGGTTCCCGACCAGCCGGTTGGCCAGCCCGAAGGCCCGCCGGTCAGCCGCCCCCGCAGTGGGTACCCCCAGATGGGCCAGTCCCGGCCGTCCCAGGTCCTGCACGGTGGTGAGCAACCCCGGGTTGCGAACCCTGATCACCAGCCCACCACCCGGCCCCGGGGGGTTGTGGACAACCCCGCGCCCCGCTCGAGCCGGTCGGCTACGTTCCCCCACCGGGGGGCCCGGCGCCGGAGGGCGAGGGTGCGCCGCGCTTGGGGTGGGATCACGTCGCCACCGTGAACCGGAGGCGGGTGCCGGGGGCGAGGAGGGCTGGGGGGTCGCGGGCGGGGTCGAACAGGGTGACCTCGGTGTGGCCGATGAGCTGCCAGCCGCCTGGGGAGGCGGTGGGGTAGATGCCGGTCTGGTTGCCGGCCAGGCCGACTGAGCCGGCCGGGATCGAGGTGCGGGGGGTGTCGCGGCGGGGGACCTCGAGGGCCGGGTCGAGACCGACCAGATAGGGGAAGCCGGGGCTGAAGCCGAGGAAGGCCACGGTGTACTCGGGGGCGGTGTGGTGCCGGACCACCTCCTCGGGCTCCAGGCCGGTCAGGCTGGCCACCTCGGGCAGGTCCTCGCCGTCGTAGCTGACCGGGATCTCGACCGTCTCGCCGGCCACGGCCTCGGCCGGGGGCAGCTCCAGCTCGGGCAGCCTGGTCGCCAGGTCGTCCAGGACCGCGGCTTGGGCCGGGTCGGCCACGATCAGGACCGTCCGGTACCCGGGGACCAGCTCGACCAGCCCGGGCGGGTCGAGCTGGCGCAGGGCGGCGTGGAGCCGGTGGACGGTCTCCAGGTCCTCGACCTCGACCAGCAGGCCCCGCTCACCCGCCGGCCGCAGCCTCACGCGAACGCCTCCAGGGCGACCCCGGCGTCCTCGAGGGCGGCCCGGACCGCCCGGGCCAGGTCGACCGCGCCCGGGGTGTCGCCGTGGACGCAGAGCGAGCGCACCTCGACCTCGACCTGCCCGCCGTCGATGGTCTCGACCCGGCCCTCGGTGGCCATGACCACGGCGCG
>JASLBL010000125.1 GCA_030146615.1 Actinomycetes bacterium
CAAGGCAACAGTGAAGGGCCCAGGCGCGGCTCCCAGCACCCGGCTTATCAACGGCCTCCAACGACCAAGGACATCCGGCGTCAGCGGGCAACCGCCCCGATTCTCACCCAGGAACGGGCGCCACCCGCAGGGCGGCATCGCGGCTTATCAGCAAAATGCAGGGAACCGCTGTGCGCATAGCCGTTTCCGCAGGTCGCATCCGACCGTCGGTGCCAGAGTTATGCGTTCAATCGGCGCGCCGGTATGCGTTCATATAGTTGCTGTGACGCTCGCTGCGACCTGACTGTTCTCTGTGAAGACCCAGCGACGAGCTGCTGAAGGCATTGTGCGCCTGGTGCGCGCCCCGATCTCGTCGGGGGCTGCCTACCGCTTCGGGGGTCAGCGCAACCGGATGGCCACGTTCTTGGTCTGCGTGTAGTGGTGCAGTGCCTCCAGGCCCTTCTCGCGCCCGAACCCGCTGTGCTTGAAGCCCCCGAACGGGGTCTCTTCGCCACCGGCGAAGTACTCGTTGACGTACACCTGCCCGGCCCGGACCCGCGTGGCGAAGCGGAGCGCGCGGTTGATGTCGTTTGTAAAGATGGCCGCGGCCAGCCCGAACGGGGTGCTGTCGGCGACCTCCGCGGCCTGTTCGTCGTCGTCGACAGTGAGGACTGACAGGACCGGCCCGAATATCTCCTCTTGGGCCACCCGGGCCGACGGTGCTACCCGGTCGAGCACAGTCGGCTCCACGAACCAGCCGCGGTCCAGATGTGCCGGCCGGCCGCCGCCTCCGACCACCTCGGCGCCTTCCTCGCGGCCGATCCGGATATAGTCAAGTACCCGCTGATACTGCCGATCGGAGATGAGCGGGCCCATGTCAGGGTTGTCTCTGCCCGGCCCGATCCGCAGGCCGGCGCGGCGGGCGAGGACGCGCTCTAGGAGTCGGTCCCGGACGCGCCGGTCGACGAGCAGTCGCGCGCTGGCGTTGCAGAACTGGCCGCTGTTGCCGTAGATCCCCTTGATCACCTCGTCGGCCGCGAGGTCAAGGTCGGCGTCGGCCAGTACCACACTCGGCGACTTTCCGCCCAGCTCAAGAACCACCGGCTTGATGTGCTCGGCGGCGGCCCGCATGACGCTCCGCCCGGTCTCGACCGACCCCGTGAAGGTGATGGTGTCGATGCCTGGGCAACGGGCCAGGTGGCCCCCGACCTCCGCCCCCGGCCCGGGCACGACGTTGTAGACGCCGGCCGGGAAGCCGACCTCGTCGAACAGCTCGCTGAGCGCCAGCGCCGTCAGCGGCGTCTCCTCGGCCGGCTTGACCACGGCAGTGTTGCCGGCGGCCAGGGCGGGCGCGACACTCCGGCCGACCAGGTTGAGCGGCATGTTCCACGGGATGATGTGCGCGGTCACCCCCATCGGCTCTCGCAGGGTGAAGTCGACGTGGTCAGGACCGAGCGGGATCTGCTCGCCGTGCAACTTGTCGGCGGCGCCGGCGTAGTAGCGAAAGTAGCGTACCGTGCTGCGCACCTCCCGCCGGGAGCGGTCGAACGGCTTGCCGGTGTCAAGGGTCTCAAGACCTGCAAACTCCTCGAGGTGCTGCTCCAACGCACGGCTGAGGTCATACAAGAGCTGCGCCCGGGCCTTCGGCTCGATCCGGCGCCACGATCCCTCGAACGCCCGCCGGGCGGCCGCGACCGCCTCGTCCACGTCGTCGGGCGTGGCCAGGGAGACCTCCGCGACCGGCGCCTCGGTGCTCGGGTCGTAAGTGGCGAACCGGCGCCGGCCGGCGGCGGGGGTCCAGCGCCCGTCGATGTACAGGTCCCAGATCCGCCGCTCGGTGAGCCGGTGCTGGTCGGTCACGTCTCGGTCACTCCTATCGCACGTCGTCCGCGCGCCAGCCCGAAGTACATGTCCTGGTGCTGCAGACCAGCACCAGGGAGCCCGTCGACCGCTCAATCACGGAGGATGGCGCCCCCGTCCACGTGGATGTCCTGTCCGGTGACGTTGCGGGTGTCGTCGGAGGCAAGGAAGGCCACCATCTTCGCAACATCCTCGGGCTCTTGGGGGCGGCCCAGGGGGATCACAGGCGTGTACAGCCGACGGAAGACCTCCTCGGGATCCATGCCCGCAAGCGCCGGATCGTGACGCTGGGTCGCCGCCATGTCCATCTGCGCGAACCGGGTCCACAGCGCGCCCGGGCAGACGGCGTTGACGTTGATGTTGTCGGGGGCGAGCCGGACGGCCAAGCCCTTGGTGTAGCGCAGGACGGCGGCCTTGCTGGCCGCATAGGCGCCACCGGTCCGACGGGCCGCGTGCCCAGCCATCGAGGCGATGTTGACGATCTTGCCGTAACGCCGCTCCCGCATCGCCGGAATGACCGCCTCACAGCAGCGCACGGTCCCCTTCACGTTGATCGCGAAGGTCCGATCCCAGTCCTCCTCGCGGTCGCCGGGGACCTCGCGCAGCGGGTCCGCCGTCACGCCAACGTTGTTGACCAGGATCTCGATCGCGCCCCACCGGTCCAGCAGCTCCGCCACGGCCGCCTGGACCGACACCGGATCGGTCACGTCCAGGCGCAGGGCCAGCGCCTTGCCGCCGATCTCGTCGGCGATCGTCCGGGCCGCACCCTCGTCGACGTCGGTGACGGCGACCTCGGCGTGCTGGGCCGCCAGGGTCCGCGCGATCACGCGGCCGATCCCCGCGCCGGCGCCGGTCACCAGCGCCCTGCGTCCGGTTAGGTCCGCCAGCACTCGTGCTCCTCTCCCGGCTATGCCGCCCGCTCGGCCTGCCGGGCCGCCGCCAGCACGAGTGCCTCGAAGGGTCGGCGCGCAGCCGCGTTGTCCGGCTGGCGGTACTCGGGATGCCACTGCACTCCCCAGCATGGCCAGGCCTCATCCTCGGGTTCTACGGCCTCGACTACGCCGTCCTCGGCCAAGGCGACCGCGCGCAACCCCGCAGGGATGGAGCGCAGCCCCTGATGGTGGTGGGAGTTGACCGACAGCGCGACGGTCCCGAGCAGGCGCGCCAGCCGAGATCCCGGATCCAGCCGCACCGGGTGGGCCGCGACCTCGCCAACCACACCGGCTCGATGCCCGACCGAGGTCCCGACCTCGCTGGGGATGTCGAGCAGCAGGTCACCGCCGAAGGCCACATTGAGAACCTGCATGCCACGGCAGATCGCCAGGAGCGGCAGCCGTCGCCGTCGCGCCTGGAGCACGACCCGCAACTCGAAGCGGTCGCGCTCCTCGTCCAGGTCGTACAGGGTGGGGTGGTCCTCGCGTCCATGGAGCGCGGGGACCATGTCGCCGCCGCCAGCCAGGACCACGCCGTCGAGCCGATCGAGCAAGGGGCCGACGTCGGCCTCGCCCTGCGGCGGCAGCAGGACCGGGATACCGGCCTGCTCGATCACCGCATCCGAGTACAGCCGGCTGATCGTGTGCAGCGGCTGGTCCCCGTAGGATGTGGGCACGGTGCGCAGCCGAGTCGTGACCCCAATCAGCGGTGGCGCGGGCTCGCGGCTCAACCCTCGCCGCCTGGTGTCCCGGCCTGATCCTCGTTGAGTTCCGGGTGCTTGTAGCGGGGGTGCCAGTCGAATCCCTGCCAGGTGGTGAGCTTCCGGGGGACAATTTTGAACGTCCAGCAGGGCTCCTTGTTGACCGAGCCGCGGTACTCCGCCGCCCGCTCGCCCAGGTAGCGCGGACCGGTGTAGCGCTCGCCGATCAGGTTCCAGAGCGACTTCTCGCCGTTCTCCAGATACGGCCCGACGGCCACCTCGACCGCCATCGCGGTGCCCTCGCAGACGACCTTGCGGATCGGCGGGTCCGGCTCGTCGACCACCAGGCACACCCGCGGGTCGCGCGCCATGTAGTGGGCCCACATGGAGCGGGCGCGCGGCACCACGTAGAACGCCACGCCGTCCCAGTGGTACCAGCAGGGTATGACATATGGCCAGCCGTCCGGCTTCAGCACCGCCAGGCGCGCCAGCCAGGGGCCGGCCAGGAACTCGTTCCTCTCCCGCGGGGTCATGCCGCCGATCTTCTGCCCGCGCCAACTCATCGCTTTCGACCTCCTCGCCTCGCCCGGCTCGAGCGCGGGTCAATCAGAAGATCTCGAAGTACTCCTGGTGCTCCCAGTCGGTCACGTGCTGCAGGAAGCGCCCGATCTCGCCCTCCTTCAGGGCGATCATGTAGTCGACGAACTGGCTGCCGAGCTCCTTGCGGAACAGGTCGCTGTCGTTCAGGGCGGCGACGGAGTCCATCAGGCTGCGCGGCAGCTTGCGGGCGTCGGACTCGTACGGCGATTCCTGCATCGGGCCGGGGTCAAGCTGGTTGCGTACCCCGTCCATCCCGGCGACCAGCTGCGAGGCCATGTAGAGGTAGGGGTTGGCGCAGGGCTCGCCGGCGCGGTTCTCGATGTGGGCTGCCTCGTCGCCCGGCTCGCCGATGACGCGGATGAACGCGGCGCGGTTCTCCAGCGCCCAGGTGACGCGGTCGGGCGCGAAGGAGTAGGGCCGGAAGCGCTTGTAGCCGTTGATCGTCGGCGTGGTGAATACCGAGGAGGCGTCGGCGTGCCTGAGCAGCCCGCCGACGAAGTGCCGGCCGAGCTCGGACAGCGCCTGCCCGTCGTCCTCCCGGTTGGTGAAGGCGTTGCGCCCGCCGGCGGTGTCCCGCAGGGACTCGTGCAGGTGCCAACCGCTGGCGAAGAAGTTGGGCAGGCCGGGCCGGGTCATGAATGTGGCATGCAGCCCGTGCCGGCGGCAGATCTGCTTGACCGCGGTGCGGAACAGCAGCATGTTGTCGGCCGACTCGAGCCCCTCGCAGGGGTCGAAGGTGAACTCGCACTGGCCGGGGCCCCATTCGTCCTCGATGGTCCGCAGCGGGAGGCCCAGCTGGGTCAGGTGCTGCTGCAGGACCTGCAGAATCTCGTCGATCTCGTCGGTGCGGTGCTCGGTCAGGTACTGGAACCCGTGCGCGAGGGCGCTGACCCGCGGCGCCTCCGGCGGCCAGGTGCACTGCTCGGGCTTGAGCATCGGGTCCTCGAGCTTGGCGATGTAGAACTCGACCTCGAGCCCGGAGACATACGACAGCCCCTCCCGCTCGAGCCCCTCGAGCTGGTCGCGCAGCACGCCGCGGGTGTCGAACGGCACCCGAGTGCCGTTGGACAGGTACATGTCGGAGAGCACCCAGCCGGTCTTGGGCGACCACGGCAGCAGCCGGAAGGTGCTCGGGTCGGGCACGAGGATGGCGTCGGGGCCGCCCGCCAGCTCGGTCACGCCGAGCCCCCCAGTCGAGCTGAACATCGGCGCGATCATGTTGTTGGTGGTGTCGAAGAAGAGCGTGGCGGTCTGGAAGTCCACCCCATTGCGCAGGGCGACCAGGAAGTCGTGGGCCATCACGTTCTTGCCCCGCACCACCCCGTGCTGGTCGCCCCAGGCGACTCGGACGGTGCGCAGCTCCTGCTCCTCGATCTGCGCCCGAGCCCGCCTCGCCGCCTCCTTCTGCTCGTCGTTCCAGAGGCCGTGCCGCTCGACGAAGCCGACCTTGCCGACGCTGATGTCACTCAGAGCCATCGCTCACCCACCACCCTCGACCCATGCCCTGCCCTTGCCTGCCCTCTCGGCGACGCTAGACAGCCAGCCCGGCTTCGTCAAGGTCGCTACAGGATTCCATTCTCTCCCTCGATCTGAAACAGTCGTTACATGGATGAGGCAGTCGGGATGACCGTGCGCGAGCGCACCCGGCGGCTGATCGGCGAGCTGACCACTGCAGAGCGCAGGGTCGCGCGGGCGCTGTTGGCCGCCTACCCGATCGCCGGCCTGGAGAGCGTGAGCCGCCTCGCCGAGCGGGCCAAGGTGAGTGCCCCCACCGTCACCCGTTTCGTCACCAAGCTGCGCTTCGACGGCTACCGGCAGTTCCAGGAGGCGCTGCGGGAGGAGATCCAGGCGCGGGCGAGCTCCCCGCTTGCCCGCTACCGCGAGCAGGGCGCACCGCCAGACCAGGATCTGCTCGGCGCGGTCTTCGGTGACCTCCACCGCCTGCTCGACGACACAACAGCCATCGCGCCGGCCGAGTTCGACGCGATCGTGAGTCTCCTCGCCGACCGGCGACGCCGCGTCGGCTGCACCGGAGGCCGGATCAGCCAGGCTGCCTCCTTCTACCTGTTCACCCGGCTGCACCAGCTACGGCCTGATGTGCGCCATCTCGGGCTCGGCCCGCTGCCGCGCGAGGACGAGCTGATCGACCTGGGACGGCGGGACGTGCTCATCGTGTTTGACGTCCGCAGGTATCAGGACGACACCGTCCGGCTCGCGCAGCAGGCGGCCGAGCGCGGAATCTGCGTAGTGCTGGTGACCGACCGATGGCTCTCGCCTGCCGCGGACGTCGCCACGCACGTCCTCCCCTTCCCGGTCGAGACGGTCTCACCGTTCGACTCGATCATGCCCGGCATCGCGCTGATCGAGGCGCTCGTCGCCGCGCTCGTGGCACGCGGCGGGCAGCGCGCCCAGGGGCGGATCGAGGAGCTGGAGGCCGTTCGGCGGAGAGCGCCAGTGGAACGCCCCGCTGCCGCAACGAACGGGGCGACGAGGTGAGCCAGGCTCGACCGGGCGTCCAAGCAGGCGCCCTGACCGAGGACCTCGCCCGCCTGCCCCTGGTCGATCACCATTGCCACAGCCTGCAGGACGACTGGGCCAGCCTCTCCGGCGGGCCGGCATGGCGACGGTGCTTCACCACCAGCCACTCGCCAGCCGTCCTCGCCGACGGCGTGCCGAACCTCCTTGGCTTCCACCGGTTCCTGATGATGCTCGCCGCCCAGCTGGACCTGCCGCACACCGGGCCCGCCGACAGCAAGCTCGAGGCCCGGCTACGCGCACGCCGCGACGAGCTCACCGGTGCCGACGCCGTCGGCTACCTGCGTCGGCTGCTGGACGGCGCAGGCATCTCCACGCTGCTGGTCGACACCGGGTTCGGTGGGGCCGAGGTACTCTCGTTGGCGGCGCTGCGCGACGTCGCCGGGCGGCCGGTTCGCGAGGTCGTGCGGGTGGAGTCGGTCGCCGAGGCGATCATCCGCTCCGGCGGACGGTCGACCCTGTCGCCGGAGGGCTTCGGCGAGGCGCTCGAGGCCGGGCTTCGCCGCGAGCTGGCCGGAGGCGCGGTAGCGCTCAAGTCCGTCCTTGCCTACCGGGTCGGCCTCGCGTTGCGCCGACCGGGCCCGGCCGAGGTCCGGCACGCGCTGCGCGAGGCCGACCCGCGCGCCCAGGGGACGCGGCTGGACGATCCAGTCCTGACCGCGTTTGCTGTGTGGCGGGCCGCCGAGCTGGCCGCCGAGCTGGAGGTGCCCGTGCAGTTCCACACCGGCTTCGGCGACGCCGACCTGCATCTGCCCGAGACCGACCCCACGCTGCTGCGGGAGCTGCTGGGCGACCCCCGGACCGAGGGCTGCCATATCGTCCTGCTCCACTGCTACCCGTTCGTTCGGCAGGCCGCCTACCTCGCCGCACTCTACCCGCAGGTGTGGATGGACCTGTCGCTGGCGATCCCGCTCGCTGAGCCGGCCGCAAGCCGTCTGGTCGCCGAGGCGCTCGCGCTCTGCCCGGTGACCAAGCTGCTGGCGGCGAGCGACGGCTACTCCTATCCGGAGATGCACTGGTGGGCAGCGATTATCTGGCGGCGGGCGCTGGCCGAGGCGCTCGAGCCGGAGGTGAACGCCGGGCGGCTCGACCGGGCCGCTGCAGTGGAGTTCGCCGGGCTCGTGCTGGCCGGGAACGCGACCCGGCTTTACCGGCTATGAGGGGTCGGAACTCGAGTCGGCCACCTGGCGAAGCGGGCGATCCAACCGCCCGTTCAGTAGGCTCCTAGCCGAAGTCCTGTGGCTCGAGTTCGATTGGGATGCCGTGGGGCGTACGATCGGCGGCGCGCTTCCAGGCGTCGCGGTAGCGCGCGAGCGCGGCCTGGTCGCTCAGGCGCTTGTCGGCGACCAGGCGCTCCAACGCCGCCAGCCAATGGCGGTAATAGGACTGCCCCGTATCGGGGTCGCCGGCAGCTTGCGCCTGGCTGATCTCGGCCGCGAGCATGGTGGACCATTCGGTCCAGCTGAACAGGCCACGTCGGTGCAGCGCCAGGGTGATGGCGAACGCCTGTGCCTCCCACGGCTCGCGGAACACCGGCCCCGCGGAGTCGGAGGGAATGTCGGGGATGGCTTCGGGTGCGCCCGGTGCGGGCGTGCGTTCACTGGACGTCACCGCGCGGGCTCCAGATACGGCTCGAACGCGTCCACTGCCACCGTGACCGTAGGATCGCCCTCGGCGCCCCAGAGCTCCCGCCCCTCGAAGGACACCGTGTACAGCCACTGCGGGTCCTCGCCGTGTCCGTGCGCGTTGGTGTCGGGAAAGACGTGGTAGCCGTGGGTGCCTGTGATGGTCCCGATGCGACCGCGGACATAGCGGGGCAATCGCGTATGGGTCACCGGATGCATGTTGTTCGCCCGAACCCGGTCCCCGACCTTGAAGCGGGCCGGGCGAGGAGCCTCCCGATTCGTCGGCCGGCCACTCTCGAGCCAACCGGCGGTGTCCCTGGCAGCCAGGGTCCGCTTCACCGCCTTTGCCGGCTGCAGCGATCGACCCGCCCTGAGCTCATCGGGTGTAACCAATCCGTGCTCCACCAGCAGTTGCTCAAGCCCAGCAAGCCAGATCTCGTAATAGCTCTTGGAGAGGTACTCCGCTGGGGGGCGGTTCTCGCGCGCAAAGCGCGCGGCATCCGGGGTCCATTCGCCGGTGGCGGCCATCGCGAGCGTCAGCGCCAGAACGCGCCGCTCCCAGTTGGCATGGAACACCGGCTCGTCCGGCTCGGGCATCACCGCGCCGAAACCGTGTACGCCGCCCATGTCCTGCGCCCCGTTCATCAACTCACGTCCTGAGGGCGCTTGGGCAAGCCAACCCCGATCATCGAGTCACGCGTGACCAGACGGGCGAGCTCCTCCTGGCTCCAGCCGTCGGTGCCGACAGGACGCATCGGCACGACCAGATAGCGCACCTCCGCTGTGGAATCCCACACGCGGATCTCGGTGTCCGGCGGGAGCTCCAACCCGAAGTCGTGGAGCACACCACGCGGATTGGCAACTGCGCGTGAGCGGTAGGGCGCCGACTTATACCAAACCGGCGGCAGCCCCAGCACCGGCCACGGATAGCAGGAGCACAACGAGCAGACGACCAGGTTGTGCACGCTGGAGGTGTTCTCCAGCGCCACCATGGTCTCACCCTGGCGGCCGGTATAGCCGAGCGAGGCGATCGCCGCACTGCCGTTGGTCAACAGCCACCGCCGGAAGCCGGGATCAGCCCAGGCCTTGGCGACCACGCGCGCGCCGTTGTGGGGGCCAACCTTGGTCTCATAGGTCTCGATCAGCACGTCCAGCGCGGCCGGATCGACATAGCCCTTCTCCACCAAGATGCTCTCAAGCGCGCGGACTCTGAGCTGCGTCTCCGACAGCTCCGAACCATGCTCGTGATCCGCAGCCGGGCGCGGATCATCGCCCGCGAGGGACATGTGCCAATTATTCAACCGCGGTACCGACTTGGCCACCGCCAGATCACTTGTGGGACGCTGCCAGTGGCGGTCGGGGTCGATCCGGCGCGGGACCGTACCCGACGCCAGCTCCGGCGGCGTACCCAGCACCAACGTCCGTGTCCGGACCACAAGGCGGATGCGCGGTCACCGCGAAGGTCGCCGACCAAGCTGCACGTGGCCCCTCACCGCAGGACCACGACATCTCCCATCCAGCGCGTCCATCTGAGGGCGAGATGGCGCCTGCAGCCCGGAACTGGTCTACCGGCCGACGCGACCGAGGTGATCGACCGAACCACGCCATTTATCAGGCCCCTTTCCATGACAAGGAACGGTAACCAGGTAAGAGTTCCTGATCAGCTAAATGCAGGGAACCGCTGTGCGGACCGGCATTTCTGCAGGTCGCGTCCGACCGTCGAGGCCAAAGGTAGGCGTTCAATCCGCCTGCTGGTATGCGTTCTCTAAGGGCTCCGAATTCCTCGCCGCTCACAACTGGGCGCTGAGGATCACCGCGGCGCGCAAGGCCAGCACGCCGATCAGGACCAACCCGGGTGCGCTCACCGAGGCGAGCAGCGGTTGGGCGACCACGGTCCCATCAGCGGTGACGGCGAGCCGGGCGGTGAAGAGCCCGCGAAGCCCGGGCACCATTCCCGCGAATGCCACCAGCCACAGCAGGATCCAGGGGAAGCCGAAGGCGTCGTCCAGCGCGCCGTGCGGGACGAGGGTGAGCACGAAGACCACCAGCAGCGCGAGTTCGAGGAGCGTGAAGAGGCGCTCGGAGAGCTCCAGCATGCCGGCGCTGGCCCCCGCATCCGCCCGATAGCGGACGAGCAGGAGGAGCAGCGCTGCCGAGCCGGCGAGCCCGGAGGCGAGGAAGAGCCCGCCGAGCGCCCACGTGTCGCTCCATACCGGCTGGTTGGAGACGGCCAGGAGCACGCCGGTGTATCCGGCGATGAAGAGGCCCAGGACCGCTCCGACGGCGATCCACAATTTGCCCGCCGCACCGCCCAGCAGCCGCACCGCCCGGCCGGCGAGCGGGCGGCGGATCTTCCGGTCCCGTGCCAGCACCTCGAGGAACGACACCGTCGCGAAGAGACCGAAGGCCACCAGCGCCCACGAGCCGACCGACATCGGCGACCCGGATTTGAAGTTGAAGCCCTGCGAGCCCGGCGTGGTGTTCCACAGCATGTGCCAGAAGCGCAGCGGCTGGGTGAGGTCGAGCGTCAGCAGGATGGGGCACGGCAGGAAGGTCAGGAAGGCGGCGTAGTAGCCGAGCCGCGCCGCCGGCTCGTCGGCGCGTTCACCCCAGAGTCGAAGCAGCGTGGCGATGAAGTAGGAGCCGCCGGCCAGGCCGGCCAGGAAGAAGTAGGGCACGATGTACCAGGTCCAGTCCGGCGAGCGGACGAAATGCTGGGCCTGGGCCACGAGGGTCATGCCTCACCCGCCTCGGCCTTTGGCGGCGCCTCCTCGGCCGGTGGCTCCTGGGGTGATACCTGTCGCCGGCGCAGGGCGATCAACCCGGCGAGCACGCCCAACACCGCGGTGACCGCGCCGGTGAGCCAGCCACCCGCGTTGTTGCGGCCCGGCAGCGTCGCATTGGCCGCGTTGGGCAGCCGGTAGGCCTCCGGCTTGTCCATGAGCAGGAAGAACGCGTTGAGCCCGCCGTAGACCTCCTGGTCCCGCCCGTACAGGTTCGCCTCGACCACTCCCTGCGAGTGGAGGTCGGCCAGGCGCTTGTCGGCCCGCTGCTGCAGTTCGTCGAGGGGGCCGAACTGGATCGACTGGGTCGGGCAGGCCTTGGCGCAGGCCGGCTCCATCCCGCCCTGGAGCCGGTCGTAGCACAGCGTGCACTTGCGGGCGACGTGGGTCTCCTCGTCCATGCCGATCACGCTGTACGGGCACGCCGAGATGCAGTTGCGGCAGCCGTTGCAGACGTCCGGCTGGATGAAGACGGTGTCGAACTCGGTGCGGATGATCGCCCCGGTCGGGCAGACGTCCATGCAGCTGGCATGCTGGCAGTGCTTGCAGACGTCGGACATCATCAGCCAGGCCTTGCCCTGGCCGGTACCCAGCGTCACGTCCGGCACGTTGTCGATCATCTGCACATAGCGCCAGTTCTGCGAGTCCAGCTGCCCGGTGTTGTCGTAGCCGTCGAGGAACGACGGCTCGTGACCCGAAAGCATGTTCCACTGCTTGCAGGCCACCTCGCAGGCCTTGCAGCCGATGCAGACGCTGGTGTCGGTGAAGAACCCGTAGGCCTGGCCAGGCACGATCTCGGCCATCTCAGAACCCCATCAGGTTGGGTGTGATCTTGGAAAGGCCCAGCTCGGCCGCGTGGAGGTCCAGCGGCAGCGCCGCCAGCTCGTCCACCTCGGGCACGGCTCGGGCGTCGCGGCCCACGTCGACGTCGATCAGGTAGCGCTTGCAGCTGTGACAGCCCTCGATGCGGACGTGTGGGAACATCGGGCCGTCGGGCCGCGCGGGTGCCGCGGGATCGCCGCGCCCCACTACGGGCGACTCGCGCCGCTCGGCGTAGATGGTGCGCCGGGTGGCCTTGGTCTCCCCGCACGAGGCGCAGGCGCTGCCGGAGTAGCGCCAGCCCGTCCCGCAGCGGGCGCAGGTCAGGTGCCGGTGCTCGCTCACCAGCCCGTCGTCGGAGTGGGCGCGGTAGCTGAGCTGCGGCGGACCGCCGCAGCGCGGACAGTGCCGGCCGCCCCTGGGCGACGGGTCCCGGGCGCAGGCGGCGTCGGCGTCGAGCGCTTGCAACGGCCCCCGCAGGGTGGCGCGGGCCAGGTAGCGCTCGACCGGCGCGAGCTCGTCGCCGGCGAGCCAGGCGGCCAGCGGCTCGGAGGTGACGCCGGCTTCGAGGAGCCCACGGGTGGCGCCGGCCAGCGGTTCCGGGCCGGCCTTCGCCGTCGCCTCCACGACCCGCGGGAGCACGCGCCCGGCGGCCCAGTCGGCCAGCGCCGGAGGCTCCGGCCGCTCCCGGTGGGCGGCGTCCCATGCCTCGTCCCAGACGTCGAGCAGGGCGACGTAGAGGGCGAGCACCTCCGCCGCGAAGGGGTGCCGGGCGCGCAGGGCCTCGGCCCGTCGGCGCTGGGGCGTCCACGGACTGGTCGCGGTCGCGCCGGCTGCGGTCATCAGAGCTTCTCGATGTTCACGAGGAACGCCTTGAACTCGGGGGTGCGCGCGCTGGCGTCGCCGACGAACGGCGTGAGCGCGTTGGCGAGCCAGTGCTGGCCGGTCTTGATGCCGACGAAGCCCCAGTGGATGGGGATGCCGATCTGGTAGACCTTCTTGCCGTCGATCTGGAGCGGGCCGAGGCGGCCGGTCACCACCGCCCGGACTTCGAGCTTGCCCCGCTTCGAGGAGACCCGGACCAGGTCGCCGTTGGCGATGCCCTTCTCGCTGGCGAGCTCGGCGGGCACCTCGACGAACGCCTCCGGTTGCAGCTGGACCAGCTGCTCGACCTGCTGGGTGATGTAGTGCTCGTGCTCGGTGAGCCGGTAGCTGGTGGCCACGTACGGATACTCGTCCCGGGTGCCGAACCGGTTGGGCCGGCCGGCCGCCTGGTCGTAGAGGTAGGCCACGGGCGTCGCCGAGACCTCGGGGTGCAGGGGGTTGTCGACCGGGGACTCGATCGGCTCGTAATGCTCGGGGAACGGCCCATCCGCCACCGAGCTGCTGAACAGCCGCCCCGTCCCCTCCCCGGTCATGATGAACGGCAGCGGGGCCTTGGGGTCACGCGGGTCGGCGTCGGGCGGGTAGTCGGGCACGTCGCCCACCCACTTGCCGGCGGCGGCGTCCCAGCGGATCCCCGCCCGCTCCGGATCCCACGGGCGGCCCTTGGGGTCGGCCGAGGCCCGGTTGTAGAGCACACGCCGGTTGAGCGGCCAGCTCCAGCCCCAGTTGTGGTAGAAGCCCATGCCGGTCGGGTCGTTGCGCGCGGGGTCCTGGACGCCGTCGCGGCGCTTGGCCAGGTTGCCGCTCTCCGGGTAGTGGCCGGTGTAGATCCAGTCGCCGGCGGTGGTGGTGCCGTCGTCCTTGAGGTCGGCGAAGGTCTCCAGCCGCTTGCCGGTGCGAAGGTTCCGGCCGTTGATCTCCTGGGCGATCTCGTCCAGCTCGGGCTTGACCGGGTTCCGGTACGGCATGGACAGCTCCAGCAGCGGCGCCGGGTACTTCCCTCCCTGCCGGCGGTACAGGTCGCGCACCCGCTGGAACAGCTCGGCCATGATCCAGTGGTCGTGGCGGGCCTCGCCCTCCGGGGGCAGGACCTGGTCCTTCCACTGGGCCCAGCGGCCGCTGTTGGTGAACGAGCCGTCCTTCTCGATCCAGTGGGTGGCCGGCAGCATGAACACCTCGGTCTGGACCGTCGCCGGGTCGGTGCCGGGGGCGCGCCAGAACTCCGAGCTCGTGGTCTGGAAGGCGTCCATGACGACCAGCCACTTGAGGTTGGAGAGGGCGTGCAGCACCTGGTTGGAGTCGGGCCCGATGCTGGTCGCCGTCATCCCCGACAGCATCAGCCCCTCCATCTTGCCCTGGAGCGCCTGGTCGAAGATCGAGATCCAGGACGCGTTCCCGGCCGGCTTGGGGAGGTGGTGGAAGGCGAACTCGTTTTTCTTGGTCGCCGCGTCCCCGTACCAGGCCTTGAGCAGGCTCACCATGAACTTGCGGTAGTTGGTGCCGAAGAAGTTGATGGACTCGGGCAGCACCTGCTTGCTCGCGCTCTGCTCTACGTAGTCGTCCAGGTTGCGCTGGCCGGGCGCGGGGATCCGCAGGTAGCCGGGCAGGATCTCCCAGGAGATCGCGTGGTCGGTGTTGCCCTGGATGTTGGCGTGGCCCCGCTCGGCGTTCATGCCGCCTCCGGGACGTCCCATGTTGCCCAGCAGCAGCTGGAGCACCGCCCCGGAGCGGATGAGCTGCACGCCGGTGGTGTGGTGGGTGAGGCCGACGGCGTAGATGATCGTCATCACCTTGTCCGGCCGGCCCATCTCGCCGACCAGCTTGGCCACCTCGAGGAACTGGTCGCGGGGGATGCCGGTGATCCGCTCGACCATCTCCGGCGTGTACCGGGAGTAGTGCTTGCGCAGGAGGTTGAAGACTGAGCGCGGGTGGTCGATGTCGACGCGGGCGAACCCGCCGGTCGGCCCAGGTCCGTGGGCGAGCGGGCGTCTCTTCGTCTCGCGCTCGGTGCGCTGCTTCGACCCAGCCGCCTCGTACGCCCAAGCCGCGGGGTCGTACGTGCGTGTCTCCGGGTCGTAACCGTTGAAGAGGCCGTCCTTGAACTCGTAGCCCTCCTTGACCACCAGGGCGGCGTTGGTCGCCCAGGCCACATATTCCTTGTGGTAGAGCTCGTTCTCGAGGACGTAGTTGATCAGCCCGCCGAAGTAGGCGACGTCCGACCCGGTCCGGATCCGCAGGTGGATGTCGGCGACGGCGGAGGTGCGGGTGAAGCGCGGGTCGGCGTGGATCATCTTGGCGCCGCGCTCCAGCTTCGCCTTCATCATCCACTGGAACCCGACCGGATGCGCCTCGGCGGGGTTGGCCCCGTTGATCAGCATGAGATCGGCGTGCCGGATGTCACGCCAGTGGTTCGTCATTGCCCCTCTACCAAACGTGGCGGCCAAACTGGTCACCGTGGGGCCGTGTCAAACCCGGGCCTGTTGCTCCATGTAGACGATGCCGATGGCCCGCAGCAGCTTGGTGGCGAAGTAGCCTTCCTCGGAGCTGAACGCGGCCCCGCCAGCGAAGGCGATGCCCTCGGTGCGGTTCACCACGTGGCCGTCGGCGTCCATGGGGACGAACGTGCGGTCCCGCGAGGCCTTGATCCGCTGGGCCAGCTTGTCGAGCGCGTCGTCCCAGGAGATCTGCTGCCACTCGCTCGCCCCCGACGCCCGGTACAGCGGGCCGGGGACACGCCGGCGGGAGACGGCGAGTTCCAGTGCGGTCGCGCCCTTCGGGCAGAGGCGCCCCTCGTTGACCGGGCTGTCCGGGTCACCCTCGATCTGCAGCAGCTCGACCTTGCCCTCGGCATCTTTCCTGGTGTACGCGAGGAGCGCGCACCCGACGGCGCAGTACGGGCAGACGGAGCGGGAGACGGTGGCCCCCTCGATGCGCAGGAGCTGCTGCACCTGCTTGGCCTGTGCGACGTCGAAGCCGAGGACCGAGGCTCCGATCGTTCCGGCGCTTACCGCGCCCGCCTTCAGGAACTGGCGCCGTGTGACCTCCATGGTCGGCCTCCCTGGCCCCATCACGTCGTGGCGTCACTTGCGTTGCTTGCCTTGATTCGCGCGTATGCCGTTAACCGCCAGCTTCGAGGATTTTCAAACCTCTGCAGCGGGACGTCAACAGTCCGAGCGATTTCGCTCAACCCTGGGCGAGCTGGAGGTCACGGCGGTCGTCCGGGTCCTTCGGATTGCGCAGGATGTCCAGCAGCCGCGGCCCGGCCGGGACCAGCAGCCCGCCGGCACTGCTCGTGACGGCGTCGGCCATGGCCGTCCGCCAGGCCGCGCGACCCTCTGGTGGCGGGGTCGGGACCCAGCGCTCGGCCGTATCCGCCTCACGCAGGAGCTCGAAGGCCGCCGGCTCCCCAGGCAGGCGCCGGAAGGCGGCGGAACCGGGCGCGAGGCTGGTGAGCTCCTCGAGCCTCCCCGGCTCGGCGGCGAGCGCAAGGCGGCCGTGGCTGAGACGCCCGATCGTGGCCAAGGTACGGCCAAGGGCCTCGGATGCGTACTCGGAGGCCGGTGGTGTCGCGACCAACAGCGCTCGGGAGGTGAGGGCCGCCAGCGCCGCCAGCAGCGCAAGGGGATCAAGGTTCGACTCGGGTGCGGGGTCGACCCAGAGCGCATCGGCGCCGGCGGCCTCGTAGGCCGCCGCGTCGGCGAGCCATTCGCCGAGTTCGGCCGGTCGCCGGACGAGGAGGACACCGACCTTGACCGTCTTTGGGTCCGACGGAGGAGTCACCGCCCCTGCCCCGCCCACCCCTCCTGTCGGTGCGGTTCCCTGCATCGCTGGTTACGCCTCCCGGCCGGCGACCCGCGGGCAGCGGATCAGCTGGCCGCACTCGGCGGTCTTCGAGGTCGAGTATCGCATGCTGGAGATGGCCTTCTCGGCTGCGAGGTTGGTGGTCCGGCGGATCGGATCCTCATGGCGGTGGAGGGTCGGCTTGGACCGGGGGCGGCTCGGTCAGCGGTCGGACGGCGACCTCTGCTCCGGCTGGCGCGTCGGTGGCGTCGGCGGGGATCACGGCGAGGGCGTTGCCGGCGGCCATGGCGGAGAAGCTCGAGGTGCCGTGACCGACGAGCGGCTGGGCTCGCAGGTGGCCGGCCTCCCACCAGATGCGGCAGTGGACCAGTTGGAGCCGGCCGGGCCGGAGCTTGATCGGCGCGGTCAGCGTGGCCCGCAGAGTGGGACGAAGTGACGGGGGCCTGCCCTGCAGGGCGAGGACGACGGGACGGATAAGTTCCTCGAAGCTGGCCAGGGCCGCCGCCGGGTTGCCGGGCAGGCCGCACAGGGGGACCCCGGCGACCCGCCCGAACGCGAACGGGCGACCCGGGCGCAGCGCGACCTGGATCGGCACGAGGTCGATCGTGCCGCCAAGCTGCCGTACCAGGTCGCGCTCGCCCACCGAGACTCCACCGATGGTGAGGACGAGGTCGGCCGTGCGCGCCGCCGCGTGGACCGCCTCGACCAAGGCGGCCTGGTCGTCGGGCGCCACCGGGCGGACGTCGGTGACCGCGCCGAGTTCGGCAAGCAGCGCACCCAGCGGCGCCGAAACGGCGTCGTGGACCTGACCCGGCCCGAGCGCGGCGCCCGGTGGGCGGACCTCGTCGCCGGTAGGCACGACGCTCACGATCGGGCGAGGGTGGGCGATGAGATGACCTCGGCCCATGGCAGCGACCGCCGCCAGTTGGCCCGGACCGAGGATCGTGCCAGCCGACAGGACCAGCGCGCCGGCAACGAGGTCTTCACCGGCGGCGCGGACATGCCGCCCCGGCTCGACGGCCCGGTCGATGACCACCGTCCCACCGTCGATCTTCGCCATCTCGACCGGGACGACCGCGTCCGCGCCGGTCGGCATGGCAGCCCCCGTCGCGATCGCGATCGCCGCCCCGGGCGCGATCTCACCCGGAAAGGGCCGGCCGGCCAGAGCACGCCCGAGAACCTGTAGCCGCACAGGTGCCGGTGCCGTGTCGGCCGCCCGCAGGGCGAACCCGTCCATGGCCGAACTGGCGAACCGCGGCAGGTCGGCCGGCGCGCCCAGGTCTTCGGCCAACACCAGGCCGGACGCCTGGGGCAGCGGTACCGGTCGGGGTGGCAGCGACCGGACGTGGTCGAGGAGCAGACGTCGCACGGCCGCTGGAGTCCAAAGGCTCTCGGACACAGGACCTCCCTGCTGGCGCCATGACGCTTGCGCCTGCGTCAGTCTAGGGGGATCGCAGACGCGCATACCTGCTTCTCTTGTCTTGGATCGGGTGGGCGGCAGCGTGTCATGCGTGAACAACTATGTGAGGGCCCCGCAGGCGCACCCTGGCGGGGAGCGGTGTGGGACGCGGGGCGGCCCGGTCGCAGTTGGTGGCCTCGATCTAGCCGCCTTGCATCCCGACAGCCACCTTGACCGGCTGGAGGTTGCAAGAACCGACAGGATGGCGTTGGTCACGGCCTGGCTGACGGTCAGGACTAGGTCGTCGACAACCTCACCCGGGATGGCGGTCGGCAGCTGCCGCAAGCTGGTCGGACAAGGAGCTTTCCAGCTATCGCCCGCCGCTGGCGTTACGGCCGTCATGGCCTGGAGGAGGGTCCTGCAGGCCCGGGTAGAACCGCTCTGTCACCGGACGAACGTGGGGGCGGTCTGGCGCCAGCCCAGCCGCTCCCCGTGGCAGCGCCCGCCAGCCGTTTAGCGCGGCT
>JASLBL010000193.1 GCA_030146615.1 Actinomycetes bacterium
AAGCAGGGTCAAGGTCGGCCGCCGGGCCAGGCGGTCCGCCCACACGCGGTCCGCCCACACATGGAGGGGATCCGCCCAGGCGCCGAGGCGATCCGTCCAGGCTCCGAGGCGGTCCCGCAGCCCGGTCAGGTCCTGGGCGCCGTCCACGGAGGAGACGGGCACCGCCTCCTGCGGCAACGGCACGGCGAGGGCGTCGAGCAGCTCGCCGATCGCGAACGGCCGGGTGATCGTGAACCGCGCGCCGTCGGGCGGGAGACTGTCCGCCCGCTCGCCGGCCTCCACGATGAGCACCACCCGCCCGCGGTGGCGCCGGCGAACCTCGTCGTAGGCCGAGCGCCGCGACTCGGGGACGACGTCGAGGACCACCGTGACCGAGCTGCCGCCCGGCCAGTCGGCACCGCCGGGAGCCTGGACCAGCCGGAGGACCGCCCGTGAGGGCCCGAGCATCGCCTGCAAGGCCGTGACCAGCGACGGGTCGGAGGAGAAGACGACGACCGGGCCGCTCGAGCCGAGGTGCCGGGCGCTAGCCGCCATGGTTGTTCCTCGCCTCGTGCAGCCGGGGGGTCACGGTCTCGTCGGCCCACCGGTCGGCCGTGGCCAGCCCTTGGAGGACTGGGCCGTCCCGGCGGTGTCGCGGCATGCCGACGGCCATGCGGATGACGGCCCCGACCGTGCGCAGCAGGATCACGATGTCCAGCCAGAGCGTCCAGCCCTCGATGTAGACGTTGTCGAACCGGGCTCGCTCCGTCAGCGACGTGTCGTCACCGCGGAGGCCGTGCACCTGGGCCCAGCCGGTGAGGCCGGCCGGCAGCCGGTGCCGGTCGCGGTAGCCGGCGATGTCGGCGCTGAACCGCTCGGCGAACAGGGGCCGTTCAGGGCGCGGACCGACCAGGGACATGTCGCCGCGGATGACGTTCCACAGCTGCGGCAGCTCGTCGAGGCTGGTCCGCCGCAGCCAACGGCCGATGGCCGTCTGATGCTCGGGGGTGGCCGTCCACGAGGAGGCGCCGTCGTGGTCGGCTCGCATGCTGCGGAACTTCAGCAGGTCGAACTGGCGACCGTCCTGGCCGATCCGGGACTGACGGAAGAGGATCGGGCCAGGACTGCTCAGGCGGACGGCGACCGCGATCAGCCCCAGCAGCGGCGCGCTCAGGAGGAGTGTGACGCCCGCCAGGACCACATCGAAGCCTCGCTTGGCCCGCCAGGCGGCGCTGTGGAGCACCGAGCGGCGCACGCGATGCAGCGGGATCCCCCAGATCTGATCACTCCCGGACCCAGCCGGGCTCATGCCGATGTCGAAGAAGCGAGGTACCACGTGGATCTCGACGTCGTTGACCACGGCGGTCCGCATGATGCTCACCCAGTCAGCCTCGCGCACCCGCCCGAACGCGACCACCACCCGGTGGACGTCGAACTTCCGCAGCACGGTCTCCAGGTGGCTGACCGGTCCCAGGTAGGGCAGCGGGAGGCTCCCCTCGGCCGAGGGCGTGTCCAGGAAGCCGATGGGGTCCAGCCCGTATTCGGGCCGCTGGCGCATCAGCCGGGCGAGCTCCAGCGCGACCGGCCCGGCCCCGACGACCAGGGTGGCCTCCCTGAGGATTCCCTTGCGGCGGCCCAGCCGGATGGCACCATACGCCGCCGCCCGGGCCGCGCAGAGGGCGGGCGCCGTGGCCAGGAGCTGCAGCAGGACGATCTGCTCGAGGCCCACCAGCGCGAACGGCGCGCACAGCAGGGCCGGCAGGGCCAACCGGGTCATCAGCGTCGGCATCTCGGGCAGCACCTGCAGGAAGATGCGTGGACGGTAGGCGCCGGAGACGGTCAGGGAGGCCAGGAGGCAGCAGGCGTAGGCCCATCCGGCCACCGTACCGGGACCGGCGGCCACCATCGCCAGCACGATCGCCGCGGCGTCGGTCACGAGCAGCAGCGACCCGGCCCGGCGCCGGCTCGGCGAGCCGGGGCTCCTGCGAGGGCGCAGCCTGATCACGGGAGCGCGAAGGCGCCGGGCCGTGCCCTGGCCGGGTCGTGACCAGGTAGAGGGGGCCAGGTCCGGTCTGCCGTTCGGTGGATGCAGGCCGTTCTGCGCCCCGTCCTGAGGGCTGGGCGACGTCATGGCCGACCAGTCACGAGCATGCGCCGCCGAGCCGAGGCGATCGCGTAGGCTCGCTCGAGGGCCTCGCGCTGCGCGGCCGGGTGGTGCTGTTCGGCGAGCCGCCGTGACCGCGTCCGAAGCGCCTCCCGAGCCGGTCGGTCCAGGAGGGACCGCGCCACGGCCACCAGTTCCTCGGGAGTGTCGCAGAGCTCCGGCCCTTCGAGGGCCTCCAGCGCGGGGATGCGTCTGGCCACGATCGGAAGGTCGAGCGCAGCGGCCTCCAGCACGCTGACCGGGAATCCCTCCCATGCCGCCGTGTGGACATAGGCGTCCGCGGTGGCCAGGTGGTCGAGGGCCGCCTGCCTTGGGACCCATCCGGTCACCAGCGCGCCCGCCTCGCGGAGCGCCCGCTCGTCCTCGAGCCGGCCGCCGCCCACCCAGAGCCACTCGATCGGCAGCCCGCGAGCCTGGCTGAGCCGGGCGGCACGACCGAAG
>JASLBL010000211.1 GCA_030146615.1 Actinomycetes bacterium
GGGTACGCCGGTCGGGCTGGCTGGCCGGTCGGCGTCTGGGCTTCCGTATGATTGCCCGCAGCCGCTGTGGCCTCAGGGTTCGAGGCTGAGGCCGTACAGATGAAGGCCCGTGCATCACTGCCTCCTGTCGATTACTGGTCCGGGCCGAGGTAGTGGACCGAGAGCAACGGCAGGCCGAGGTCGCGGATCTTGGCGAGCAGGCCGTGCAGCGCTGCCTGGTCGGTGACTGGGCCGGCGATCAGGGTCTGGCCAGGCACGTCGCTGGTGATCGCCAAGCCCTCGAACCAGGTCGACCACTGGCTGTCCAGCACGCCGCGGACGCGGATCTCGTAGTGGGCCGGTGGCTCGCCGGGCGCTGTCCCTCCTGGCGGCCGGCTCATCCTGTCAGCAAGGCCAACAGGGCCAGCAGGAGCCTGACGCCGGAGGACACCAGCGCCCAGATGCCGTACCTGCGGGCTCCATTGGCCGACGCCGTGGCCTGCCGGAGGCGGGTCTCCTCCTGCTGCATGCGGTGGTAATGGTCCAGCAGGCCCGCCTGGTGGGCGCATGGCCGGCAGTGGCCGGGGTCGAACACGCTCGGCATGTGATTGTGCTCGATGAGCATGCCTTCCCTCCTCAACGTGTTGGTCGACGTTGTCTGGTCGGCACGCTATGGACGCGGTTTGGGCTCCGGCATCGCCTGAAGGTGGGAACGAGGGTGGAAGCCTCCCTGGGGTCGTCGCAGGGGTGGCCCGGTGTCGGCGCTTTGGGCGGGGCCGGACGGCATCTACAATGGCCACCGCGAGGGAGGATCGCCGGACGGGCTGAGGGTGAGGATCCCGATGGCTGAGCCGGCCACGACGGCGCCGTCGACGGCCGCCGGCCACGAGCGCGACGCGCTGCTGGCGGCCAAGCTGCATCTGCCGCGCCCGCGGCCGGGGCTGGTGCCGCGTCCGCGGCTGCTTCAGCGCCTGACCGAGGGAATGGGGCGGGAGCTGGTGCTGATCTGTACCCCGGCCGGGTTCGGCAAGACGACCCTGCTGGCCGAGCGGGTTCGCGCCGGCCAGCGGCCGGTGGCCTGGCTGTCGCTGGATGAGGCGGACAACGACCCGGCGCGGTTCTGGCGCCATGTGGCCGCCGCCCTGGACCCGGTGCGGCCGGGAGTCGCCGAGCGGGTGGCCGCGCTGCTGGGCCCACAGCCACTGGCCTCCCTTTGAGGGCCCGGTGACCGCACTCGTCAACCCGCTGGCGGAGCTGACCGAGGAGGTCGTGCTGGTGCTGGACGACTACCACCTGATCCAGGCGCCGGCGGTCCATGCCTCGGTCGAATTCCTGCTGCAGCACCTGCCCTCCTCCCTGCGGCTGGTGCTGGCCAGCCGGGCGGACCCGCCGCTGCCGCTGGCGAGGCTGCGGGGCCGCGGCCAGCTGGCTGAGCTGCGCGAGGCCGACCTGCGCTTCACCCCCCAGGAGGCCGGTCAGCTGCTGGGGGCCACGGTCGGGGCCGAGCTGCCGGAGGTGGCCGTGGCCGCCTTGGGGAACCGGACCGAAGGCTGGGCGGCCGGGTTGCAGTTGGCCGCCCTGTCGCTGCAGGGCCGCAGCGACATCGGTGAGTTCGTGGAGGGGTTCTCGGGCAGCCACCGCTATGTGCTCGACTACCTGGCCGAGGAGGTCCTGGACCGCCAGCCCCAGCAGCTGCGCACCTTCCTGTTGGAAAGCTCGGTGCTGGAGCGGCTGTGCGGCCCGCTGTGCGAAGCGGTGACCGGCCGGGCCGACAGCCAGCAGCTCCTGGAGCAGGTCGAGCGGGCCAACCTGTTCCTTGTCCCCTTGGACCACGTGCGTGGCTGGTGGCGCTACCATCATCTGTTCGCCGACCTGCTCCGCGCCCGCCTCCAGCAGCAGCGGCCCGAGCGGGTGCCGGAGCTGCACCGGGCCGCGGCCGGCTGGTGCGAGCGGCACGGGCTGGTCGACGACGCCATCCGCCATGCGGGAGCCGCTGGCGACCTGCCCTGGGCCGCCCGGCTGGTCGAGCAACACTTTGAGGCGGTGCTCGGCCGCCGCGAGGACGCCACGCTGCGCAGGTGGCTGGAGCTGCTGCCGGCCGAGGTGGTGCGCTCCCGGCCGCGGCTGTGCCGCTCCAGGCCTTCTGGGCGCTCATCGGCAGTCAGGTGGAGGCGGTGGACCGGCTGCTGGACACTGCCGAGCGCGCGTTCGCCGACGCCGGCGACGAGCCGTACGAGCCGGCGGTCGGCCGGGCGGCGAGCCTGGTGGCGAACATCCCGGCGGCGATCGCCCGCCTGCGTGCCAGCGCCGCCCACCTCCGCGGCGACGCCGAGCAGACGATCCTGTTCGCCCGCCGGGCACTGGCCGAGCTGGACGAGGGCGAATGGATGCTGGAGTCCGTGACCCGCTGGCAGCTGGTCGGCGCCGAGTGGATTCGCGGCCGGCCGGCGGAGGCCGAACGCGGCTTCCTCTCCGCCATCTCCAGCTTCGCCGCCTGGCGCGCGACCGGGCAGCTGACCCTGGTCGCATGGGGCTACGACCACCTCGGCCACGCCCAGCGTGCCCGAGGGCACCTGGGCGCGGCGCTGGCGACCTACCAGGAGGCGCTGGAGGCGGTGGCCGGGGAGCCGGGCCAACCGGTCATGCCGGCCGCCGGCATCGCCCATGTCGGCCTGGCCGAGGTGCACTACGAACGCGACCAGCTGGACGCCGCCCTCGAGCACGCCACCCAGGGCGTCGCGCTGGCCAGGCAGCTCGGCTGGACCCTGCCGCTGGTGGCCGGCCTGAGCATCCTGGCCCGGATCCGCCAGGCCCAGGGCGACCCGGCCGCCGCCCTGGAGGCAGTCCGCGAGGCCGAACAGGTCCAGCTCAGCGAGGCGGTGGTCGGCCTGCTCAACCCCGCGCCAGCGTTGCGGGCCCGGCTAGCCGTGGCCAACGGCCAGGTCGAGGCCGCCGCCCGCTGGGTCATGCAGCGCGGCCTCACCGTCGAGGACCAGGCAAGCTACCCGCGCGAGCGTGACTACCTGGTCCTGGCGCGGGTGCTGCTCGCCCAGCAGGCACCCGAATGGGCATCCGAGCTGCTGGAGCCGTGGACGGCCCTGGCGGCGGCCCAGGGTCGGACCGAGAGCACCATCGAGCTCCTGGCGCTCCAGGCACTGGCCCATGCGGACCGCGGCGACGAACCGGCCGCGCTGACCACTCTGGCTGAGGCCCTCGTCCTGGGGGCGCCAGAGGGCTACCTGCGTGTGTTCGTCGACGAGGGCCCCCCGATGGCCGCCCTGTTCCGCCAGCTGCTGGGAGGCCGGCATCCGGAGTTGCAGGCGGCTGTCGACGCCGTCCCCCGCGACTACCTGGCCCGCCTGGCGGCCGCGTTCGAGCAAGCCGGTGCACCCGTCTTCCCTGCCGCCAAGCGTGGCGCCGTCATGGTCCCGGGGCTGCTCGAGGCGTTGAGCGCGCGTGAGCTGGAGGTGCTAGCGCTGCTGGCCACCGGCAAGCCCAACCGGGCCATCGCCGAGGAGCTGGTGGTCACCCTGGACACCGTCAAGCGCCACGTCACCAACCTGTTCCACAAGCTCGGGGTGGCCAACCGCATCCAGGCCGTCGCCCGGGCTCGCGAGTTGGGACTGCTGCCCTAACTGCACAGCCCGTCCGTTCCCCTGTTGGTGCCAGCAGGCGCGCAGGGTGCGCGCGGGTTCCCACCCCAGCTCCCACCTTCGGGTGATGCCCGAGCCCGGCTGCGCTCATAGCGTCCTTGCAGGAACAAGCGAGAGGAGAACGGGAATGGAAACGATTCTGGTGCTCGGTGGCACCGGTAAGACCGGCCGCCGGGTGGTGCAGCGGCTCGAGGCCGGCGGCCGGCCGGTGCGGGTCGGCACCCCCTCCGGCACCCCGCCGTTCGACTGGACCGATGAGGCCCCTGGCCCTCGGCGCTGGACGGCGTGGGGTCGGTGTATGTGACCTACTACCCGGACCTGGCCGTCCCCGGCGCCGCCGAGGCGGTGGGCACCTTCGCCGACCTGGCCGTGGCGCGTGGGGTCCGGCGCCTGGTGCTGCTGTCGGGCCGCGGCGAGGAGGGCGCGCGGCGCGGCGAGCAGGCCCTGCAGCAGTCCGGGGCGGACTGGACCATCGTGCGCTCGGCCTTCATGGCCCAGAACTTCAACGAGAGCTTCTTCCTGGAGCCGGTGCGGGCCGGCGAGGTCGCCTTCCCGGCCGGCGAGACCTGGCCGAGCCGTTCATCGACGCCGACGACATCGCCGACGTCGCGGTCGCAGCCCTGACCGGGGACGGGCACGTGGGCCAGTTGTATGAGGTGACCGGCCCGCGGCTGCTCGGCTGGGCGCAGGCGGTCGCCGAGATCGCCGGGGCGGCCGGCCGCCCGATCCGGTATCTGCCGGTCTCCCTGGAGGAGTACGCGTCCCTGCTGATCGAGAACCAGGTCCCGGCCGACTACGTGAAGATGCTGACCGACGTGTTCACCGAGGTGCTGGACGGCCGCAACGCCTACCTGAGCGACGGCGTCCAGCGTGCCCTGGGCCGGCCGCTGCGGGATTTCCACGACTTCGCTCGGGACGCCGCCGCCACCGGTATCTGGAGCGGCTCGGCCGCCGCCTGAGAGGCAAGACGATGGACGGGCTGCTCGTCGCACTGACCGCGGTGACCGCCCTCGGCTGCGGGCTGAACGCGGGGGTCTTCTTCGCCTTCTCCAGCTTCGTGATGAAGGCCCTCGCCCGCCTGCAGCCGGCCCAGGGCATCGCCGCCATGCAGTCGATCAACGTGGTGGCGGTCACCCCCGCGTTCATGGCGGCGCTCTTTGGGACCGCCACCGCCTGCGTCGCGCTCGCCATCTGGGCGCTGATCGACTGGAACACCGCGTTCGCCCCCTATCTGCTCACTGGCGGCGCCTGCTACCTCCTCGGCACGATCGGGCCGACCATCGCCTACCACGTGCCGCGCAACAACGCGCTGGCGGCGCTCCCGCCACAGCGCGCCGAGGCCGCCGGCCGGTGGACCCGGTATGTGACGGGGTGGACCAGGTGGAACCATCTGCGGGCGGCCACCTCCCTCGCCGCGGCGGCGCTCCTCACCCTTGCGCTCCGGATGGGGTGATGCGAAGGAATCCCTGAGCGTCGATCCGGCCGCACGCTGTTCGTCCAGATGGTGAGAGCCGGCACGGTGCTGGCACAAGACCCAGACATCCCGGGCATCCGGTACTGACACCGGCGTCTCGTGCGACCCAGCGCTGGCCCCGGAACAGGAGATGAGCGCATTGCCTATCCGACGCCAAGCAAGAACCATCCTGACGCTGGTCGTGGCGGCCCTGCTGGCACTGGCGACGGCACCCGGCTCCGCGGTGG
>JASLBL010000305.1 GCA_030146615.1 Actinomycetes bacterium
GCCGCCGCCCGGGCGGCGGTCGAGGCCACCGCCCAGCGGCAGCCCGCCGACAGCCCGGCCCTCCAGGCCCGCGGCCGCGAGCTGTACCAGAACGCCTGCGCGTCCTGCCACGGCCCCGACCCGGCCGGGCCCAGCTACTACCCGCGGGTGCCGTCGCTGAAGGACACCGGCGGGGCGGCCGCGGTCGACTGGGCCGTCCGCACCGGCCGGATGCCCTGGAAGGACAACAAGGGCCCGGCCATCGAGCGCGGCGAGCCGCGCTTCAACGACGAGGACATCCGCGCCCTGGCCGTGTACGTGGGCCGGCGGGTCGGCGACGCCCAGATCCCCGACGTCGACCCGGCCCGGGGCAACCTCCAGCGGGGCCGGGACCTGTACGGCCAGGCGTGCGCGGCCTGCCACGGCATGAACGGCGCCGGGGCCGCCCTGGGCGGCGAGAACATCGCCGTGTCCCTCCAGGACGTCACTCCCCTGGACGTGGCCGAGGCGATCAAGATCGGCCCCGGGCAGATGCCGGTCGGGGGCGGCCTGGCCGACTACGAGTTCGGCACCGCCTCCAGCCGCCAGGACGTCGACGACATCGCCACCTACGTCGAGAGCCTCCGCACCGAGCCCTACAACCGGGGCGGCGCCCCCATCGGCGGCAAGGGGCCGGTGCCCGAGGGGTTCGTGGCCTGGGTGATCGGGCTCGGCGTCCTGGTCGTGGCCGCCCGCTGGATCGCCGGGCGCGGCTGAGACCGGCGTGGACCGACCACGAAGTTCTGACCGACAGCGACCAGCAGGAGAGTGAGCGGGTGGACGTCGACCGCCAGACCGAGCACGGCCCGTCCAACCGGGACCTGACCGGCAGTCAGCGCAAGGCCGAGCGGCGCGCCGGCATCGCCCTGGCCGTGGCCATCGTCGCCGGGATCGGGCTGTTCGTCGTCTACTTCGCCGGCGGCCAGACCCAGGTCGAGGGGATCCTGTTCGGGATCGCCTTCGGCGGGCTCGGGATCGCCCTCGGCATCTGGGCCAACCACCTGCTGGACGCCCGCGAGGTGGTCGAGGAGCGCCACGAGCTGACCAGCGGCCCGGCCGGGCGCCAGGCCTTCGGGGACGCCCTGGCCGAGGAGGTCGGCCCGGCCATCGGCCGCCGCTCGATGCTGCTCAAGCTGCTCATCGGGGCCGGCGGGGCGCTCGGGCTGGCCCTGCTGCTGCCGGTGCTGTCGCTGGGCCCGGCGCCCGGCAACACGCTCAAGGTCACCCCCTGGCAGGCGGGCAAGCGGGTCGTGGACGAGGAGGGTGAGCCGGTCGAGCTCAACCAGATCCCCGAGGACGGCTTCCTGACCGTGTTCCCCGAGGGCTTCGCCGGCGCCTCCGACGCCCAGACCCTACTCATCCGGGTCCGTCCTGGATCGCTCAACCTGCCCCCCGAGCGCCTGGCCTGGGTCCCCGACGGCACCCATGTCGCCTACTCCAAGCTCTGCACCCACGCCGGCTGCCCGGTGGGGCTGTACCGGGCCGAGAGCCAGTCGCTCATCTGCCCCTGCCACCAGTCCCAGTTCGACGTGGCCGACGGGGGCAAGCCGTTCTTCGGGCCGGCCGCCCGCCCCCTGCCCCAGCTGCCCCTCGGGGTCGACGATCAGGGCATACTGGTTGCCCAGGGTGACTTCCCCGAGCCGGTCGGGCCCGCCTTCTGGGACATGAATCGAGGCAGCTGATGACCACCATGATGGAGCGGTCGTTCAAGTACCTGGACGAGCGGCTGGGTACGGCCAGCCTGGCCCGGGCGACCCTGCGCAAGGTGTTCCCCGACCACTGGTCGTTCCTGCTCGGCGAGATCGCCCTGTTCTCGCTGGTGGTGCTGATCTTCACCGGCGTCTTCCTGACCTTCTTCTACACCCCGTCGGTCCAGGAGGTCACCTACGACGGCCCCTATGCGCCGCTGCAGGGCGAGCACGTCACGGCCGCCTACGACTCGGTCATGCGGATCTCCTTCGAGGTCAGGGCCGGGCTGCTGATGCGCCAGACCCACCACTGGGCGGCGCTGGTGTTCGTGGCCTCGGTCGTCGTCCACCTGTGCCGGATCTTCTTCACCGGCGCCTTCCGCCGCCCCCGCGAGCTCAACTGGCTGGTCGGCATCCTGCTGCTGTTCCTGGCCCTCGGTGAGGGCTTCACCGGCTACTCGCTCCCCGACGACCTGCTGAGCGGCATCGGCCTGCGCATCTTCTACGCCGTCACCCTGGCCATCCCGGTGGTCGGCACCTGGGTCACCTACCTGCTGTTCGGGGGCGAGTTCCCGGCCGGCGACATCATCTCGCGGCTGTTCGTGTTCCACGTGATGCTGCTCCCGGCCCTGCTGCTCGCCCTGGTCGGGGTCCACCTGGCCATCCTGGTCCTGCAGAAGCACACCCAGTACCCCGGCCACGGCCGGACCGAGCGCAACGTTGTCGGCAAGCGGCTGTGGCCCGAGCAGACCTTCAAGTCGGTGTCGCTGCTGCTGTTCGTCACCGCCGTGCTCGCCCTCCTGGGCGGGGTGGCCCAGATCAACCCGGTCTGGCAGTACGGCCCGTTCGAGCCCTTCAACGTGACCTCGCCGGCCCAGCCCGACTGGTACATCGGCTTCCTCGACGGCGCCCTGCGCCTGGGGCCGCCCTGGGACCTGAACCTGTTCGGCTACACCATCTCCGAGGTGTTCTGGCCGGCCGTGCTGTTCCCCGGGATCGCCTTCGGGATCCTCACCCTGTGGCCGTGGATCGAGCGCCGCTTCACCAAGGACCGGGCCGAGCACCACATCCTCGACCGGCCCCGCGACGCCCCGGTCCGCACCGGCATCGGCGCCGCCGGCCTGATGGTGTTCTTCATCATGTTCCTGGAGGGCGGCAACGACATCTTCGGGGTCCTGCTGAACGTCTCGGTCGAGACCATCACCCGGATCCTGCAGTGGGGCATCGTCATCGCCCCCATCCTGACGTTCCTGGTCACCTACTGGATCTGCAAGGGCCTTAGCCGGACCCGCCTGCGCCCGGCCCAGATCAACGCCGGGGTCCGCCTCAGCCGCACCGCCGAGGGCGGCTACGAGACGGTCAGCCTGGAGCCGGTCTCCACCGACGGGGAGCGCGAGCCGACCCGCACCGGCTAGCTGTCGGACCGCTCCGCCGGGTCGGGGTGGGGGTCGGGGTCCGAGACCGGGCCCGACTGGGGCGACGGGGGCTCGGTGTCGGCCTGGACGCGGCCGTAGCGGTTCTCGCGGTTGACCGCGGCCAGCCACCCCCAGGCGGCGTACAGGAGCAGGCCCAGGCCGAGGATGACCAGCCACAGGCCGTAGATCAGGCCGGTGAACAGCACGGCCACCCCCAGGGAGGCGGCCAGCGGCCAGATCGTGGGCAGGGGCAGCACGCCAAGGTCCTCGGCGGCCAGGTCCCTGGGCCCGGGCGGGTCCTGGGGCGGGATGCCGGCCAGGCGGCGCATGCCGTCGGCCCGGGACTCGCCCGTGCCGCCCCGCTGGCGCTGCTCCAGGACCAGGATGAGGCCGGCGAAGCCCGGCCCGGCGCCCAGCAGCAGCAGCGCCACCGTGCCCAGCCACTCGTAGCTGAGGAACCAGTAGATGATCCCGGCGACGAAGCCGAAGATCGACACCCGCAGCAGGATTCCAGCCTCGTCGGTCATCGCTCAGCCCCGATCCGGGTCGCGCTCGGGGTCGGTCTTGACGGGGGCCAGCTCGGGGTCGCCGCGGTGGCGGTAGTCGAACGCCGGCCGCTCGGAGTGGACCTCGGGCAGGTGGTGGAAGTTGTGGTGGGGCGGCGGCGAGGTCGTCACCCACTCCAGGCTGTTGCCCTCCCAGGGGTCGTCGCCGGCCGGGTCGCCGCGCCGGATCGAGACGAGGAAGTTCCAGATGAAGATGAGCACCGACACGCCGGTCAGGAACGCCCCCACCGTCGAGAGGACGTTGGCCGAGGTCCAGCGCTCGATCTCGTAGTCGGCGATCCGGCGCGGCATGCCGTCCAGCCCGACCAGGAACTGGAAGAAGAAGGTCAGGTTGAAGCCGACGAAGAACGTGATGAAGTGCCAGCGGCCGAGCCGCTCCGACAGCAGCTTCCCGGTGATCTTGGGGAACCAGAAGTAGAAGCCGGCGAACATCCCGTACAGCAGCCCCCCGACCATGATGTAGTGGAAGTGGGCGACCACGTAGTAGGTGTCGTTGACGGCGAAGTCGATCGGCGGCGAGGCCAGGAAGATGCCGGTGATCCCGCCGATGAGGAACACCAGGATGAACCCGAGGGCCATCAGCATGGCCGTGGACAGGGTGATCGCCCCCCGCCACATGGTCCCGATCCAGTTGAACACCTTGATCCCGGTGGGCACGGCGATCAGCAGCGACATGATCGAGAAGTAGGGCAGGTAGACCAGCCCGGTGGCGAACATGTGGTGGGCCCAGACCCCGAACGACAGGGCGGCGATGCCGAAGAAGGCGAACACCATCGCCCGGTAGCCGAACAGCGGCTTGCGGGAGAAGACGGGGATGACCTCGTTGATGATCCCGAAGATGGGCAGGATGATGATGTAGACCTCGGGGTGGCCGAAGAACCAGAAGATGTGCTGGTACAGGATGGGGCTGCCTCGGAAGGCCGGGTCGAAGAACTGGGCCCCGAAGTTCCGCTCCATGAACAGCAGGGCCAGCACCGCCGTCAGGGGCGGGAAGGCGAACAGGATCAGCAGCTGGTTGACCAGGACCCCCCAGGTGAACAGGGGCGTCCGGAACATGGTCATGCCCGGCATGCGCATCCGGAAGATGGTCGTGACCAGGTTGACCGCGCCCAGGATACCGGCCACCCCGACCACCGCCAGCCCGATGATCCACAGGTCCATGCCGGTGCCCTGGAAGTACTCACGGGTCGACAGGGGTGGGTAGGCGGTCCAGCCCACGGCGGCCGGGCCGCCGGCCACGAAGAAGCTGGACAGCACGATCAGGGCGCCGAACAGGTACAGCCAGTAGGACATGGCGTTGGCCCTCGGGAAGGCCACGTCGGCGGCGCCGATCTGCAGCGGGACCAGGTAGTTGCCGAGGCCGGTGGTCACCTGGGCCGCGAACAGGAAGATCATCAGGGTGCCGTGCATGGTGAACACCTGGTTGTAGGTGTTCTCACCCATCGCCTGGAGCCCCGGCAGGGCCAGCTCCCAGCGGACCACCAGGGCCAGGACCCCGCCGGCCAGGAAGATGGCGAAGGCGGTGACGATGTAGAGGATGCCGATCTTCTTGTGGTCGACGGTCGTCAGGTAGTCGACGATCCCGCCCGGCTCCTCGTGGTGGGCCTCGGGGAGCGCCGGGCGGGGCAGCTCGGTGGTCGCCATGGTGTCGCCTGTCGCTCCTTAGGTTCCCGGTTGCCCGGCCGCGCCGCGGCGGGTCTCGGCGGCCAGCCAGCTCTGGTACTGGCCCTGGTTGACCACCCGCACCCGGAGGATCATGTCCGGGTGCAGGAGGCCGCAGAACTGGGTGCACTGGCCGTGGTACAGCCCTTCCTTCTCGAAGGTGAGGTCGAAGAAGTTGTCGGTGCCCGGGATGGCCTGGCGCTTGAACAGGGTCTGGGGGACGTAGAAGGAGTGGACCACGTCGGCCGAGATCAGCTTGACCCTGATGGTCTGGCCGACCGGCACCACCATCTCGGGAATGGTCTCGGGGCTGCCGACGATCTCGGCGCCGGTGCCCTCGTAGGTGAACCGCCAGCTCCACTGGAAGGCGGTGACGGTGATGTCGACGTCGGCCTCGCCCGACTGGTCCAGGACTCTGTCCTGAGCCTGCATGGTGAACACGAACAGGACCAGGACGATCACCGTCGGGATCAGGGTCCAGGTGAGCTCCAGCCGGTTGTTGCCGTGGGTCTGCTTGGGCAGCTCGTCGTCGCGGCGGCGGTAGCGGACGACCGACCAGATGACCAGCCCCGACACGATCACGAACACGACCGCGGCGATGTACAGGAACAGGTTGTAGAGGCCGTAGACCGCCTCGCCCTCCTCGGTGACGCTCTGGGGGGCGCACCCGGCGGCCAGGAGCACAAGGGCCGCCAGCGCGAACCAGCGGGCGGCGGGAGCGCGACGACGGGGCTGCATGGCCATCCTCGGGTCGGAGTGGACGCTGCCTCTATGTAGTGGTCCGGGCGGGATCCTTGCAAATCGGGCGGGCCGGTTGAACGATAGAGTAGCCGGTCGGGCGTCACCGGTCAGCCGATCCCGAGCCCGGTCATCAGTGCCCGGGCCGTGAGCCCGAACACGAAGAAGGACCCGATGGTGAAGAACAGGTGGTACGGAGGCTTTTCCAGGCCGCGGGTGAACAGGTGGCAGGCCCCGATGACCAGGGCCGGGAAGATCGCCCCGTAGAAGTAGTGGAGCAGCGGCTGGCGGCCGCCGGCGAGCAGCAGCACCAGCCCGACCAGCAGCTGGATGCCGAGCAGGACCTGGAGCACGGTCAGCAGGCCCCAGTAGAGCCGGCCGGCGTCGCGCCGGGTGATGAACAGGCCGATCCCGAACAGGAACAGCACCCCCCAGCCGGCCACGATCACGAAGCCTTCGAGGATGTGGAACCTGGCCATGGCGCCTTTCCGGGGGATCGGGGTCCGGGGGCCGATCCTAACCTGGTTGCCGGACGGGTTCGCCCTTGGCGGAACGGGTCGTCGGGGGGCCGCCAGTCCGGTACCGTGCTCTCCTATGAGCATCGGGACCTTCACCGAGTCCTTCGACCGCCCCATCGACCCGGTCGACCGGCTGCTGCGCCGGCGGGTCATCCTGCTGTCGGGGCCGATCGACACCGAGCGGGCCAACGACGTCATGGCCCGCCTGCTGTACCTGGAGGGCGAGGACCCCTCCGAGCCGATCGAGCTGCGGATCAACTCGCCCGGCGGGGAGGTCCTGAGCGGCCTGGCCATCGTCGACACCATCGCCCAGCTGACCTGCCCGGTCGCCACCACCTGCGCCGGCATGGCCGCCTCGATGGCCTCGGTGCTGCTGGCCTCGGGGACCAAGGGCCGCCGGCGGGCCACCGCGAATGCCCGGGTCCTGATCCACCAGCCGTGGGCCGGCCAGTTCCAGGGCCAGGCCACCGACCTGGAGCGGGCCGCCGAGGAGATCCTCCGCCAGCGGGCCCGCATCGACCAGCTCCTGGCCGACGCCACCGGCCAGCCGGTCGACCGCATCCACCGCGACACCGAGCGCGACACCTGGTTCTCGGCCACCGAGGCCCGCGACTACGGGCTGGTCGACGAGGTCGTCGGCCGATGAAGCTGCGGGAGGCGGTCGGGGAGGCGCTGCGCCGGCGGCGCCAGCACCAGGGCCGTACCCTGCGCGAGGTCGCCGAGGCCGCCGGGGTCTCGCTGACGTACCTGTCGGAGGTCGAGCGGGGCCGCAAGGAGGCCTCCTCGGAGGTCCTGGAGGCGATCTGCGCCGCCCTCCACCTCGGCCTGGCCGAGCTCTTCTTCGAGGTCGCCGAGACCCTGGCCGTCGCCGAGGCGGTCCCGGTCCCGGCCATCGGGTTCCTTCCCCCCTCCCGACCCCGGGCCGCCGCCGCCCCCGTCCCGGCCCCGGCCCCCATGGCCCCGGTCCTGGACCTGCGGGCCTTCGCCGGCCGCCGCACCGCCTGACCATCCGCCCGAGGAGGGTTTGCACCCGCCGGGGCGGCGGAATGCTGCATGCCCGACGGCCGCCTTGTGGGAGGACGCCAGCGTGCGCTACGTCGAGGCCTGCGGGCTTCGGGTGTCGGTCATCGGCCTTGGCGCCTGGCAGTTCGGCTCCCCCGAGTGGGGCTGGGGCACCCAGTTCGGCCCGGCCGAGGCCCTGGCCGTGGTCGAGCGGGCCCGGTCACTCGGCATCACCCTGATCGACACCGCCGAGCTGTACGGCCGGGGCGAGTCCGAGCGGCTGCTCGGCCGGGCCCTGGCCGGCCCGGGGGCCAGGGAATCGGTGGTGCTGGCCTCCAAGGTCACCCCGACCTGGCCGACCCGGGACCGGGTGGCCGCCCGCTGCCGGGGCAGCCTGGCCCGGCTGGGCACCGACCACCTCGACCTGTACCAGGTCCACTGGCCCAACCCGCTGGTCGCCCAGCGCTCGACCATGGCCGGGATGTGGACCCTTCAGGCCGGCGGCCTGGTCCGCCACGTCGGGGTGAGCAACTACGGCCTTGGCCGCTGGAAGGCCGCCGAGGCCGCCCTCGGCGGCCCGGTCGTCTCCAACCAGGTCCGCTACAGCCTGCTCACCCGCAAGCCGGAGCGAGCGCTGCTGCCCCATGTGGCCGCCGCCGGCCGGCTGATCGTGGCCTACAGCCCGCTCGCCCAGGGGGTGCTGGCCGCCAAGTACACCGCCGACACCGCCCCCGGCGGGGCCCGGGCCGGCAACCTCCTCTTCTCGGCCGAGAACCTGCGCCGGGCCGAGCCGGTCCTGGACGCCCTGCGGGAGCTGGGTTCCGCCCACCAGGCCACCCCGGCCCAGGTGGCCCTGGCCTGGGTCGTCCACCACCCGGGGGTGGTCGCCATTCCCGGGGCCAGGTCGGTCGCCCAGGTCGAGGCGAACGCGGCCGCGGTCGACCTGCACCTGGCCCCCGACGAGCTGACCCACCTGACCGCGGCCGCCGACCGCTTCCACCGCGACGTCGTCGCCAGCGCCGGGGCGCTGGCCACCCGGCGCCTGCGCCCGCCCCGCCGCCCCGCCGAAGGCTGAGCTAGCCGGGCAGCCGGAGCACCACCTGGGTGCCCTGGTAGGGCCGGGAGCTGAGCTCCAGCTCCCCGCCGGCGGTCTGGATCCGCTCGGCCATCGACCGGAGGCCAAGGTGGCCGGTGGCGGCGGCCCGCTCGCTGGCCGCCTGGGGGTCGAAGCCGATGCCGTCGTCGGCCACCGCGATCACCACCATCGACCCCTCGCGCTCGCCCCACACCCGGACCGTGCTGGCGTCGGCGTGCTTGGCCACATTCGCAAGGGCCTCCTGGACCACCCGGAACGCCACCATCTCGAGGTCCCGGTCCAGACGCTCCTCGAGCAGCCAGGTGACCTCGGTCTTGCAGCCGGTCCGCTCGGCCAGCTTGGCCAGCTGCTGGCGCAGGGCCGGCTCCAGCCCGGCGCTGTCCAGCAGCGGTGGCCGCAGGTTGAACAGGAAGGTGCGGGCCGCCACCAGCCCCTGCTCCAGGTTCTCGTGCACGTGGTCGAGGGCCGGCTGGACGGCGGCGGCGGCGTCCCCGCCGAGCCGGGCCACGATCTGGTCGAGGATCGACAGGTGCATGCGGGCCGCGGTCAGGGACTGGACGGCGTCGTCGTGCAGATCGCCGGCCAGCCGCCGCCGCTCCTCCTCCTGGGCGGTGATGAGCTGGCCGAGCAGGTGGCGGCGCTCGCGCTCGACCCGCTCCAGGTCGGTCACGTCCACGGCCACGCTGACCACGCCCGCGACCCGGCCGTCGGGGTCGAGCAGGGGCCGGTAGTGGACGTCGAAGATGACGTCGCCGACCGGCCGCTTGGCCCACAGCTCCTCGCCGGCCAGCAGCCGCTGGAAGTCGGCGGCCGCCTCCGGCTGGTCGCCGCGCAGCTCCACGAACGAACGCCCGACCCGCTCCGAGGGGGTGATGCCGAGCCGTTCGAAGGCCCGGCCCTCGGAGAAGCGGCAGATGCCGTCGGTGTCGTAGGCGGTGAGCACGATGGGGGCGCTGGCGATGACCGAGCGCAGGCGGGCCTCGCTGGTCCGCAGCTGACGGGCCGCCCGGTTGCGCTCGGTCAGGTCCTGGACCTGGCCGAAGAAGCCCTGGGGCCGCCCATCCGGGCCGTGCAGCAGGGCCGCGCTGATGAGCAGGTCCAGGCGGGCCCCGTCGGCCCGCCGGCAGCTCCGCTCGACCTGGAAGGCGGCCTGGGCGCCCTGGCGGGCGGCGGCCCGGGCCAGGTCGGCCAGGACCGGGTCGTCGCCGTGCTCGGCCAGGTCGCTGATGGTGCTGTCCAGCAGCTCGGCCTCGGAGCGGCCGAGGAGCTCGCACAGGGCACGGTTGACTCGCTGAAAGCGGCCGTCCAGGCCGACCAGCGCCATCCCGATGGCGGCCTGGTCGAAGCCGAGGCCGAGGTCCATCTCGCCCCCCTTGCCCTCACTCCTGAGCGACGAATGAGTGATTCTTGGAGTTTAGCTGATTCCCTTGCCAGCACGCCTACTCACGGTCACGACGAAGCTCGAGTCGAGCTCCAGGGGGCCGCCGTCGAGGTCGCCGGCGACCTCCAGCAGCTCCAGGCCGGCCCGGCCCAGCATGGCCTCCAGCTCGGTCAGGGTGTACAGCCGGACCGAGGCCTCGCGGGTGGTCCGGTGGCCGTCAGGGTGCAGCCAGGTGTAGCGGACCAGGTCGCGGCTGGCCCGCAGGTCCAGGGCCCGTTCCTGGAGGACGAGCAGGCCGTCGTCGTGGCGGGCGACCTCGCTGTCGTGCCAGCCCCGGACCAGGCCCTCGCGGTTGGCCAGCTCCTGGAGGAAGCGCCCGCCCGGGGCCAGGACCCTGGCCACCTCGGCCAGGACGAGCTCGTCCTCGGCCTCGTCCTCCAGGTAGCCGAAGGAGTGGAACAGGTTGAGGACGGCGTCGAAGCTGCCGTCGGCGAACGGCAGCCGGCGCATGTCGGCCGCGACCAGCCCGACGGGCTGGCCGCCGTCGGCGGCGGCCGCGGCCGCCCGGGTCAGCAGGGGCCGGCTCAGGTCGAGGCCGGTGACCCGGTAGCCGAGCCGGGCCAGGGGGACGGCGTGGCGGCCCTGGCCGCAGCACAGGTCGAGCAGGCGCGCCCCGGGGGCCAGGCCGAGCTGCTCGACGACCCCGTTGACCTCGGCCGCGGTCCGCTCGGGAGGCAGCACCGGGTCGAAGATCCGCAGGTAGTCGTCGTCGAAGAAGCCGGTGTACCAGGGCCCCTCGTCCAACCGCCGTCCCCTCGTCGTAGCCTCGCCGGCCGCCCGCCGCGGCGACCAGGGCACCTCCCGGGGCCCGGCGAAGTCAAGCCTTGATCTCGTTCCCGGCGGGGCCGACCATGGACCCGGCAGCACCCCTCCTCCCCCTGGCAACGCCCCCACGGCTCCTCCCGTTACCGGGCCCGGTTGACACCAAGGTGGTGACCAGTGACAGACAGCGAACAGCGCGACCGTCGGCGGTCATCACCCGCCGCGGCCTGACCTCCCGGCCGTCCCGCTCGAGCGCCTGAACCGCCGGCGCCCGACCGCCTCCCGAACCGCCCCGCCGCCCGGCCCGACCCGTGCCCGGCATGGCCGCGCCCTGCCCGCGCCCGGCCCGGGCCCGAGAACGCCCTGCCCTGCCGGGCCCGGAGCCCGGCCTGCCCGACCACGCCCTGCCTCGAAAGGGGGCCCCGAGTGAGCATGACCATCCGCCGAGGCCGCCCCCCGGCCCGGCCCCGCGTACCCCGCGCCGCGCCCGGCACCGCCCGGGTCCTGGCCGCCTACCTGGCCGCCGCCTTCGTGCTGCTGGCGGTGGTGTTCGCCGTCCGCCCGGCCCAGGGCCCGGCCCCGGCCGCCCCGGCCTGGGACTACCAGCGCGAGACGGTCGCCCTGGAGGGCGGCGGCACCCTCAACGCCTATGCCCGCTGGGCCGTCCGCACCACCGCCTCGGTGACCCGCGGCTCGATCGAGCGCCAGCGCGACGTCCACCGCCTCAGCCCGCTCGACTTCCTGGCCGGCCGGTCGGCGGCCAACGCCCTGGCCGGCTGGCGCGAGCGCCACCGCCTCCCCCTGGAGGGCGCCACCCTCGCCGCCGTCTGCGCCCTGGCCGCCTGGGGCACCCTGCGCCGCCGGCCCGGCCGGGCCTGGCTGGCCGCCCTGCTCATGGTCGTCGGCCTGACCCTCCTGGTCACCCGCCCCCAGGCCGCCACCTCCCTGGCCGCCCAGGCCGGCACGGCCGTCCCCAACCTGCTCACCCGGGCCGCCGCCACCGCCGACCCCAGCGGCTCGGTCGCCACCGCCGCCACCCCGCCCGGGGCCGATGGGGCCACGGCCGAGGCGGTGCAGCGGACGGTCGCGACCCGCTACTGGACGGCGTTCGTGGGCGAGCCGCTGTCGCGGCTCCAGACCGGGACCACCGTGCTGGCCACCGCCCCGCCGGCCGGCAAGCCCGGTGTGCTTCGGGCGCTGCGGGCCCGGGTCACGGCGGTGGGGGACTGGGCGGTCGGCCGCCGCGGGCCCGAGCGGGCGGTGATCGCCACCCTGGCCCTGGTCTACGCACTCCCCTTCGCCCTGCTCCTGGTCGCCCTGGCCATGCTGGCCAGCTGCGCCCAGGCCCTGGTGTGGCTGCTGGCCGTGGCCGGCCCCCTGGTCGCCCCCCTGGCCGTCGACCCCCGCCGCCGCCGGGCCGTGCTCCGCTGGTGGCTGATCCCCCTGACCGCCGCCCTGGCCCTACTGGCCGGGGCCGCCCTGGCCGCCCTGGTCGTCATCCGGGTCGCCGAGCTGACCCACGCCGCCGACGCCTACCTGGGCATGCTCCTGGCCGGATCGACCGCCCCCCTCCTGGCCGCCGCCCTGGCGATCCGCCACCTCCGCCGCCGCCCGGCCCGCCCCCGGGCCCTGCCCAGCCCCCGTTCCCCCCGCCAGCCGGCCAGCCGCCCGGCCAAGCCGGCCGTCCTCCGGGGAGGTGCCGCCTGATGGCCGCCCAGCGCCCCAACAAGCACCCCCGCCCCGGCCGTGCTCGCTGGTCGGCCGCGCTCGCCTGGACGGCCGCCCACGCCCTGGCCATTGGCCGCGGCCACGAGCCGCCGGCCGATGGCCAGGGCGTGGTCGGCCGTCCAGGCGAGCGCGGCCGACCAGCGAGCACGGCCGGGGCGGGGGTGCTTGTTGGGGCGCTGGGCGGCCATCAGGCGGCACCTCCCCGGAGGACGGCCGGC
>JASLBL010000321.1 GCA_030146615.1 Actinomycetes bacterium
GGGATGGCGGCGGGCCGCCTGCTCGGCCACGGCAAGGGTGGCCGGGTCGTCGTGGCCGACCACCACCAGGATCTCGAAGTCCGGATGGTCGCTCAGCGCGAGCTGGGCGAGGGTGGCGTCAAGGACGGTCTCCTCGTGACGGGCCGGCACGATCAGCGAGAAGGCGCGCCGCGGCGCACGGGTCAGAGCTGAGAAGCCGGTCCCTGTCAGGGTCGCTGGAGTCCGCCAGGCGTGCAGCATCCACCAGAGCGTGGTCCCGGCCACCCCCATCAGCCCCATGGACAAGAGGATCGCCAGGAGGAGGATGAGCAGGTCACGGGGTGACAGCTCCGAGAGCTCGTCGACGGTGCCTTGGAGTGTCCGCTGCGCCTCGCGGACCGGACCAGCGCCTGAGCGGAGCAGGCGTTGGGCAAGCCTGCTCGGTGCGGTCCAGGCGGGGGGAGGGAGGTCCTTGGGGGCGTCTGCGGTCCTGTTCCCTGGGTGGACTGGCCGAACCGTCGGGTCGGTCGGTGCAGGATGGCCTGGGATGGGCGCCGCAGCGCCGACAGGTGCTGGCCGCGCTGGCTCGCCCGGGAGGGTTGTGGAGGATGGGGTCGTCCCGCCGGCCACGGCTGCCCCAGCGGTGGTGCTGGCCGTGGGGACGGTAGGCGCTGCCGTGGTCGTCGGGGGCTGACTTGTGGTGGTGGTGGGCTCGCTACTACTAGTGGTGGGCTGGGTGGTGGTGGGCTCGGCGGTGGTCGTGGGCTGGACGGTTGTCGTCGTCGGTTCAGCGCTGGTCGTTGTGGCCTCGATCGTCGTTGTCGTCGGGGACGCCGGGGACGCGTTGCCCCATGACGGAAGCACGAGCATGGTCATCGAACCGACAACGGCCAGCGTTCCGAGAGCGGTTCTTGGTGACCGGTACAAGAGGCTGATCTCCTGGCCTCTGCGGGCAGCTCGGAGCCGATGAGCTCATAGCGGGATGGGGGGCGAGCGCCACGCGGCGATGCGCGACTGGGGCGACAGGGGGACCCAACAAGCGCAGATAGCGTGCCAAACGACGACCGGCAATGTACGCCGAAAGGTCAGAACCTAAAGAAAGGCAAGCATGGCCTTGAGGTTGTTTACCTCGTACTCGCAGGAAGCCTCGTAGAGAGCAAGCCTGGCTCGCAGACGGGAGCTCTCGGCGGCCTCATCGCTGGGGACGGTGCGCCATAGGTTGGCCTGGCCAGCGATACGAGGGCCGGAATGATTTCCTGGTCAGATGCTTCGTGCTGGCCGAGTCGAGCTTGCGGAGATATGCGGACCATTGGAACAAGAGTGTGCCTGGGCTGAGCCGCGGACGTCGGTTCTCCTTGAAGAGCATTGTGCGTCCCCTGAGTGTTATGGCTCGCTCCGTGACCTTGAGGTCCGATCACTTGGGTCGGCCCTTGTGCGTTGCCCGATTCCTGCCACCCGCGTACCGGTGGGGAGTGGCGGCCTGCTCGGAGCACCTACCCAGCCCGGACGAGCCAGCGGCTCCTCCCCGGGCGGCAGGTTTCATGCTCTGCCGCCGCCATGTGGAGGGTAGACAGCCTCGATGGTGGTGGTGAGGTGGACCCAGGGCCGGTCGGGTCGCACCGAGCCGAAGCCGAACCCGACCGGTGGGTGGACTGCGCGGAGGGCGCCCAGGCCGCGGCCAGCGAGGGTGGCGTCGGCGGCGATGAGGGAGTTGCAGTTCATGGGCGCCGGACCACTGGCGGCGTCCGTCGCGGGTCCGGCCACGGGTGCGGACTCCTGGCAGCAGCCACCGTGCGGGGACATCCAGCACGCACCGGAGCGGCGGGCGCTGCAGGGGGCGAGCTGGACGTCGTGGAGTCGGTAGGCGGCACCGAGGAGGAGGGCGGCCAGCTGCGGTGTGGGGGCGTACAGGGTGCGGTGGCCGGCGGGGTCTTCGGCCATCACGTCGGTCACCGGACCGTAGGAGGAGCTGGGCCAGTGGCCGACCACGAGCCGGTGGCCACGGTCGGTGCCAAGGCCGGCGATCCAGCCGCTGAAGTCCTCCCGGTGCCTTCGCGCCGACCATGCCATCGCGCAGCCTCCAGCCTGCCTCTCTAGGTGGTTGTCGAGTTGTCGGGGAACGCGGTGCTCGGGCGGTCAGGGTGGGGATGGCGGCGATCTTGGCCGGGTCCAGGTGCTCCCAGAGGATCCCCTGGGGCCGTTGGATGCGGCGGCAGGCGATCATCTCCTCGCCGGCGACGATCAGGTCCAGGCGGAAGTCGTGGCCGGTCTCGGGCAGCGCCTCCTCCAGCAGCTGCAGCGGGTGGACGGTGGTGGCGACCACGGTGTCGGTGCCGATCAGGCCGGCCTCGACCAGCAACGCGAACTCCAGGTCGGAGAAGCCGCCGCCCTTGCCGACCCGGGCGCCGTCGGGGTTGACGGCCACGCTGCCGCAGATCACCAGGTCGACGGGTTGCAGCTCGGCCACGCCGACCCGCCGCCCCGGCGCGCCGCTTCCATCGCCGGGTCGGCGCGGGCCGGGCGGCGGG
>JASLBL010000325.1 GCA_030146615.1 Actinomycetes bacterium
TGGCGTAGCGGGGCAGCACCTCGTGGCGGATGAAGTCCTCGATGAAGGCCAGCGCCCGGCCGGAGGCGGTGTAGTCGGCGTAGATGATCCGCCGCGGGCCGTACGGCCCGTCCATCACCTCCCGGTCACCGATGACCGAGGTCCGGATCCGCCCGACCAGCGGTGACACCACGTGCCGCAACTCCACCCCAACCACCTCGCTCGGCCTGCGTGCGGCGGCCCGTCCACTCTGGCACGAACTGCCGTCGGCTGCCGAGGGGCGACAGCTAGGCTGGTTCGGGCGCCGTCGCGGTCTGGTCATGGGGGGGTCCTGACCGCGGCCAGCGCCACCGGCCGGTGCACGACGGCCTGGGTCGGGGCGGCCTGCCTTTGCCTGGTCGCGGCCTTCGTCTCGACCCGGGTCGGGCGGCCGGCCGAGCCGGTCAGCCCTTGACCGCGCCCATGGTGAAGCCGCTGATGAAGCGGTCCAGGAACAGGTTGAACACGAACGCGATCGGGACCGCGACCAGGATGGTCGCGGCCTGGAGGGACTGCCAGAAGAAGACGTCGCCGCGGATCAGCTCGGTCGGGACGCCGGTCGAGACGACCTTCTCGGTGGTCGGCGAGATGAAGGCCAGGGCGTAGATGAACTCGCTGGCCGTGAGGGTGAACGCGAACACTACCACGGCCACGATGCCGGGGAAGGCCAGCGGGAGCACGACCCGGGCGAAGGCGGCCAGGCGGCTGTAGCCGTCGACCATGGCCTGCTCCTCAACGTCCCGGGGGATGGCCTTGAGGAAGCCGATCAGCAGCCAGACCGAGACCGGGATGGTGATGGTCGGGTAGACCAGCACCAGGGACCAGGTCGAGTCCTGCAGCCCGGCGGTCACGACCAGCCGCGACAGGGACAGGAAGAGCAGGCTGGGTGGGACCAGGTAGACGAAGAAGATGGCGATGGCCATCGGGCCCGACCAGGGGCGGTCGAGGCGGGCCAGGGAGTAGGCGGCGGGCAGGCCGAGCACGAGGGTGATGGCCACCACCAGCAGCCCGACCCACAGGGTGTTCCAGACGAAGGTCAGGAAGGCGGTGTCGCGCAGCAGGTACAGCACGTGGTCGGGGGTCGCGGCCAGGTTGAAGAAGAACGGGCTGTTCTCGGGGTTGTAGAGGTCGCGGTTCTGCTTGAACGCGGTGACCAGGCTCCACAGGAACGGGGCGGCGCAGATGAAGGCGGACAACAGGGCGGCCAGGTAGATCCCGGCCCGGGCCAGGAGGTGGCGGCGCCGGTAGCGGTGCCGCAGCCGCTCGGTCGCGGCCGGGTCGAGGGTGTCGACAGTGTCCGCGGTGGTGGCCATCTACAGCACCTCTATGCGGCGGACCGCCCGCAGGATGGCGATGGCTGCGGCCAGCAGCAGCGGGAACAGGAACAGTGCCACCGCCGCCCCCTGGGCGACGTCGCCGCCCTCGATCCCGCGGATGAACGCCCAGCTGGCGAGCACCTGGGTGGCGTGGTTGGGGCCGCCGCGGGTGAGGACGTACACCACCGTCATGTCGGTGAAGGTCAGGATCGCCCCGAACAGGGCCGCGACCGCGACCACGGGCAGGGTCAGGGGGATGGTCACCTCGAACATGCGCCGCCAGAACCCGGCGCCGTCGACCCGGGCCGCCTCGTCCAGGTCCCGGGGAATGGCGACCAGCCCGGCCAGGATGATCACGGCCGACAACGGGGTCAGCCGCCACACGTGGACGGCGATGACCGACGCCATGGCCAGGCCGGGCCGGCCCAGCCAGTAGGCGTTGGCGTCGAGCAGCCCCAGGTTGCGCAGTACCCAGTCGATCGGGCTGAAGACCGAGTCAAGCATCCACAGCCAGGCCACCGCGCCCAGGGCCACCGGGGTCGTCCAGGGCAGCAGGACCAGGAACCGGACCAGCCACTTGCCGCGGAAGTCGGCCACCAGAATGTTGGCCAGGACCTTGCCCAGGACCACGATCAGGGCCATCGAGACCACGGTGAAGACGAAGGTGTTGCGCAGCGAGCGCCAGAACACCGGGTCGTCGAGGGCGCGCTCGAAGGTGCTCAGGCCGGCCCAGTGGAAGCTGGGGTCGCCGGCGGTCACGTCGCTGAACGCGAACCCGATGGCCAGGAAGAACGGGACGGCGACGAGCACGACCACGTACACGATCGACGGCAGCAGGAACCAGACGGCGAGCCGGCGTTCGTTGTCGGCGAAGCGGCGGCGGGGCGGGCCGGTCCCGGCCCGGACGCCGGGCCGCTCGGTGGTGGCTGCGTCCACGGCTCAGCTCCCGACCCGGACCGGGTCGCCCCGGCGTCCGGTGCCGGCGTCGAAGAAGCGCAGCCGGCCGGGGTGGACGGCGAACCCATGGGTCTCCCCAACCGCGATCGGCGTGGTCACGGTGGCCGGCAGCCGGGCGATGACCCGGGCGTCCTCCCCGATCCGCGAGGCCGTGCCGTACACGTGCCGGTCGCCGGACAGGTACTCGATCCGCTCCACGGCGAAGGGCACCAGCGTCCGGTCGGGCCCGGGGACGTGCTCGGACGGCAGCAGATGCTCGGGCCGGAACCCGACGAACTGGCCGTCGCGGGGGACCAGGTTCATCGGCGGGGAGCCGATGAAGGTGGCCACGAAGGTGTCGGCCGGGTCGTCGTAGACCTCGACCGGCGGGCCGAGCTGGCGCACCCGGCCCCGGTCCATGACCGCGATCCGGTCCCCCAGGCCCATGGCCTCGGCCTGGTCGTGGGTCACGTAGATCGTGGTGGTCCCGACCCGCTCCTGGAACCGCTTGAGCTCGTCGCGGGCGCTGGTGCGCAGCTTGGCGTCCAGGTTGGACAGCGGCTCGTCGAGCAGGAACACGTGCGGCTCGCGGACCAGCGCCCTGGCCAGGGCGACCCGCTGGCGCTCCCCGCCCGAGAGCTGGCGGGGCCGGCGGTCCAGCAGCTGGTCGATGCCGAGGAGCTCGGCCGCCCAGCGGGCCTTGCGGACCTGCTCGTCCTTGTCCATCCGCTCGGCCTTGAGCGGGAAGACGATGTTCTGGAGCACGTTCTTGTGCGGGTACAGGGCGTAGCTCTGGAACACCATGGCGATCTTGCGAGCCCGCGGCGGCAGGTCGTTGACGACCTGCCCGCCGATCCAGACCTCGCCCTCGGTGGGCTGCTCCAGCCCGGCGATGGTGCGCAGCAGGGTGGTCTTGCCACAGCCCGAGGGGCCGAGGAGGACGAGGTACTCGCCCTCCTCGGTGGCCAGGTCGACCCCGTCCACGGCGTGAACCCGGCCGCCCTCGAACTGCTTGACGAGCCCCCGGACCTCGACGACTTTCACAGCCGGCCGCCGCTCAAGTGCCGCCGACCAGGCCGCGCTTGCGCCACTTCTCGAAGATCGGCTTGATCTGGGCCTCGGCCCGGGTGACGGCCTCCTTTGGGGTGGCCTCCCCGCGGGCCGCGCTGGCGAACATGTTGGGGATCACGAAGGTCCCGAACACCTCGCCGATGGCGGTGTTGGACGGCCCCGGGTAGCCGATGTTGGTGCTCCACTCGGTGGCGTCCTTGAGGAAGGCCAGCTTGTCGGCCGGCTCGGCCCCGAACGGGTCGCTGGCCAGCCAGCCGTCGAGCTGGGGCACCCGCTCGGCGAAGGCCGGGAAGTCATACAGCTTGGAGTGCCAGGTGGCCGAGGCGAAGTTCTCGGTGTAGTGGAGCAGGAACTCCTTGGCGGCGTCGGCGTTGGCCGCGTGCTTGGGGACGATCCAGTTGTAGAGGACGTGCTGGGCGGCGCGGGCGTCGGCCGGGCCGCGCAGGGCGGGCACGAAGCCGACGTCCTTGGCGACGTCGGGGCTGGCGCCCTGGGCCGTCCGCCAGGCCGAGATCGAGTTGAGGATGTAGGACAGCTTGCCGGCGATCAGGCCCTGGTTGTTGGAGGCGGCGTTCCAGGAGAACACCTCGTCGGTCATGGCCCCCTTGAACAGCCTGGTCATGAACTCGACGGCGGCCACCGTCTCCTCGGAGTTGATCACCACGCGCTCGTTCTCGTCCTGGACCGAGGCGCCGTAGGACCACATCAGGGCCCGACCGGCCATGTTGGAGTCAATCTCCTGGGACATGCCGATGCCGAGCTGGGTGTTCTTGGTCTTCTTGATCTCGGTCCCGCCCTCCAGCAGCTCGTCCCAGGTGGTGGGACCGTTGGGCAGGCCGACGCCCTGCCACAGCGACACCCGGTAGTCACCGGGATCGGGCACCCAGCCGGGCGAGTAGGCGTAGTAGACGCCGGTGGCCGGGTTGAAGCTGGACTGCTTGCACAGCTCGAGCTGCTGGCCCCAGCGGCTGGTCGCCTCGTCGGTGACGTCCTTGAGGTTGTTGACGCTCGGCTCGAACTGCGACAGGGGGGCGATGTACTGGATCACGTCATGGCCCTGGCCGGCCTGGATCTCGGCCGCGATCCGGGTCGGGATCTGGGCGTTGTCGATGTGGTCGACGGTGACGTTGACGCCGACCTTCTTGCCCCAGTCCTGGGCGAAGGGGGTGAACCACTCGTCGTGGCTGGGCACGAAGTGGCTCCACAGCAGGATCTTGAGGTCGCCGGAGAGCTTGGCCGACGGCTCGGTGAAGGTGGTCGCCGGGGCCTGGCCGGTCGCCTCCTGCCCGCCGCCGGGGCCGCCGCCGCCCTCCTCGCTGGTGCAGGCGGCCAGGGCCGCCCCCAAGCCCGTGACCCCCACCGTCCGCAGGAACAGCCGTCGGTCAGGGGTCCACAGGCGATCTGGTCGGGACCTGCTGTCGGCCATGTGCGCAGCCTCCCTTAGCCCGGAGCTTGGGACGTCGTTCCCACCCTGACGTCCAAAGGAGCGCTTTACCCAGGTTCCGCGCGCTTACGCCTTTGAACTTGACTTCCATGCCCCTTCGGGCACGGGCGGGGGCAGGGCCAGGACGCTCAGGCCGAGTCCGGTCAGCGAGGCCATGCCGAGGACGCCGGCCCACAGCTCCGGCGGCCAGCCGATCCCGTAGGCGAGGGCGTAGGCGGCCATCCAGGCGCCCCACAGCAGCAGCGGGGCCACGGCGGCCACGACCCGGAACGCCCAGGGACGATCGGGGCCGGGGCGCAGGCGGGCGAAGAGGAGATCGGTGGCCAGGCCGCCGGCCAGCATGGCCGGGACCAGCCAGCCGAGGGTGAACTCGCGAAGCGAGGTCAGGCCGACGGCGCCCAGGGTGGCGAGCAGGGTCACGGCGCCGAACGGGAGCCGCCAGCGGCGGGCCAGGAGCAGCACCGGGGCGACCACGATCAGGTTGGTGACGAGCACGCTGGCCACCCCGACGATGGTGGTGAGCAGGCCCTCGGGGCCGTCGGTCTCGGGCATGGACGGGGCCCGGCTGACGAACGCCGACAGGTACTGGAAGAAGAACAGCACCACCGCGGTGGTCAGGGCGGTCGCCCACAGGGCGGGCAGCAGGGCCAGGGCTGGGGCGCGGGCCGGCAGGTCGGGTGCGGACCAGGCCGAGCGGACCGGGCTGGTCACCATCAGCAGGCCGCCGGCCAGCAGGAGCAGGTGGGAGGGGCTGAGCAGGGCGGCCACACCGGTCTCGACCCCGAACAGGGTGTGCCAGGTGCCGTCGGCGACCCCGCCGGCCACGAACAGGGCCACCCCGACCAGCCCCAGGCCGTAGCCGGCCGGGACCAGGGCCGGGTCGAAGCGGCCGCGCTGGTGGCGGGCCACGAGCCGGGCCAGCACCACCGTCGACACCACGAAGCCCAGGTAGAACACCCCGTGCCAGGGACTGAAGAAGGTCTCCAGGCCGGGCTGGTTGACGTGCGCCCAGCCGTCCAGGAACAGGCCCCCGACCACCCAGGTGCCGAGCAGGGCCGCGGCCAGGTCGTCGCCCCAGCTGGCCCGCGGCCGGCCCGGGACGACGGTCGCTCCCCTGGTGGTGGTCGTCCTGACGCTCGCCATCGGCCGCCTCCTGCTGCTGCGCGCTCTCCGCATTGATGCGCGCCCGGCGCCGAACGGTCAACCGCTGGGGGGTGTGGACAGCCGCGGGAACGCTTGCCCCGGATGGGCTAGGCTCCCGTCGGCATCTATCCGGCCGACCTTGGCGACGGTGCAGCGATGGGACAGCGCAGCGCGGGGATCCTGCTCTACCGGCGGCGTGGCGACGGTGTCGAGATGCTGCTGGTGCACCCCGGCGGGCCGCTCTGGGCCAGGCGGGACGCCGGCGCCTGGTCGATCCCCAAGGGCGAGTACAGCGAGGGCGAGGACCCGCTGGCGGTGGCCCGGCGGGAGTTCGAGGAGGAGACGGGCCAGCGGCCCCCGGAGGCCGGGTTCGTCCCGCTGGGCGAGGTCCGCCAGAAGGGCGGCAAGGTGGTCAGCGCCTGGGCGGCCCCCGGCGACCTCGACCCGGACGCGATCACCAGCAACACCTTCAGCATCGAGTGGCCGCCCCGGTCCGGCACCCGGCGGGAGTTCCCCGAGGTCGACCGGGCGGGCTGGTTCGACCCGGCCACGGCCAGGGAGAAGCTCCTGGCCGCTCAGGCCGGGCTGGTCGACCGGCTGCTGGCCGCCCTCGACGGCGGCGAGGGCCAGGGCTGAGCCCTCAGTGGCGGTTGAGCCAGGCCGCCGGGCCCATGGCGATGCGGGTGCCGGGACGCAGCCAGCGCAGCACGGCGACCAGGTCGTTGGGGCGGAGCGAGAGGCAGCCTGCCGTCGGGCCGCCGGTCTGCTGGTGCAGGAAGATCCCGCTGCCCTTCTTGTAGATCGGCCGGCGGTAGTTGAAGTCGATCACGGCCGCGTACCGGTAGGCGACCCGGCGGTTCTTCCAGAGGCTCTCGCCCCTGGTGCAGGGCCGGGTGACCCAGCGGTTGTAGTCGGCCCTCGACCCCGACCAGCAGGAGTTGGGCTGGAGGCGGCGGTAGGAGAACCCGCGCATGCCCGGGTTGGGCTGGCTGCCGAAGCCGTACACGAACCCGAAGGTCCCGGCCGGGGTGGTCCCGTCGCCCTCGCGGCGGTTGGCCGAGAAGCCGTTGTAGCCGATCCGCCCCGGCATCGGCCCCCTGACCAGCCGCCACCGGTCCCCCGGCCGCGCCCGCTGGTAGGTCCGCACCGCCACCCGCGTGTCCCGCCACCCCCAGCTGTAGACCACGATCGCCCGCGTCGCCCCGCGGAGGGCGTCGATCCGTCCCGGGGTCGCCGGCAGCGGCGCCGCCTCGGCCGGGTTGACCAGCCCCCCAACCCCGGTCAGCGCAACGACGATCGCGAGCACGATGCCGGCCTTCCGCATGGTCCTCCCCCACCGGTCGACGACGGTTGCCTGCCTGATCGGCAGCTCCGGCCCCGACCCTGAGCCACGCCGCCCGCGTCCCGACCGGCGATCGGCTAGGCTCCCCACAGGTTCGGCACGGCGGGAGGGAGAGCATGGACGAGGTGACGGTCGGGCTTGCGGCCCTGGAGCGCACGCCGCTGTTCGCTGGGCTCGATCGACAGCACCTCCAGGACGTGCTGTCGGTCGGGCGACGGGTGTCGTACGAGCCCGGGCAGGCGATCGTGGAGCGGGGCGACCCCGGCGACGCCATGTACATCGTGGTCGGCGGGGCCGCCGAGGTGGACGTGGGCGGCCGCTACCACCGGCTGGAGCGGGGCGACTTCTTCGGCGAGATGGCCGTCCTGGCCGGCAAGCCGCGTGAGGCCACGGTCAAGGCGGTCGAGCCGCTGGAGGCGCTGCGGATCCCGGCCGACGACTTCCAGGCGTTCCTGGCCGCCAACCCCCAGATCGCCGTGGGCATGCTCAAGAGCCTGGTCGAGCGTCTCCGGGAGGTTCAGGACCGGCTCGACACCTGGATCGGCGGCGTCTGGTAGGGGTCACTTGGCGTCGGCGTAGCAGTCGACTACGGCCACGCTGAGCGGGAACCGGACAGGGGTGTCGCCGAACACCAGCCGGCCACTCTCGGCGGCGGCGTCCCGCACCTCGGCCGCCACCCGGTCGGCCTCGTCGCGCGGGCAGTGGACCACCACCTCGTCGTGCTGGAAGAACACCAGGTGGGCAAGGCCGCCGGCCAGGCGGCGGCGGACGGCGGCCAGCAGGACCAGGGCCCAGTCGGCGGCGCTGGCCTGGACGACGAAGTTGCGGGTGAAGCGGCCCCGGTCCCTGGCCGCCCGGCGGCCCCTGGGCGCGGCCTCGGCGTCGGGGTCGGGCCCGCCGGACGGCTCGGTCGCCTCCAGCCAGGCCGGTGAGGGCGGCGGGCAGGTCCGGCCCAGCCGGGAGCGGACCAGGCCGCCCTCCTCGCCGGTGCGGGCGGCCGCCTCGACGTAGCCGACGGCGGCCGGGAACCGCCGGCGCAGCACCGTCATCAGCTGGCCGACGTCGCCGCCGTACATGGCGGCCAGCAGGGCCGTCTTGGCCCGGGCCCGGTCGCCGCCGAAGGCGTCGGCGGCCAGGGCGGCGTACAGGTCGCCCCCGGCCGCCGCCCGGGCCAGGCCGTCGTCGCCGGACAGGGCGGCCAGGACCCTCGGCTCGAGCTGGCTGGCGTCGGCGACCACGAAGATCCAGCCCGGGTCGGCCACCACCGCCCGGCGCAGCGCATGGGGGATCTGGAGGGCGCCGCCCCCACGGGTCGCCCAGCGGCCCGACACCACCCCGCCGGGCACGTACTCGGGCCGGAACCGCCCGTCGGCGACCCAGGCGTCCAGCCACGACCAGCCGTAGGTGGCATGCAGCCGCGACAGCTCCTTGTAGGCCAGCAGCAGCGGCACGGCCGGGTGGTCGACGCTCCGGAGGACGTGGGAGCGGGTCGAGGGCAGCGGCGTGCCGGCGTTGGCGAACGCCCGCAGCACCTGGGCGGGCGAGTCGGGGTTGAGCCGCCGGTCGCCGAAGGCGTCCCCGATCCGGGCGGCCAGGTCGGTCAGCCGCCTCGGGGCGGCCCCGGCCCGGGGCCGCGGGCCGAGCAGCTCGGTGAGGACGGCGTCGTGCACCTCCGGCCGCCACGGCAGCCCGGCGGCGGCCATCTCGGCCGCGGCCAGCGCCCCGGCCGACTCCGCCGCCACCAGCAGCCCCAGCCCACCCGGCCCCCCGTCCCCCTCCCGCTCGATCCCGCCGACCGACCGGGGGACCACCCCGGCGGTCCCCCGGACCCCCCCGGCCAGGCGCCGCTGCTGGTCGGCATGGACGGCCACCACCCGCTCGAGCAGCTCGGCCGGGCCGGGCAGGCCGAGCAGGTCGTGGTCGAACAGGGCCGGCTGCCCGGCCCGGGCCGCCCTGGCCGTGTCGTCGGGCACCGGCAGGCCCCGCAGGCGGGCCCAGGCGGCCGGCAACGAGCGCGGCTCGCCCCAGCGGCCGTCGGCCGCGAGCAGGATCCCCTCGGTCAGGCCGAGGTCGTGGCAGCGGTCGGCCCGGGCCCCGGCCCGCAGCAGCCCCGGGTACACCTCGGCGGTGGCCGCCCACACCCAGCGGGGCCGCCCGGCCCGCTCCCGCTCGGCCAGCGCCGCCGCCAGGTCACGGACCGGCTCCGGCGGCCCCTGCGGCGTGCCGTCCTCGGCGACGGCCACGAGCAGCCCCCCACCCTCGGCACCCACCACCGCGACCCGCATGCCGGCCAGTCTGCCCGCCCCCAGCGACAGCCGGGTCAGCGCTTGACGATCACCAGCTCCAAGCCGGGGGCGATGTCGTTCGGGTTGAGGACCACGTCCCGGTTGAGCCGGTGGATCTCCGGCCAGCGGTCGGCGTCGCCCAGCTTGGCCTTGGCGATGCCGGACAGGGTGTCGCCCCGCTTGACCTTGTAGAGCTGCGGCTTGGGCTGCATCGGGGCGGCCGGCAGGGTCAGGACCTGCCCGACGGTGAGCCGGTCGCGGTGGCGGATCCTGGCCCGGTTGAGCACGAACAGCTCCGGCCAGCGCTTGGCGTCGCCGAGCTTGCTCTTGGCGATGCCGGAGAGGGTGTCGCCCGCCTTGACCTTGTAGGTCTTGGGGGCGGCCCCGCCCCCGACGACCTTGGCGAACCGCAGCAGGTCGGCCAGCTCGAACCTGCCCGGCTTGGCCGAGGGCAGCGACGGGACCCAGCCGGGGGTGGCAAGGATGGAGTCGTGGCTGCGCCGGACCAGGCCGACCAGCACCTCGGCGACCAGGGTGCTGCCGACCGGGCCGAGGCGCTGGCCGCCTCCATGCCTGGCCTCGGCCAGCAGGTAGTACCAGAGCGGCGCCCGCTCCAGGAACCCGGAGGCCTTCAGCACCCGGGCCTGGCGCTCGCTGGCCGCGGCCGCCTCGAGCTCGGCCGGGCTCAGGACCGGCAGGCCGAGCCGGGCGGCCATGGCCTGCCCGGTGGGCATCCGCAGCCCGTAGCCGCGCAGCAGGTTGCGGACGGCCAGGTTGGCCGCGTCGGCCGGCTGCTCGACCTCGCCGGTGGCCGTCTGGAGCTGGAACAGGCCGGTGGACAGCTTGGTGTCGAACCTGCGGGCCTTGTTCTTGCCCCCGCCGGGGGCGATGAAGCGCTCCCACTGGACGATCCAGTTGTCGGGCAGGGTGTCGAAGTCGCCCAGCTGGCCGCTGAGGGCGGTGAAGGTGAACAGCAGGCCGAGCGAGGCGTCCGTGAAGTTGAGGTTGAAGTCGTAGGTCTCCCGGATCATGGTGTGGCCAAAGCGGAACCCGGCCACGGTGAACTCGAGCGGCAGGAAGAACGGCTCGGCCTCGGCGTCGTAGAAGCGGTTCCCGCCACCGATGACGTCGTCCACGATCGCCGGATCGGCGACCCGCTTGAGGAAGTCCTGGAGGACGATGTGCTGGTAGTGCTGGCGCAGCAGCCGGCGCGCCTCCTCGAAGGTCCGGCCCTGGTCGACCAGGCGGTTGTGGGCCTTCAGGAAGGCCAGGTGGAGCTGGGCGACGATCAGGTTCTCGTCGTTGCGGGGGTCGCCGATGCGGGCCGCCCGGTCGCGCAGGGGGTTGGCGTTGCGCTTCTCGCGGGGCAGGTCGTTGTCGTCGCCCTTGCCCGGCGGCCGCCTGGTCGGTACCGACGTCCCGTTGAGCTTGGTGACCTTCCCGATCAGCATCTTGGCCTGGTTGGCCGGGTCGCGCGGGGCCGGCGGGCCGTACAGGCTGTCCAGCTCGAGGCTGGCCGTGCGTGTGTTCTTGAGGTCGTCGCGGATCTGGGCGACAGGCAGCGGGGTCAGCCCGGGGGCGAGCAGCTTGGCCATCGTGAAGGAGCTGGTCTCGAAGGTGATGTCGTGGTCCACGAACTGGCCGAAGTAGGTGTAGATGGCCGGGACCTTGCCGTCGCCGGTGGCCGGGCCGGGATCGACCATCGCCCGGCCGAGCTCTTTCAGGCGCGTGACGGTGGCCGCCGACCGGGGCAGCAGGTTGGCCTCGTCGTCCTGGAGCTCGGGGAACAGGAAGTCGAAGTTCTCGAGGGCTACCGGGGCCGCGAGCGCGAACCCGAGGGCGACCTCGGCGGCGCGGTCGGCCAGCGCCTCATGGGCCTCGCGGACCTGGTCCGGCGTGGCTGACGACCCGTGGGCGACCCGTGGCATCGCCGGAGGCTCTCATACATCCCAAGCCCCGGCAATGCCCCGTTGGTCAGTGTTCGGGAACCAGCCGGCGCAGCAGCGGCTCGGCGGCCCGGATGACCAGCTCACGGTCGTGGGTGGCCAGGAACTCGTACCGGCTCCGGGCCGCCGGGGTGAACTGGCCGGCGTCCTGGAAGCACGCCAGCAGCACGTTGGGCTCGGCCGCGTCCAGGCCCTGGTGCTCGAGCTGCATGCAGGTCTCGTCCAGCACGTCCTTGGTGGCCCGGCGCGCCTCCCGGGCCGAGGCCACCACCTCCCACGGGGCCTCGGCGATGACCAGGGCGTCGGTCCGCTCGGCCTGGGCCCGGACGGTGTTGACGATGTGGGCCGCCTCGGCGGTGCTGCGGCCCTGGAGCAGGCGCATGTCCAGCTTGATCAGGTCGGGGCGGACGAACGGCAGCACGGCCAGGCTGGCCGGGGCGGCGCCGACGTCGTCCAGGGCCACGCCCCAGCCCGCCTTGCGGGCCTGGGCGACGGTGGCCAGCAGCCGGGCCGGGTCGCCGGCCACGGCCCGCTCGGTCACCTCGACGACCACCCGCAGGCGCTCCTCGCCCAGCTCGATGGCCGGCCGCAGCAGGACTCGGCGGAAGTCCTCCACCGTGGTCGGGGAGGGGTGGGAAACTCCAAGCGGACTCATGGTGGTCTGATCGACCGCCGCCAGCCCGAGTTGAGCGACCCGGACGAGAGGAGCCGCGATGAGCTTCGTCACCGAGAACCAGCCGGACGGCACCCCGACCTGGATCGACCTCGGCATCCCCGACCTGGAGGGGGCGATGCGGTTCTACGGGGCCCTGTTCGGCTGGGACTTCCAGGTCGGGCCGCCGGAGACGATGCGCTACACCCACTGCCTGCTGGGTGGCCGCCGGGTGGCCGCCCTGGCCGAGAACCGCGGTCAGGAGGCCGACAGGGTCTGGTGGAACCTGTACCTGGCCACCGGCGACTGCGACGCCACCGTCAGGCGCGTCACCGACGCCGGCGGCACCCTCGTGATGGGGCCGGTGGACGTCCCCGACCAGGGCCGCATGGCCATCGCCAAGGACCCGGTGGGGGCCCAGTTCGGCCTCTGGGAGGGCCGCGGCTTCGTCGGCTGTGAGGTCGTGAACGAGCCCGGGTCGCTGGTCCGCAACGACCTCGTCACCCCCGACCCCGAGCCGGCGCGGGCATTCTACTCGGCCGTCTTCGGCTTCACTCTCGACGGCAACCAGGACATGCCCGGCTTCGACTTCACCTTCCTGCGCCGCCCCGACGGCCACGAGATCGGCGGGGTCATGGGCATCCCGGGCGCGCCGTCGTCGTCCTGGTCGACCACCTTCGAGGTCGCCGACACCGACGCCGTGGTCGCCCGGGCCGCCGAGGCCGGCGGCAGCCCGGGTGCGGCCGAGGACTTCGTCTACGGCCGCATGGCCACCATCACCGACCCCTTCGGGGCCGAGTTCACGGTGATCGCCCGCCCCGAGGCTCAGCGGGGCTGACCGGCCCGGCCGACCAGGAACCAGGTGACCAGCTCGCCCTTGCCCTTGACCTGGACCGGTCCCCGCCGCTCGAACCGGTAGCGGTCCCGCAGCCGCCGGTAGGTCCGGTCCGTCACCTGGATGCAGCCGCTCACCCCGAGCGACTCCATCCGGCTGGCCACGTTCACGGTGTCGCCCCAGAGGTCGTAGCTGAACTTGCTGGTCCCGATCACCCCGGCGACCACCGGGCCGGTGTCGATGCCGATGCGGACGGCCAGCGGCCGGCCGCCCGGGTCGAGGTGCCGGCCCACCTCCTCGCGCACGTCCAGGGCCATCTCGGCCACCGCCTCGGCGTGGTCGGGCCGCGGCTCGGGCAGCCCGCCGACGGCCAGGTAGGCGTCGCCGACGGTCTTGATCTTCTCCAGCCCGTGCCGCTCGGCCAGCTCGTCCAGGGCCGAGAACAGGTCGTCGAGGACCTGCACGACCCGCTCCGGGGTGGTGTCCTGGCTGCGCCGGGTGAAGTCGACCAGGTCGGCGAAGAGCACCGTGACCTCAGGGAAGCCGTCGGCGATGACCTCCTCGCCCTGCTTGAGCCGGGCCGCGATCGGGGCCGGGAGGACGTTGAGCAGCAGCCGCTCGGACCGCTCCCGCTCGGCCAGGAGCAGGCGATGCTCCCGGTCCAGGGCCCGGCGGCCGCGCACCGCCTCCCCCAGCAGCAGCACCGCGGCCAGCAGGGCGAGGTCGGAGACGGCGCCGCTGACCAGCCGGGCCGCGGTGTCGTCGGGGAGGTCGGTCCGGGCCAGGAAGATCAGCGGGGTGACGCCGAACCAGGCGGCGATCGCCAGCGCCCAGCCGCGCCGGCCCGCCGCCCAGGTGGTGGCCAGAGCGACCGACAGCGGCACGGCCGAGAACAGGCCCGGGTAATCGAACTGGTTGTAGAAGAACAGGGTCGCCGCCGAGGCCAGCAGCACGCCCAGGGGCCAGCGCCGCCGGGCCAGCGACAGCGCGGCGATGACCAGCCCCAGGCCGTAGGCGAGCGCGTCCGGCGAGTCGCCCTGGGCCGGCGACACGGTGATCGCGATCGTCACCGCGATCGCCAGGGCCAGCGCCAGCACCGCGTCCACCACCGGCGCGGGCAGCCGCCGCAGCCTCGAGTGCCAGGACGTCCAAGCCACCCGGGAACTGTACGCCCAGGTCAGGCCAGGGGGAGCAGCCGCACCGCGAACCTGGCCGGGACCGGGTCGAGCCGGTAGGCGGGCAGGACCCCGGGCCCGCAGGAGGCCGACCCGATGCCCTGCTGGGCCAGGTCGAGGTTGACCCAGACGCGGTCGTCGGGGACCAGGTCGGTCGGGTGACGGGCCCGGTCGAGCTCCTCGCTGGTCCAGGGCCGGACGGTCAGGTCGACGACCGGCTCACCCTCGACCCGGAGGCCGCGGTCACCGCCGTCGGTGAGGGTCGCCCAGCGGACGTCGCGGCGGTTCCCGTTCTCCTGGGGATACAGGTACGGGGTCTGGAGCTCCTCGACCGTCGCCGCGAACCGCCCGACCCGGGCCGCCCGCCCGGTGTCGGCATAGGCCTCCCCGGGACCCCGCCCGAACCACTCCACCCGCCGAAGCCCGCCCGGCACCGCCATCCGCAACCCGACCCGCGGCAGCGGACACGGCCACTCCCCTTCCGGCACGACCTCGACCTCCAGCCGCAGCCCTCTGTCCACCGTCGTCCACCGGTAGGTCGCGGCCACCCCCAGATCGGTCGCGGCCGGCGCCACCCGGGTCCGCACGACCAGCGCTCCCTCCGCCACCGCAACCCGGGACACCCGATGCTGCAGCCGGTCCAGCCCGATCTTCCGCCACAACGGCTCCAGCGCCTCCCCATGGTGGCCGCGGTCGTTGTCGGTCGGCGCCCGCCACAGGTCCAGCCGCGGCCCATCAACCTCCAGCTGCCCAACCCGCACCAGCCGCCCGGAGTATGGGTCGAAGCTCCCAATGCCCACCGTAAGCGGGCTGTGGACAACCCCGCGCACCTCATCCGCGTCCCGGGGTAGCCTCCCCCACCGGGGGACCTGGCCCGGGACCGGGTGGGTGCCGGGCGCCTCCGGGTGGGCTCGGGCCAGACCCGGGCTCAGGTGGATGGGGAACTGCCCCCACGCGACCTCGTGGCCCGCCTCGGCCCAGGGGTGGTCGGTGGCCAGGACGGCGCGAACGGTGATCCAGGACTCGGTGTCGGTGGGTGGCAGGGGCGGCACGGCGAGGGTGGCAGTGTCGCCCGGGCCCACCTCGGGCACTTCCAGCTGGCCGCTGGCGACGGTGAGCCCCTCCGCCTCCAGCGTCCATTCGAAGCTCAGGTGGGAGAGGTCGAGGAAGGTGTGCAGGTTGGTGATGCGGATCCCGCCGTCGGGGTCGCCGGTGATGCGGACCGGCTCGACGACCTTCTTGAGCTCGGCCAGGCCGGGCGACGGGGTCCGGTCCGGGAACAGGAGGCCGTCGGCGACGAAGTTGCCGTCGTGGAGGGGCTCGCCGAAGTCGCCGCCGTAGGCGAAGTACTCGCGGCCGTCGGGGGTGCGGGCGCGCAGGCCGTGGTCGATCCACTCCCAGACGAAGCCGCCCTGGCAGCGGGGGTGGCGTTCGAACAGCTCCTGGTACTCCCAGAGGCCGCCGGGGCCGTTGCCCATGGCGTGGGCATACTCGCAGAGGAGGAACGGCATGGCCCGGCGGCGGGCGTCCAGCTCGGGGTCGTCCAGGGGCGGCTCCTCGCGGCGGCCGATCCGATCGACCTCGTCGTGGGCCGGGTACATGCGGCTGTAGACGTCCACGTCCGCGCACGACCAGTCGCCCTCGTAGTGCAGCGGCCGCGACGGGTCGCGCTCCCGCGCCCAGGCGGCCATGGCGGCCAGGTTGCGCCCGGTGCCGCTCTCGTTGCCGAGCGACCACATGATCACACTGGGCCGGTTCTTGTCCCGCTCGACCACGCGCCGCATCCGGTCCACCAGGGCGTCGCCCCAGCGAGGGTCGTCGGCCGGGTTGCCCCGCCAGCCGAGCGGCTCGAACCCGTGGGTCTCCAGGTCGCACTCGTCGATCACGTACAGCCCGTAGGTGTCGCACAGCTCCAGGAACCGCGGGTGGGGCGGGTAGTGGCTGGTCCGGACGGCGTTGAGGTTGTGGCGCTTCATCAGCAGCACGTCGGCCAGCATCGTCTCCTCGGGCACGGCCCGCCCCAGGTCGGGATGGAACTCGTGCCGGTTGACCCCGCGGAACAGGACCCGGCGGCCGTTGACGGTCAGGACCCCGTCGGTGACGGCCACGGTGCGGAAGCCGATGCGCAGGGCGACCCGCTCGCCCGCCGCGGCCAGCTGGCCGTCGTAGAGCCGGGGCGACTCGGCCGACCAGGGCTGCACGCCCTCTACTCGCACGGTCTGGCCGGCCGCGACGTCCACGCCCAGCTCGGGCACGGTGAGGTGGGCCGGCACGTCGATGTCCACTCGTAGCGTGCCTGCGCCGGAGACGTGGTCGTAGCCGGCATGGATGAAGAAGTCCTCGATCGCCCCGGCGGGGCGGGCGAGCAGCCGCACCTCCCGGAAGATCCCGGACAGCCACCACATGTCCTGGTCCTCCAGGTAGCTGGCGGCCGACCACTGGTGCACGCGGACGGCCAGGAGGTTGTCGCCCTGACGCAGCGTCGCTGTGGCGTCGAACTCGACGGGCAGCCGGCTCCCGGTGGAGCTGCCCAGCTCCTGACCGTTGAGCCAGACCCGGAACCAGGAGTCGACCCCCTCGAACCGGAGCACGGTCCGCTCGGCCGTCCAGCCGTCCGGAAGCCGGAAGACCAGCCGGTAGTCGCCGGTCGGGTTCTCGGTGGGGACATGCGGGGGATCGACCGGGAAGGGGTAGGCGACGTTGGTGTAGGCGGGGGCGCCGTAGCCGTGGAGCTGCCAGTGGGACGGCACCGGCAGGCTCGCCCAGCCGCTGTCGTCGAAGCCGGGGTCGGCGAAGCCGGAGTCGTCCTCGGCCCGCGGGGACAGCCGGAACCGCCAGTCCCCAGAGAGGTCAATTGCCGGCGCGTCGGACTGGAACCACGCCCGTGGCGGGTGCGCACCGGCCGTGGGTTGGACGTCTTCTAGGCCAGAGCTCATGACGGCTCCTGGGTCAGGTGCAGCAGCACGGCCTGCTCGGGGCGGAGCACGGGCAGGGGCAGGCCGACCTCGCCCAGGGATCGGCCGTCGAGGGTGACCCCGCCGGCCTCGTACCAGGGCGGGGCCGCGGCCTGCATGGTCTCGGGCGCCCCCGCGACCTCGAGGGGCGCCACCCGGTAGGCCCGGTCGGGGTCGAGCCCGGGGAGGCGGGCCAGGCCCGGGGTCTCGAAGGGCGAGGCGGTCAGCTGCACGTAGGCGAACAGGGCCTCGGCGCGGTCGGCGGCCACCACCCCGTGCAGGTAGGCGGCCGGGTCGTGGTCGGCCCGGACCACCCGGCCGCCGTGGAGCAGGGGCCGCAGTCGCTTGTAGACGGCGATCGCCTCGGCCAGCGCCTCCTGCTCCTCCTTGGAGGCCGAGGCGATGTCCCACTCGATGCCGAAGTGGCCGAACAGTGCCGTGGCGGCCCGGAAGGCGAGGTCGTGGGTGCGGCCGGTGGTGTGAGAGCGGGGCGGGCCGACGTGGCTGCCGACCAGCTCGGGCGGCACCAGCA
>JASLBL010000339.1 GCA_030146615.1 Actinomycetes bacterium
GGCCCCGCTCGCGGGTCTCGGTCCCGACCCGCAGCTCCTCCTCGGAGCGGGTCATGGCGTCGTCGGTGGTCGGCCCGGAGACGTCCCGGCCGACGGTGTCACGGTCCTCGGTGACGGTCCCGGCGGTGTCGTACCCGGTGCCGTAGTCGAGGCCGTAGTGGCGCCAGAGCTCCTGCTCCTCGGCCTCCGACAGGTGCTGGTCGGTGTCAATCTGGGGCGCGTCCTTGATCAGCTGCTTCTCGAACGGCACCTGGACCTGGTCGCCGGAGGCGCTGGCCTGGCTGATGGGCACAAAGGTCGACCGGGTGCCGAACAGCCCGGTGTTGACCAGGGCCCACTCCGGCTCGCCGGTCTGGTCGTCGACGTAGATGGACTCGATGGTGCCGACCTTGTCGCCGTCGCGGTCGACCATGGTGGCGCCCTGCCAGCTGCGGACGGTGTTGACGTCGGGCATGTGCTCCCTCCTTGGGGTGCGGGGGTGGTTACGGGGTCGTGCGGGTGCGGCCGTCGTCGAACTCCACCTGGTCGCGCAGCTGGGGACCGCGGGACTCGGCCCGGCCGGCGGCCCGCTCCCAGTACCGCTGCATGGTCCGGATGCCGCCGCCGCCGACGGCGACGATGACCGAGCCGACCACGGCGGCCAGCAGCGCGTACCAGAGGCCGGTGACGATCCGCGGGGCGATCTGGAGCTGGTCGAGGGCGGCGAAGGTCGCGAAGACCAGGATGGCGATGCCGGCGCCTCTGGCCAGCGCCTGCCCGCCCTGGACCGACGACAGCAGGTTGGAGAGCAGGTCGGTGACGGCCCGGGCGATGGCGGCCGCGATCACCAGGATCAGGATGGCCACGAACACGTTCGGCAGGTAGGCGATCAGGCCGCGGAGCAGGTCGGAGATGGGGTTGGACCCGAAGACCCCGAAGGCCAGCTGGAGGACCAGCAGCATGATCGTCCAGAAGACCAGCTTGGCCAGGATGTCGGACGGGTCGTACTTGCTGCGGGCCAGCGCCTGGCGGACCCCACCGCGCTCGACCACCCGGTCGAAGCCGACCCGCTCGAGGACCTTGTTCAGGATGCCGGCGATCGCCCTGGCCACCAGGTAGCCGACCAGCAGGATGACCAGGGCGGCGAGCAGCTTGGGCACGAAGGTGGCAACGTTCGACCAGGCGTTCTCGATCCCGGCCTGGTAGTCGACGGCAAGAGGCATGACAGGGAGACCTCCAGGGAGGAGGGGGCTGGATGCTTGTTGGACACGGGCGTGCCCGGAATGTTCCGCGCTCGGTGGACCGGTCAACCAGACATCGTGTAGACGGTCAACGCCGCCTGGAAACCAGGGAGCTGCGCTAAGCGCGGGCGAGCAGGTGCTCGACGGCTTCGTCGGGGGTGCGCTCGGTGCCGAGGCGGTAGCCGTAGAGGGCGCCGTGGCAGTCGGAGGCCCCGGTCGCCTCCAGGCCCAGCTCGGCGGCCAGGGCCCGCCAGCGGGCCCGGTCCACGGGCGGCTGGTCCGGGTGGTCGACCTCCAGGCCGGCCAGCCCGGCGGCGGCCATGGCCCGGATGACCGGCTCGGGGACGGGCGCGGCCCCGGCGTGGACCGAGGGGTGGGCCAGCACCGCCACCCCGCCGGCCCGGGCGATCAGCTCGACCGCCTCGACCGGGGTGACGGCGTCCTTGGCCACATAGGCCCGGCCCCCGGTGCCGATCCAGTCCTGGCTGAAGGCGTCGGCCACCTGGTCGACGACGCCGGCCTCGACCATCGCCCTGGCCACGTGCGGCCGCCCGAGGGCGCCGCCGCCGGCCAGCTCCCTGACCCGGTCGAAGTCGACCGGGGCCCCGAGCTCACGCAGCCGCTCCACCATCCGGCGGGTCCGGCCGACCCGGCCCTGGAAGATCCAGGCCCGCTTGGCCGCGAACACCGGCTCGTCCGGGTCGAAGCCGTAGGCCAGGACGTGGACCGGGTTGCCGTCGTGCTCGGCCGACAGCTCGCAGCCGAGCAGGACGGTCAGGCCGGTCCCCTCGGCCGCGGCCCGGGCCCGATCGACCCCGCCGGTGTTGTCGTGGTCGGTGAGGGCGATCCCGGTCAGGCCGCGGCTGGCCGCCAGCTCGACCACCTGCTCGGGGTCGAGGGTGCCGTCGGAAAAGGTCGAGTGGGTGTGCAGGTCGAAGCCGGGCATGCCCCCGACGATAGCGCAGCCCGGTCGCCGCCGATCCCGTACCGATCCGGTAACAGCTCTCGAGGTCGGCCGTCCGGCCTCCGATATTCCTGACAGACTGCCTGCGTCGAACCGACGAGGAGGTTGCTCGCTCGATGTCGCTCCTGATGCTCGCCGTTGTCGCGTTGTTCCCGGTCGTCCTGCTCGCCCTGCTGCTGATCACCTCCGGCCTGGAGGGGCGGGTGGTGGGCGATTCCACGCCCAGGGTTCGCGCCGGCGAGCGGCCGGGCCCGGGCGAGTAGCTCCCAGCCGGCCGGCGGTTTCGGCGGCCGGGCGCAGTGGTAGGGAGGTTCCTGCCATGCCAGCCCGCCAGCGGCCTCCGAGCGCGGCCCGCGACCTGATCCCCGAGCGGCCTGATCTGGGCGCGCTGCGGTCGGCCGCGGCCGGGTGCACGGCCTGCGACCTGTACCGCGACGCCACCCAGACCGTGTTCGGCGAGGGTTCGGGCGGCGCCGAGGTGATGCTGGTCGGCGAGCAGCCGGGTGACGGCGAGGACCGGGCCGGCCGCCCCTTCGTCGGCCCGGCCGGGCGGGTGCTCGACCAGGCCCTCGGAGAGGCCGGCATCGACCGCGAGCTGGCCTATGTGACCAACGTGGTCAAGCACTTCAAGTTCGAGCGCCGAGGCAAGCAGCGCATCCACAAGAAGCCCAACGCCGAGCAGGTCCACGCCTGCTTCCCCTGGCTGGAGGCCGAGCTCCAGGTGGTCCAGCCCCGGGTCCTGGTCCTGCTGGGCGCGACCGCCGCCCAGGCCCTGCTGGGCAGCTCGTTCCGGGTCAGCCGCCAGCGGGGCGAGTTCCTCGACTCCGACCTCGCCCCCCGGGTCCTGGCCACCGTCCACCCCTCCTCCATCCTCCGCGCCCCCGACGAGGAGGCCCGCGCCCTGGCCTACAAGGGCTTCGTGGCCGACCTGGCGGTGGTCGCCGAGCAGCTTGGCCGGCCGGCTTCCTAGTAGCATCGCGCTCCAGGTGGGAACGTGGAGGAGGGCGATGGAGCCCGAGGAGCTGACCGAGCTCGCCCTCGAGGCGGCGGTCGACGCCGGGGCCGGCTACGCCGATGTCCGGTGGGTGCGGGAGGAGACCGAGGGGCTCACCGTCACCGACGACCGGGTCGACGACCTGGAGGCGGAGGACTCCAGCGGGCTCGGGGTCCGGGTGCTGGTGGACGGGCGCTGGGGGTTCGCGGCCAGCGCCGTGCTCGACCCGGGCCGGGCCGGCGACCTGGCCCGGCGGGCGGTCGAGGTGGCGCGGGCGTCGGCGGCCACCGGGGGCGAGCCGGTGCGGCTGGCCCCGGCCGAGCCGGCCGTCGCCCAGTGGTCGAACCCGGTAGCCCGCGACCCGTTCGCCGTGCCCCTGGCCGAGCGGGTCGAGCTGCTGCTGGCCGCCTGCGAGGCCCAGCGGTCGGTGGCCGGGCTGTCCCACGCCAAGGCCACGGTCGACCTGTGGCGGCGCCGCACCGTGCTCTGGTCCAGCGAGGGGACCCGCCTGGACCAGACGGTGACCCAGACCGGGGCCGGGATCGAGGCCGTCGCGGTCGGCGACGGCGACCTCCAGCAGCGCAGCTGGCCGAACTCGTTCCGGGGCCAGTACCAGGCCGGCGGGTGGGAGGTGGTCGAGGCCGCCGAGCTGGTCGCCAACGCCCCCCGGGTGGCCGCCGAGGCCGTCCAGCTGCTGGCCGCGCCGGAGCTGCCGGAGCGGGTGACCACCGTGATCCTGGACGGCCAGCAGCTGTCGCTCCAGGTGCACGAGTCGGTCGGGCACCCGCTGGAGCTGGACCGGATCCTGGGCATGGAGGCCGCCTACGCCGGCACCTCGTTCGTCGTCCCCGGCGACCTGGGCCGGCTCCGCTACGGCTCGCCGGCCATGTCGGTCACCGCCGACGCGACCACCCCGGGTGGTCTCGGCACCTCCGGCTTCGACGACGAGGGGGTCCCCGCCCAGCGGACCCCGCTGGTCGCCGAAGGCGTGGTCGCCGGCTTCCTGACCAGCCGCGAGACGACGGCCGACGGCGCCGGGTCGGGTGGGGCGATGCGGGCCGACGGCTGGGGCAGCATGCCCCTGATCCGCATGACCAACGTGCACCTGGAGCCGGGGCAGGGCGGCCTGGACGAGCTGGTCGCCGACACTCCCGACGGGCTGCTACTGAGCGTCAACCGGTCCTGGTCGATCGACGACCGCCGGGTCAACTTCCAGTTCGGGGTCGAGGCCGCCTGGGAGATCAAGGGCGGCCGCCTCGGCCGGCTGTACCGCAACGCCTCCTACGACGGCCGCACGACCGAGTTCTGGGGGTCGCTGGACGCCGTCTGCGGCCCCGGGGACTGGGTGGTGTGGGGTGTCCCGAACTGCGGCAAGGGCCAGCCGTTCCAGAACGCCCGGGTCGGCCACGGCGCCGCCCCGGCCCGGTTCCGGAATGTCCACGTGGGGGTCGGCAGATGACGGGGTTCGGGGCGGAGCGGCTGCTGGAGGTGGCCGAGGCGGCCATCGGAGCCGGCGGCGCCGACGACGCCGATGCCCTGGTCCAGCGGCAGGCCGGGGGGCTGACCCGGTTCGCCTCCAGCCGCATCCACCAGTCGGCCTGGCGCGAGGACCTCTGGGTCCGGGTCAGGGTGGTGGTGGACGGCAACCGGGTCGGCACGGCCACCGTGCACAGCGCCGACCCAGAGGCCGTCCGGGCCACGGTCCGGCGGGCCGCCGAGGTGGCCAGGACGATGCCGCCCGACCCCGGCTATCCCGGCATGCCGGGCCCGGCCGCCTATCCCGCGGCCGGCCGCCACGACCCGGCCACCGCCGCCACCGACCCGGCCACCCGGGCCGGGCTGGTCGCCGGGGTGATCGGCCGGCTCCCGGAGGGGGTGGCCGCGGCCGGGGCCTGCGAGACCCGCGAGGTCGAGCTCGCCGTGGCCAACACCCGCGGCGTCCGGGCCGCCGGGGCGACCACCGCGGCCAGCTTCTCGATCCTGGCCGACGCCGGGTCGGGGACCGGCTGGGCCGAGGGGACCGAGCCGGCCCTGGCCGACCTGGACGTCGCCGCGCTCGGGGAACGGGCCGCCCGCAAGGCGGTGGACAGCCGCGAGCCGCGTGAGCTCGCCCCCGGCACCTACCCGGTGGTGCTGGAGCCCAACGCGGCCTCGGTCATGGTCCAGTGGCTGGGCTGGCTCGGCTTCGGCGCCAAGGCCTACGACGAGGGCCGGAGCTTCCTGGTCGGCCGGCTGGGCCGGCGGGTCTGCTCGCCGCTGGTCACGATCGTCGATGACGCCACCGCCGCCGACACCATCGGCGTCGGCTTCGACTTCGAGGGCGTGCCCAAGCGGCGGGTGACCCTGATCGACAAGGGCGTGGCCGCCAGCCTGGTCTACGACTTCCGGGCCGCGACCGCCCACGGGGTCGAGCCCACCGGCCACGGCCTCCCGGCCCCGTCGGCCGAGGGCGCGCTGCCCATGCACCTGGCCATGCTGCCCGGCCAGACCCCCCAGGCCGAGCTGGTCACCGGGATGGAGCGGGGCCTGCTGGTCACCCGCTTCCACTACACCAACCTGGTCAACCTCATGGACACGACGATCACCGGCATGACCAGGGACGGCACCTTCTGGGTCGAGGACGGCCGGGTCGTCGGGGCGGTCCGCAACCTCCGCTTCACCCAGTCGATCCTGGAGGCCCTCTCGTCGGTCCGGGCCGTCGGGGCCGAGACCGAGATGGCGGCCGAGGACGGCTACGGCGCCGCCCGCGCCCCCGCCCTGGCCATCGACCGCTTCGCGTTCTCCAGCGCGACCACCTTCTAGCGCCGCCCGCCGCTGCCGGCCGTGGGAGCATGGGGCCATGGACGAGGCGCCCTCGCGGCCGGTGGTGGCAGTCGGGCTGGTCGCCCGGGACCCGGCCGGACGGCTGCTGCTGGTCGAGCGGGGCAACCCGCCCCACCAGGGGCGCTGGTCGCTGCCGGGCGGGCGGGTCGAGGGGGGCGAGACCATCGCCGCGGCCGCGGCCAGGGAACTGGCCGAGGAGACCGGCCTGGAGGCGGCCGTCGGCGAGATCGCCGGGGTCGTGGAGCGGATCGGCGAGGGCTTCCACTACCTGATCGTCGACCTCTGGGCCGTGCTGCCCGACGGGGCCGTGCCCGTGGCCGCCGGCGACGCCGCCGACGCCCGGCTCGTCGGCCTCGACGAGCTGCCCGCCTACCCCCTCTCCCCCGGCCTGGCCGGGTTCCTGGCCGGCATCGGCTGCTGGCCCGACGGCGCCCCCGTCCCCGAGGACTGACACGGAGTCCCGGTAGGCTTGGGACATGCCCGAGCTGCCCGAGGTCGAATCGGTCCGCCGGCAGCTCGAACCGGAGCTGTCCGGCCGCCGGGTACTGGCCGTCTGGGCCGACACCCAGCGGCGCTTCCACGGCCCCGACCGGCTGCTCGGACGCCGGGTCGAGGCGGTCGGGCGCCGGGGCAAGTTCCTCCTCTGCCCCCTCGACCAGGGACTGGAGCTGGTCCTGCACCTGGGCATGACCGGCGTGCTCCACTTCGGGGTGGCCGACGCCTACGCCCGAGCCCGGATCACCCTCGACGACGGCCGCGAGCTGGTGTTCCGCGACGTCCGCCGCTTCGGCGGCCTGGCCGTGGTCGAGGCCGGCGCCTACACCAGCCTCCCGACCCTGGCCCGACTCGGGCCCGAGCCCCTCTCGGACGAGTTCGACCCCCACCGCTTCGCCCGCGACCTGGCCGCCACCCGAGCCCCAATCAAGCCCTACCTGCTCACCCAGCGCCCCGTAGCCGGGGTCGGCAACATCTACGCCGACGAGGCCCTGTGGCTCTCCCGCATCCACCCCGCCTCCCGCCGGGTCGGCCCCCGACGCGCCTTGGCCCTCCACGGCGCCATCCGCCAGGTCCTGACCGAGGCGATCGACCGCGAAGGCACCACCTTCCGCGACTACCGCATGGTCAACGGCGAGAGCGGCCGCAACGCCGACTTCCTGATCGCCTACGGCCAATCCGGCCGCCCCTGCCCCCGATGCGCCACGCCGTTGCGCAAAGTCGTCCTCGGGGGCCGGGGTACCACGTTCTGCCCGACGTGCCAGCGGCGGTAGGTCGCTCGGGGCCAATCTACTCGGCTGGGTCGGCGGGTCGTGGTGCTCGGGCCCGATGCAGTCGCCTGGCACGGTGGGTCGGGTCCGGGGCCATTGGGTCCGGTGCGGGTAGCGGGCACGGTGGGTCGGGTGGGGCTCCCGGGCCTTTGAGGGCCCATGCAGATACCTGACTCGGTGGGTCGGGTGGAGCCAGGACCGCCGGGCCCATGCAGGGACCGGCATGGTGGCTGTGGGTCGGCCGGGCCCATGCGGTCGCCTGGGACGGTGCCCCAGTGGTGGATTGCGTGCCTTGTTGACCGTCCTAGGCAGCGGTTCGTCACGCCCGCCCTCCCGCCCGTCCCGGGTTAGGCGGCGAGGGGATGTCGTCGGTGGGGTCGGTGGGGTGGGGTGGCGGTCAGCCGGCCGCCAGGCTGCCGGGTCAGCCGCCACCCCCCTTCATGGACGGCCCGATGATGAGCTCGGCACAACAAGGCCAGGTTGGCCAGGTCGGTCGGGCCACCATGCAACCAGTGGCGCAGATGGTGGGCCTCGCACCAGGCCAGCGGGCGATCACCGTCGGGGAAGACACAGCCGCCGTCACGCACGGCCAGGGCGCTGCGCTGGGCCGGGGTGACGACCCGGCTGGTCCGCCCGACCTCCAGCGGCTGGGTCGGCGCGCCACCAAGGGCCGGAGGGAGCAGGGCCATGGCGGCTCCCAGCCGCCCGCCAGCCCGGCTGGCTCGCTCGGGTGGGGGGCTGCTGGTTGCGGGTCGCCGCTCGGATGGCGGGCCATCGGTTGCTGCTCGCCGTTTGGGTGGTTGGCTGCTGGTTGCGGCTCGCCGCTGGGGTCGGCGGTGGGGTGCTGTTCCTCGCCGCTGGGGCCGTGGGTGGGGTGGTGCTGGTCACTGCGATGACGGGTGACCAGGACCCGGGTCAGGGCCCCGTCACAGGCCAGCCGCCGACACGCCTCAGGAGCCAGCGGCCCCGCCCCGCCGACCTCACCCCCCACCGCGCCGGAGCGGCCCACCAGGCTGTCCAGGTCCACGGTCACCAGCAACTGGGGCCGGACCCCACCGGCCTGCGGCAGCCGGCCCCCCTCCAAGCTGCGGCGGGCCAACTCGGCCAGGGCATCGGCCCGGCGCTGGCTACCACTGCGAGGG
>JASLBL010000345.1 GCA_030146615.1 Actinomycetes bacterium
TGGCCGTGTAGAAGTCGACGTTCGGGTAGAGGGTCTTGGCCTCCATGACCGCCTCCTGGACCCGGATCGAGATGTCGTACCAGCCGGTCTCGCCGAACTGCCGGCCGAGGCGCTCGGCGATCTCCCGCAGCACCGTGGCCCGGGGGTCCCAGGTCTTGTAGACGCGGTGGCCGAAGCCCATCACCTTCTCCTTGCGGGCCAGCTTCTGGCGGACCCAGTCGGGGGCCCTGTCCGGCTCGCCGATCTCCTCCAGCATCTCCCTGACCCCCTCGATGGCCCCGCCGTGCAGGGGGCCCTGGAGGGCGGCCACGGCGGCGGTGGCGGCCGCGTACATGTCGGCCAGGGTGGCCGCGGCGACCCGACCGGCGAAGGTGGAGGCGTTCAGGGTGTGGTCGGCGTACAGCACCAGCACCACGTCGAAGTCGCGGGCCACCTGCGGGTCGGGCTGCTTGCCGGTGAGGGCGTAGAGGAAGTTGGCCGCCACGCCGAGGTCCTCGCGCGGCTCGATCGCGTCCGCGCCGGTCCGCAGCCGCTGGTAGGTGGCGATGATCTGCGGGGTCTTGGCCATCAGCCGGTAGGCCTTGCGCAGGTTGGCCTCGGGCGAGTCGTCGTCGTCGGGGTCGAGGGCGGCCGCGGCCGACACCGCCGTCCGCAGGGTGGTCATGGGGCCGGTCCGCTGGGCCAGGGAGCCGATCACCTCGACCAGCATCGGGTCGAGGACGCTCTCGGCCCGGAGGGTGTCGACCGTCTCCGACAGCTGGGCGGCGGTCGGCAGCTCCAGGTGGTGCAGCAGGTGGACGGTCTCCTCGAAGGTGGCATGGGCGGCCAGGTCGGCGATGTCGTAGCCGGCGTAGAAGAGCTTGCCCTCGCGGCCGTCGACGTCGGAGATCCTGGTCTGGGCGGCGACCACGCCCTCGAGTCCCTTGCCCGTTGGGTCAGCCATCTGGGGGTGCCTCCGGTCGTCTCGAGGGACGGGATCAGCCTCAATCGTAGGGGTTTTCCTCGCCGACCCGCCGTACAGAGATACCCTTGGCGACACCGCGAGCAAAGGAGCTTCCACCATGGCCCATCGCGTCACGTTCATCCCCGGGGACGGGGTCGGCCCCGAGCTGTCGGAGGCGACCCGCCGGGTGCTGGAGGCCACCGGCGTCGAGTTCGACTGGGACGCCCAGGAGGCCGGGGCCGAGGTCATCGACAAGTACGGCACGCCCCTGCCCGAGCAGGTCCTCGACTCCATCCGCCGCAACGGGGTGGCGATCAAGGGCCCCCTGACCACCCCGATCGGCACCGGGTTCCGCAGCGTCAACGTGGCCCTCCGCAAGGAGCTGGACCTGTACGCCTGCCTGCGCCCCTGCAAGAGCTACCGGGGGGTCCGATCCCGCTACGAGGACATCGACCTGGTGATCGTCCGCGAGAACCACGAGGACCTGTACGCCGGCATCGAGTTCGAGCAGGGCACCCCGGACGCGGCCAAGGTCATCGAGTTCCTCAACGGCATCCAGGAGAGGAAGGTCCGGGAGGACTCGGGCATCTCGATCAAGCCGATCTCGATCACCGGGACCCGGCGGATCGCCAAGTTCGCCTTCGACCACGCCCGCGCCTACGGGCGCAAGAAGGTCACCGCGGTCACCAAGGCCAACATCATGAAGCACACCGACGGGCTGTTCTACGCCGTCGCCCGCGAGGTGGCCAAGGAGTACGACGACATCGAGTACGACGAGTACCTGGTCGACAACATGTGCATGCAGCTGGTCCAGAAGCCGGAGAACTTCGACGTGCTGCTGCTGCCCAACCTGTACGGCGACATCCTGTCCGACCTCGGGGCCGGCCTGGTCGGCGGGCTCGGGGTCGCCCCCGGGGCCAACCTGGGCGACCGGGTGGCGGTGTTCGAGGCCACCCACGGGTCGGCCCCCAAGTACAAGGGCCAGAACAAGGTCAACCCGATGGCGATGATGCTCTCGGGCATGCTGATGCTGCGGCACCTGGACGAGGTCGACGCCGCCGACCGGCTGGAGCGGGCCCTGGCCGCGGTCATCGCCGAGGGCAGGAGCGTCACCTACGACATGAAGCCGTCGCGCGACGACCCCACCGCCGTCGGCACCAGCCAGGTCGCCGACGCGGTGATCGCCAAGCTGGACGAGGGGTCCGGGGAGCTCAAGCCTCGCTCCCCGGAGGGAAGGGGCGCCTGATGCCGAAGGTCACCGTGGTGGGAGCCGGCAAGTACGGCTCGACCACCGTGCAGCGGCTGGCCGAGAAGGGCATCTGCGACGAGGTGGTGATGACCGACATCGTCGAGGGCCTCCCCCAGGGCCTGGCCCTCGACATGAACCAGTCGCGGTCCATCGAGGGGTTCGAGACCCGGGTCGTCGGCAGCAACGGCTACGAGGAGACGGCCGGCTCGGATGTGGTCGTGATCACCGCCGGGGTCCCCCGCAAGTCGGGGATGAGCCGCATGGACCTGCTGGAGACCAACGCCAGGATCGTCGGCGAGGTCACCCGCAAGGTCGCCGACGCCTCGCCCGACGCCGTCCTGATCGTGGTCTCCAACCCGCTGGACGAGATGACCTCGCTGGCCGCCGAGGTCTCCGGGTTCCCGCGGGAGCGGGTCATGGGCCAGGCCGGGATGCTCGACACGGCCCGGTTCAGGCACTTCCTGGCCGAGGAGTTCGGCACCAGCCCGAGCCGGGTCGAGGCCATGACCCTCGGTTCCCACGGCGACACCATGGTCCCGGTGCCGAGCATGGTCAAGGTCGACGGCAAGCCCCTGACCGAGGTCGCCGACGCCGAGACAGTCGAGCGCCTGGTCCAGCGGACCCGCGACGGCGGGGCCGAAGTGGTCGCCCTGCTCAAGTCGGGCTCGGCCTACTACGCGCCCTCGAGCGCGGCCGCGGCCATGGTCGCGGCCGTCCTCGGCGACACCGGGGAGGTCATGCCGGTCTGCGCCTGGGTCACCGGCGAGTACGGCATCGACGGCGTCTACCTGGGCGTCCCGGCCAAGCTGGGCCGCGCCGGGGTCGCCGAGGTGGTCGAACTGCCGCTGACCGACGGCGAGCTGGCCGAGCTGCGCGAGGCCGCCGAGGCCGTCCGGTCCAAGCAGGCCGACGTGGCCAAGCTCGTTGGCTGAGCCGACCGAAGGGGGAGCGGTGCCGGGCTGCGACCTGTGCGCGGCCCGGCCGCTGACCCCCTGGTTCCACGAGGACGAGCGGTGCTGGGTGGCGGAGTGCCTGATCTGCCGCACACCCATGGTGGTGTGGCGCCGCCACGGCGCCGACCCGCCCCCCGACGAGCGCGAGCACATGCTGGCCCGGCTGGCCGAGGTGGCGGCGGCCCGCCTCGGCGAGGGCGCCTTCCGGATCGACGCGGTGATGCGCCGGATCCCCGACCACTTCCACGCCCACGCCCGCGACCCCGCCTGGCCGGGGTTCGCCTGGAGCTAGGAGCAGGGTCCGCGGTGGCGGCCGGGCCTGAACGGGGCGCTCGGCGGGTACCCTGCTGAGCGCAACCATACGGAACATCGGAGGGACCGGGCCATGGCGGGGAACAGCTTCGGGGCGAAGGCGGGGTTGGACGTCGGGGACCGGTCATTCGAGGTCTTCCGGCTGGATGCGCTGGCGTCGGTGGGGGACGTCGGGGGGCTGCCGTTCTCGCTGAAGGTGCTGCTGGAGAACCTGCTCCGGAGCGAGGACGGGAGCGTGGTCACGGCCGAGGACGTCGAGGCGTTCGCCCGCTGGGACCCGGCGTCGGCCGAGGACCGGGAGATCGCCTTCTCGCCGGCCAGGGTGCTGATGCAGGACTTCACCGGCGTGCCGGCGATCGTCGACCTGGCCGCCATGCGCGACGCCATGGGGACCCTGGGGGGCGACCCGACCCGGATCAACCCGCTGGCCCCGGCCGAGCTGGTCATCGACCACTCGGTGGTGGCCGACATCGCCGGCCGGCCCGACGCCTTCGTCCGCAACGTGGAGCTGGAGTTCGACCGCAACCAGGAGCGGTACGCGTTCCTGCGCTGGGGCCAGCAGGCCTTCGCCGACTTCAAGGTGGTCCCGCCCGGCACCGGCATCGTCCACCAGATCAACTGCGAGTACCTGGCCCGGGTGGTCTTCACCAACGACAAGGGCCAGGCCTACCCGGACACCCTGGTCGGCACCGACAGCCACACCCCGATGGTCAACGGCCTGGGCGTGCTCGGCTGGGGCGTCGGCGGGATCGAGGCCGAGGCGGCCATGCTCGGCCAGCCGATCTCGATGCTCATGCCCAAGGTGATCGGGTTCAAGCTGTCGGGCGAGCTGCCCGAGGGGTCGACCGCCACCGACCTGGTCCTGACCGTGACCGAGCTGCTGCGCCGCCACGGGGTGGTGGGCAAGTTCGTCGAGTTCTACGGCCCCGGGGTCGGCAACGTGCCGGTCGAGAACCGGGCCACCATCGGCAACATGTCGCCCGAGTACGGCTCGACCTGCGCCATCTTCCCGATCGACGGCGAGACCCTTCGCTATCTGGAGTTCACCGGCCGCCCGCCCGAGCTGGTCGCCCTGGTCGAGGCGTACGCCAAGGAGCAGGGCCTGTGGCACGACCCGGACGCCGAGCCCCGCTACTCCGAGCGGGTCGAGCTCGACCTGGGCACGGTCGTGCCCAGCCTGGCCGGCCCCCGTCGGCCCCAGGACCGGGTCGCCCTGACCGACGCCCGGCGCGGCTTCCGGGGCGCCCTGGCCGACATGGCTCCCGAGCCCCAGACCAGGCGGGACACGCCGATGGACCGCAAGGTCGACGAGGATGGGCCGGACGAGGCCTCGGCCGAGTCCTTCCCGGCCAGCGACCCGCCGGCGTCCATGGCCGGCACCATGCCGCACGAGAACCACGACCCGCCCCCGGCCGGCTGGTTCGAGCCCGACCCGACTGGGGCCAGTGGCCGGCCGGGCAAGCGGGTCCCGGTCGCCCTCGAGGACGGCGCCAGCTTCGACCTCGACCACGGCCACGTGGTGATTGCCGCCATCACCTCCTGCACCAACACCTCCAACCCGTCGGTGATGCTGGCCGCCGGGCTGCTGGCCCGCAACGCCGTCGACCGCGGCCTGACCTCCAAGCCGTGGGTCAAGACCTCCCTGGCTCCCGGGTCCAAGGTGGTCATGGACTACTACGAGCGGGCCGGGCTGCTGCCCTATCTCGAGAAGCTCGGCTTCCACCTGGTCGGGTTCGGCTGCACGACCTGCATCGGCAACTCCGGCCCGCTGGCCCCCGAGATCTCCCAGGCGGTCGAGGAGGAGGACCTGGTGGTCGCCTCGGTGCTGAGCGGCAACCGCAACTTCGAGGGCCGCATCAACCCCGACTGCCGCATGAACTACCTGGCCTCGCCGCCGCTGGTGGTCGCCTACGCCCTGGCCGGGACCATGGACGTCGACCTGCTCGACGACCCGCTCGGCCATGACCCCGACGGCAACCCGGTCTACCTGCGCGACCTGTGGCCGTCCAGCGCCGAGGTGAACGAGGTCATCCGCCAGGCGGTGCAGTCGGACATGTTCCGCAGGAGCTACGCCCAGGTGTTCAAGGGCGACGAGCGCTGGAACAGCCTGGACGTGCCGACGGGGGAGAGCTTCGCCTGGGACGACGCCTCGACCTACGTGCGGCGCCCGCCCTACTTCGACGGCATGCCGGCCACCCCCGAGCCGGTCACCGACATCCGCGGCGCCCGGGTCCTGGCCGTCCTCGGCGACAGCGTGACCACCGACCACATCTCGCCCGCCGGGGTCATCAAGCGCGACAGCCCGGCCGGCCGCTACCTGGTCGAGCAGGGGGTCGAGCCGCGGGACTTCAACTCCTACGGGTCGCGGCGGGGCAACCACGAGGTGATGATCCGCGGCACCTTCGCCAACATCCGCCTGCGCAACCGGCTCGCCCCCGGCACCGAGGGCGGGGTCACCCTGCACCTGCCGGACGGGGAGCAGATGAGCATCTACGACGCGGCCATGCGCTACCAGGCCGACGGGGTGCCGCTGGTCGTCCTGGCCGGCAAGGAGTACGGGTCAGGGTCGAGCCGCGACTGGGCGGCCAAGGGGCCGATGCTGCTCGGGGTCCGGGCCGTGCTGGCCGAGAGCTACGAGCGCATCCACCGGGCCAACCTGGTCGGCATGGGCATCCTGCCCCTGGAGCTCCCGGCCGGCGAGACGGTCGAGTCCCTCGGCCTGACCGGGCACGAGACCTTCGACGTCACCGGCCTGGAGGGTGCCGGGTCGGGCAGCTTCCCCCGCGAGGTCACCGTCCGCGCCGACGACCGGGAGCTCACCTGCCGGGTCCGGATCGACACCCCGAACGAGGTCGAGTACTACCGCCACGGCGGCATCCTCCAGTACGTCCTGCGCCAGCTCCGAGGCTGACCCGGGGTGGTGACCCGGCTGCCGCTCAGTGGGCCGAGCGGCTGACCACCGCCGTCCCCGCCTCGGCCCCGGAGGCGGCGGCCGGGGCGAACCAGGCCAGGGGGCCGGCCAGGGCCACCGAGGGGCCGGTGACCAGGGTGGCCGGAGGGTCGACCTCGACCTCGGAGGTGGCCAGCTCGGCCAGCGTGCCGGTGACGACCCGCTGGGCGCCGGTGCTGGCCGAGGCGACCACCGCCGCCGGCTCGTCCGCGGGGCGGCCGGCGGCGATCAGCTGGGTGCAGACCTCGCCCAGGCGCTCGGCCGCCATCAGCAGCACCAGGGTGTCGGCGGCGGCCGCGGTCCGGGCCAGGTCGGCCGGGGCGCCCCCGGCCAGGGTGGCGCTGATCACCGCGTAGCTGGCCGCCAGGCCCCGGTGGGTGACCGGGATGCCGGCGTAGGCGGGGGCGGCCACGGCCGCGCTGACCCCGGGCACGACCTCGAAGGGCACCCCGGCGTCGGCCAGGGCCAGGGCCTCCTCGCCCCCGCGGCCGAACACGAACGGGTCCCCGCCCTTGAGCCGGACCACGGTCAGGCCGCGGCGTCCCCGGTCGACCAGCACCCGGTTGATCTCCTCCTGGGGCAGGGCCACCTGGCCCCGCGCCTTGCCGGCGTCGACCCGCTCGGCCACCCGCGGGGCCAGGTCGAGCAGGGCCGCCGGGGCCAACCGGTCGTACACCACCACGTCGGCCCGCTGGAGGACCTCGGCCCCCCGCAGGGTCAGCAGCCTCGGGTCCCCGGGCCCGGCCCCGACCAGGTACACGATCCCGCTCATGCCACGCCCTCCAGCAGCCGGTCGCGGAGGCGGGTGGCGGCCAGGTCGCCCCGGCCGGCGGCGATCAGCCCCTCCAGCTCGGCCAGGTCGAGGGCGGACCGCCAGCGGCGGGACCGGTCCTCGAAGTCGGGCAGGTGGGGAAGGGTGTCGGCGCGGACCCGGCCGACCACCTCGACCAGCTCGGTCCAGTCGGGCCCGAACCGCTCGCCCAGCTCGGCCCGGAGGCGGCTGGCCAGGGCGGGGGCGCGGCCGCCGGTGCCGATGGCGACGATCAGGTCGCCCCGGCGGACGATCGCCGGGGCGGCGAAGTCGCAGTTGGGGACGTCGTCCATGACGTTGACCAGGACCCCGGCGGCCCGGGCGTCGGCGGCGATGGCGTTGCGGACCCCGGGCTCGGCGGCGTGGGCGACGCACAGGACCGCCCCGGAAACGTCCGAGGGGCCGCGGTACCCGCGGCGGTGGACGGTCACCTTGGGGTCGGCCTCGAGCCGGTCGAGGGCCGCCTCCGGGCCCTTGGCGACCACGGTGACCTCGGCCCCGGCGGCCAGCAGGCCCTCGACCTTGCCGGCCTCGACGGCGACGTCGCCGATCACCACGGTCCGCCGGCCGGTCAGCTCCAGCAGGACCGGGTACCCGAACGCCATCACGCGCCCCCGACGGTGGCCGGTTCCGCTGGCGCCTTCGACAGCGCGGCCAGGGTCTCGGGTGGCTGGCGACGCAGCCAGGTCTGGAGGGTCTCGCCGGGCTGGCGCTCGGCCAGGTAGCCGGCGACCAGGCCCCTGACCACGGCGCCGGTGTCGGCGGCCGGGACCCGCTCGCGCACGCGGTGCCCGAAGGCCAGGCCCTCGCCCAGGTCGCCGCCCAGGTGCAGCTGGTAGTTGCCCTGGCCGGCGGACTCGCCGCCGGCCAGGCCGATGTCGGACAGCTGATAGCGGGCACAGGAGTTGGGGCAGCCGTTGACGTTCACACGGACCTTGGCGTCGAAGCCGGGGAACGCCGCCTCCAGCTCCCTGACCAGCTCGACGGCCGGCTCCTTGGTCGGCACCAGGGCCAGCTTGCAGAAGGTCAGGCCGGTGCAGGCCATCGCCCCACGGTGGAACTGGCTGGGGGCCGACGGCAGGTCGAGGGCGTCCAGGCGGGCCACTGTCTCGGTGACCCGCTCGCCGGGCACGTCCAGCAGGACCAGCTTCTGCTGGGTGGTGAGCCGGACCCGGGCTCCGCCGAGGTCGCGGGCCAGCTCGGCCACCGCGACCAGGGTGTCGCCGTCGGTCCGGCCGACCAGGGGCGCGGTCCCGATGTAGCTGGCCCCGTCCTGCTGGCGGTGGACGCCGACGTGGTCGCGGTGGGCCTCGGGCGACGGCGGCGCCGCGGGGCCGTCCTCCAGCTTCCGGCCCAGGTAGTCGCGCTCCACGACCTCGCGGAACCGCTCCGGCCCCCAGGCGGCGAGCAGGAACTTGATCCGGGCCCGGGTCCGCTTGTCGCGGTTGCCGTGGTCGCGGTAGGCGGCGGTGACGGCCGCGACCACCTCGGGGGCCTGGGCCCGGGGGACGAACACCCCCAGCCGGTCGGCGAACCGGGGGCTGGACGACAGGCCACCGCCGACCAGCAGGTCGAATCCCTCGCGGCCGTCGGGGTGGACGTGGCCGACCAGGGCCAGGTCGTTGACCTCGGGCTGGGCGCAGCGGTGGCGGCAGCCCGAGACCGACATCTTGTACTTGCGGGGTAGGTTGGAGAACTCCTTGGTCCGGGCCATCCGGGCCTCGACGGCCAGCAGGTCACCGGTGGCGTCGAACCACTCGCCGGCGTCGACCCCGGCCACCGGGCAGCCGAGCACGTTGCGGACGGTGTCGCCGCAGGCCTGGAGGCTGCTCAGCCCGATCCGGTCGAGCTCGTCCAGGATGGCGGGGACGTCGGAGATCACGATCCAGTGGAGCTGGATGTTCTGGCGGTCGGTGATGTCGGCCAGGTTGCGGCCGTGGACCTGGGCCAGGCGGCCGATGGCGGCCAGCTGGTCGGCGGTCAGCGCGCCCCCGGGGATGCGGATGCGCAGCATGAAGTGGCCGTCGGTGGCCGGCCGCTGGGTGTACAGGCCCCACCAGCGGAACCGGATGTTGAGGTCGTCGGGGTCGATCGAGGCCAGCCCTTCGCGGGCGTAGCGGTCGATGCGGGGGCGCAGGTCGAGCGGGTCCAGCGCCTCCTTGATCTGCTCGTTGCGGTTGCGTCGGTCCTCAGCAGCCATCGGTGGTCTCCCAGGTGCGGGCGTTGACGTCGGCGCGCAGCCGGTCAAGGGCGGCCGAGAAGCGGTCGTCGGGGCTGGCCGCGGCGCCGCCCAGCCGGGTGTGGAGGCCGCATTCGCGGTCCTCGTCGCCCTCCCACCACCAGCGCCCGGCTCGTTCGTCCTCCCCGGGCCGGGTCGGGCGGGTGCAGGGGGCGCAGCCGATCGAGGTGTAGCCCTTGTCGTACAGCGAGCTCACCGGCAGGCGGTGGCTGCGCACGTACGCCCAGACCTGCTCGCGGGTCCAGTCGGCCAGCGGGTTGAGCTTGAGGATGCCGCCGTGGGCGTCGTCCCGCTCGGCCTTGGCGATCCCGCTTCGGGCTCGGCCGCCGTCGCGGCGCAGCCCGGTCGACCAGGCCTCGACCCCGGCCAGGGCCCGCTCCAGGGGGGCGACCTTGCGGACGTGGCAGCAGAGCCGGCGCAGGGCCTGGTCCTTGTGGAACAGGTTGGGACCGTGGCGGGCGACCATGGCGGCCACGTCGGCCGGGTCGGGGGTGATCACCTCGACCTCCAGGCCGAGGCCGGTCCGCACGGCTTCGATGACCTCGTAGGTCTCCTCGGGCAGGCGGCCGGTGTCCAGGGTCAGGACCCGCACGCCGGGGTCGATCTGGCGGGCCAGGTCGAGCACCACCATCCCCTCGGCCTGGAAGCTGGTCACCACGGCGAACCGGTCGCCGAAGCGGCCGATGGCCCAGGCCAGCAGCTCGTCGGCCGGGAGGCCGTCGAGGTGGGCGAGGTCGGGTCCGTCTAGGTCGGGATCAAGGCCGTGTGGCCAGGTGGTGGCGGTCGCCGCCACAGGCGAGCTCCTCTCGACACGCTCGGGTCGGGGGGTCCAGGCCCGGTCGGTCGGAAAGCACGCGAGCTACGTCGTCACACGGCACGACCGCCGAGCCCACGGACACGCGCAGGACACCACCCACCCGTGGTCGAGGGCGCGGTTGCGGGTCAGCAGCGTGGCGGTCACGGCGTGCCACGGTAAGGTACATCCCGTCACCTGGCAACCCTCGAGCAGCAAGGAACAGGCCCGTGCCGCGCATCCTCTCGGGCGTCCAGCCCACCGGAAACACCCACCTCGGCAACTACGTCGGGGCGTTTCGGCAGTGGGTGGAGATGCAGCACGACTTCGAGGCCCTCTACCCGGTGGTCGACCTGCACGCCATCACCCTGGCCTACAACTCCGAGGAGCTCGCCGACCGGACCCTCGAGGTGGCGGCCATCCTGCTCGCCGCCGGGCTCGACCCGGACGTGTGCACCGTGTTCGTCCAGTCGCACGTGCCCGAGCACACGGAGCTGGCCTGGCTGCTCAACCACCTGGCGACCGTCGGCGAGCTGCGCCGCATGACCCAGTTCAAGGCCAAGGCCGAGACCGGGGGCGAGGGCGCGCTGCCCGCCGGCTACTTCAACTACCCGGTCCTCCAGGCCGCCGACATCCTCATCTACCAGGCGGACCGGGTGCCGGTGGGGGAGGACCAGCGCCAGCACCTGGAGCTGACCCGGGACGTGGCCGAGCGCTTCAACGCCCGCTTCGGCCAGACCTTCGTCGTCCCCGAGGCCTACATCCCCAAGGTCGGCGGCCGGGTCATGGACCTCCAGGTGCCGACGGCCAAGATGTCGAAGTCGAGCGCGTCGGCGGCCGGGCGCATCGAGGTCCTCGACCCGCCCGAGGCCATCCGGCGCAAGGTCCGCTCGGCCGTGACCGACTCGGGGCGGGAGGTGCTGGCCCGGCCGGACAAGCCGGCCATCTCCAACCTCCTGGAGCTGTTCTCGGTGGCCACGGGGACCTCGGTCGGGGAGCTGGAGCAGGCCTATGCCGGCCGCGGCTACGGCGACTTCAAGGCCGATCTGGCCGACGCCCTGATCGCCTTCCTGGCCCCGGTGCGCGAGCGCTACCACGAGCTCCGCGGCGACCCGGCCCGCCTGGAGGCCATCCTCGAGCAGGGGGCGGCCAAGGCCCAGGCCATCGCCCGCGAGAACCTGGCCCTCGCGAAGGACCGCATGGGCTTCCTCTCTCGGAGGTCGGTCGACCGTACCGGCAGCTCGACCTCCGGCAGTCCCTGATCCATGTGGGGGGAGCTCGCTCCCCCCACGGCCCCCCAGGAGCGCCTGTGCCATGGTCAGGCTGATCCCATGACTCATCCCCGGTTGGGGGTGATCGCACGGCTGCCGGAGCCGCTGGCGATCCACGTGCAGGCCTGGCGCCGGGCGCTGGGCGACCCGACGGCCGAGCGGATCGTGCCCCACCTGACCCTGGTGCCGCCCCAGACGGTCGCCGAGCGCGACCTTCACCGGGCGGCCGCCCTGGTCGAGCGGGCGGCCGCCGAGGCGGTGCCGTTCCTGGTCGAGCTGGACGGGGCGGCCACCTTCCTGCCCGAGGCACCGGTGGCCTATCTGGTCGTGCGTGAGGGCGGGCCGGCCCTCGGCGACCTCGAGGCCGCCCTCCGGGAGTCGCCGCTCGACCGTCGCACCCACCCGTTCCACCCCCACGTGACCCTGGCCCAGGACCTGCCCCCCGACCGGATCGAGGCCGCCGCCCGCGAGCTGGCCGGCTTCCGGGCCGCCTTCCCGGTCCGCGAGCTGGCCCTGCTGCGCGAGGAACGGGACAAGGTGTGGCGGCCGCTGGCCACCGCGACCGTCGGGGCGTCGACGGCCATCCGCGAGGTCCCGTTCGCCGAGGCGGCCAGCGCCGCCCTGCTCCTGCTCGACCCGGCCGGCGGGCGGGTCCTGCTGGGGCGGCGCACCCGCGGCCAGGGCCGCCGCTACCCGGGTGCCTGGGACACCATCGGCGGCAAGCCCGACGAGGGCGAGACGCTGCTGGAGGCCCTGTCCCGGGAGGCCCGCGAGGAGGCCGGGATCGAGCCGCTCGACCTGACCGCCCTCGGCTGCTTCCACGACGGGGAGCGGGCCGACGCCTACTACCTGGCCACCGCCTGGAAGGGCCAGCCCACCAACCAGGCGCCGGACGAGCACAGCGAGCTGGACTGGGTGCCGCTGCACGAGGCCGGCCGGCGCCCCCTGACCCCGACGGCCGGGGCGGCGGTGGCCCGGCTGGCGGCGCTGCTGGCCTCCGGGCACCGACTGCATCGGCCCCGGTGATGTGCGATAACTCTTGCCGCGGCGGGGTAGGTAGTTCCAGATCCCGATGACAACCTATATGTAAGGGGGGACTGCCTTGGCAATCCAGGACCCGCCTTCGGGCGCGCGGGCGACCACGCAGCCCGCCGGGGCGGCGCCCACCGAGGAGCCGTCCACCGGTGAGCTGCTGAAGGGGCTCGCCGACGACGCGACCACGCTCATCCGCCAGGAGATCCTGCTGGCCAGGCAGGAGCTGCAGGAGGGCCTGACCGCCAGCGCCAAGGCGAGCGCCCTGCTCGTGGCGGCCGGCGTGCTCGGGCTGTACGCCTTCGGCTTCCTGCTGTACACCATCGGCGAGGCGATCGGCGGGCCGCGCTGGCTCGGGTTCGCCATCGTCACCGCGGTGCTGCTGATCGTGGTGGCCGTGCTCGGGCTGATCGGCAAGAAGCGCCTGGCCGCCTCCAAGGTCGCTCCGGAGAAGGCCAAAGCCGAGCTCCAGACGACCGCCAACGAGCTGAAGGAGGAGATCACGTGGGGGAAACCTCAACAGCAACCGCCCGCGAGGTAGAGGAGACCCGCCGACAGATGGAGGACAAGGTGGCCAAGCTCTCGGAGCGTGCTCCGGAGGAGGCCCGCAAGCTGATCAAGCGGGTCGCGTTCGCGGTCATCACCGCGGTGGTGGTGCTGGCCGCCCGCAAGCTGGTCGACAAGCTCTGGGAGCGGGCCACCGGGGAGCTGCCCCCGACCAAGGTCATGCGGGAGGACGAGGCGGACAGCGACTAGGGCCTGAAACGGAACGGGCGCCGGTCGCGGGCCGGCGCCCTTCTCTTGCCCGCGGATTTCATTCGTCGTAGACTTCATTAAGTGTTGAATTCTGCGTCCCGGAGGTGCGTCGGCATGTGGGCCATGGCCATGAAGGAGTTCCGCCAGATGCGCCGGGACCGGCGCACGCTGGCGATGATGATCGTGCTCCCGGTGCTGCTCCTGGTGGTGTTCGGCTACGCCGCCAGCTTCGACGTCGACCAGGTCAAGACGGTGGTCGTCGGCCCCCGGGCCGACCAGGTGGCGGCGGCCCTGCCCGAACGGCTGGACGTGGTCCGGGTCGCACCCACCGAGGGCCGTGAGGACGCCGTCGAGGCCCTGCGCGACGCCGAGGCGGCGGTGGCCGTGGTCACCGGCGACACCGGGCAGCCTCAGGTGCTGGTCGACGGGGCCGACCTGTTCTCGGCCCGGTCGGTGGTGACCGAGCTGCGGGGCCGGCCCGGGCTGCCCGACCCCGAGGTGCTGTTCAACCCTGGCCTGGAGACCTCGGCGATCATGGTCCCCGGCCTGATGGGCGTGGTGCTGGTCTTCGTCGGCACCATCGCCACCGCCCTCGGGGTGGTCCGCGAGCGCCAGAGCGGCACCCTGGAGCAGCTGGCGGTCATGCCCTTCAAGGCCCGCGACGTGCTCGCCGGCAAGCTCCTGCCGTATCTCGGGGTGGCGGTGGTCGACCTGGCCGTGATCGTGGCCGTGGGAGTGCTGGTGTTCGACGTCCCCTTCGCCGGGTCGCCGCTGGTCTTCGCCCTGGGGGCCCTGCTGTTCCTGTTCGTCACCGTCGGCATCGGGGTGCTCATCTCGACCGTGTCCGAGACCCAGGGCCAGGCCATCCAGCTGGCCATCATGACCATGCTCCCCCAGATCCTGCTGTCCGGGCTGATCTTCCCCCTCCAGGCCATGGCCGCCGGGGTCCGCTGGATCGGCTACCTGCTGCCGCTCACCTACTTCGTCCAGGTGGCCCGGGGGGTGATGGTCAGGGGGGCGCCGTTCGAGGCCCTGCTGCTGCCCCTCGGCATGCTGGCCGTGCTCGGGGCGGTCGTGTTCGGTCTGTCGATCGCCCGCTTCCGCCGCGACCTGGCCCCCTCCGGCCGCCACCGCGGTGGCGACCCGGCGGCAGAGGCCCGGGACGAGGCCGCCCCTACCCGGGCCGGTGCCCGGTGACGCCCCTCTGGGGCTGCCGGGGCCTGGAGATCCGCTACGGCGCCACCGTGGCCTGTCGGGATGTCAGCTTCGAGGTGGCCGCGGGGACGGTCGCGGCCGTGGTCGGCGGCGACGGGGCTGGCAAGACCAGCCTGCTCCGGGCCCTGGCCGGGACGGTCCGGCCGGCCGCGGGCACGGTCCGGCGGCCGGCCGAGCGCCGCCTCGGCTACGTCTCGGCCGGCCCAGGCGTCTGGGCCGACCTCACCGTCGACGAGAACTTGCGCTTCGCCGGCCGGGCCTACGGGCTCGATGCGACCGAGCTGGGCCGGCGGGTCGGGGCGCTGCTGGAGCGGACCGGTCTGGCCGAGGCCCGTGACCGGCTGGCCGGGCAGCTCTCGGGCGGCATGCGCCAGAAGCTGGCCCTGGCCATGGCCGTCGCCCACGAGCCGGACCTGCTCATCCTGGACGAGCCGACCACCGGGGTCGACCCGGTGAGCCGGGCCGAGCTGTGGCGGCTGCTGGCTGCCGCGGCCGCCAGGGGCGCGGCCGTGGTCGTGGCCACCACCTACCTGGACGAGGCCGAGCGGGCGGCCACCGTGCTCGTCCTGGACCGGGGCCGTGCGCTGCTCGCCGGCACCCCCGACGAGGTCTTGGCCGCCACCCCCGGCCTGGTCGTCGAGGGACCGGACCGGCCGCCGGGCGTCCCCTCCTGGCGCCGGGGGTCCAGCTGGCGGGGCTGGTCGCCCGACGGCTCGGCTCCGCCCGGGACCAGCCCGGCGACCCTCGACCTCGAGGACGCGGTGATCGTGGCTCAGCTCCGCCAGGACCAGCGGAGGACGGCATGAGGCCCCGATTTCCCGGAGGACCCCGGCGGTCCCCCCGACCCCCCCGGCCGGCCGCAGCCGGGCCCATGGTCAGGGCCGAGGGCGTGACCAAGCGGTTCGGGGAGCTGCTGGTGGTCGACGGCGTCGACCTGACCGTGGCCGGCGGCGAGGTGGTCGGGCTGATCGGGGCCAACGGCGCCGGCAAGACGACCCTGATCCGGATGCTGCTCGGCCTGCTGGCCCCGACCGCCGGCCGGGTCCGGCTGTTCGGCGAGCCGCCGTCGCGCCAGACCCGGACCCGGATCGGCTACCTGCCCCAGTCCCTCGGGCTGTACGAGGACCTCACCGTGGCCGAGAATCTGGCCTTCTCGGCCGCCGCCTACGGCAGCGCCGACGCCCGCCTGGAGGGCGAGCTCGCCGAGGTCCGCGACACCCTGATCCGCGACCTCCCCCTCGGCCTGCGCCGGCGGGCCGCGTTCGCCATCGCCCTCGCCCACCTCCCCGACCTGCTGGTCCTGGACGAGCCGACCTCCGGGGTGGACCCGCTCCAGCGGGCCCGGCTGTGGGAGACCATCCGGGCCAGCGCCGAGCACGGCGCCGGGGTGCTCGTCACCACCCACCACCTGCGCGAGGCCGAGCAGTGCGACCGCCTGGTGGTGCTGGCCGCCGGCCGGGTGGTCGCCGCCGGCACCTTGGCCGAGATCGTCGGCGACACCACCGCCGCCGAGGTCCGCACCGCCAGCTGGGAGGCCGCCTTCACCACCCTCGACGAGGCCGGCTTCCCGGTCAGCCTGGTCGGCCGGACCCTGCGCGTCCCCGCCGCCGACCCGGCCGCCGTCCAGCGCCGGCTGGCCGACGCCGGGGTCGCGGCCGAGGTCGCCGAGGTCCCGGCCAGCTTCGAGGAGACCTTCGTGGTCCTGGCCGCCGAGCGGCCGCAGCCCTCGGCCGTGGCCGAAGGGTAGGGGTCAGCGGCCCGCGGCCGCCGGGGGGTCCTCCCGGTCGCGGGCGGCCAGGCGGTCCTCGAGCTCGTCGATCCGCTGCTCCAGGTCGAGGACGCGGCGGATCCCGCCGGTGGTCATGCCCTCCCCGACCAGCTGGGCGTCGACCTGGACAAGATCGAAGCCCGCTACGAGAACGGCGTGCTGTTCGTGACCGCGCCCGTGGCCGAGGCGGCCAAGCCGCACAAGACCGAGATCAAGGCCGGCGCCAACGGCAAGGCGATCGCCGGCTCGTCGAAGAAGGTGGCCGCGGCCTGATCCAGGTCCGGACAGGGGGCGCCAATGACGGCGCCCCCCGCTCGCTGCGGCTCAGACCTTGCGGAACAGCAGGGAGCGCTTCACTTCCTGGATGGCCTGGGTGACCTTGATGCCTCGGGGGCAGGCGTCGGTGCAGTTGAAGGTGGTCCGGCAGCGCCAGACGCCTTCCTTGTCGTTCAGCACGGTCAGCCGCTGGGCCGCGCCCTGGTCGCGGGAGTCGAAGATGAAGCGGTGGGCGTTGACGATCGCCGCCGGGCCGAAGTACTCCTCGTCGGCCCAGAAGATCGGGCAGGAGGTGGTGCAGGCGGCGCACAGGATGCACTTGGTCGTGTCGTCGAAGCGCTCCCGGTCCTTGGGGGACTGGCGCCGCTCGGTGTCGGGGGGCGGCTCGTCGTTGATCAGGTACGGCAGGACCTCGCGGTAGGAGGCGAAGAACGGCTCCATGTCGACCAGCAGGTCCTTGCTCACCGGCAGGCCCCGCAGCGGCTCGACGGTGATCTGGTCGCCGACCTCGCGGACCAGGACCTTGCAGGCCAGCCGGTTGGTGCCGTTGATCAGCATGGCGTCCGACCCGCAGATGCCGTGGGCGCAGGAGCGGCGGAAGGTCAGCGACCCGTCGACGTTCCACTTCACCCAGTGGAGCAGGTCCAGCACCCGGTCCATCGGGTCGGCCGGGACGTCGTAGGTCTCGATCCGGGACTCGCTGTCGGTCTCGGGGTTGAAGCGGCGGACCCGCAACTTGACCTGCACCTAGTACTTCCTCTCCATCGGCTCGTATCGGGTCATGGTCACGGGCTTGTAGTCGAGCTTGACCCCGCTCTCGGTCCGCGCGGCCATGCTGTGCTTGAGCCAGTTCTTGTCGTCGCGGACTGGGTGGTCCTCGCGGAAGTGGCCGCCGCGGCTCTCGGTGCGGGCCCGGGCCGAGACGACCAGGGCCTCGGCCAGGTCGAGCAGGAAGCCGAGCTCGACCGCCTCCAGCAGGTCGGTGTTGTAGCGCCGGGAGGTGTCCTGGACCCAGACCCGGGCGTAGCGCTCGCGCAGGGAGGCCAGCTCGACCTCCATCTCCTTGAGGAGGGTCTCGGTCCGGTAGACGCCGGCCTTGTCGTCCATGTTGACCTGGAGGTCGCCCCGGATGGCGGCGGCCCGCTCGCCCTCGGGGTGGCCGGCCAGGTCCTCCAGCATCCGGGTGACGGCCCCGGCCGGGTCGTCGCCGAGCTCGACATGGCCGACCGTGGCGGCGTGCTCGGCGGCGTTGACCCCGGCCCGCCGGCCGAACACGACGATGTCCAGCAGCGAGTTGGTCCCCAGCCGGTTGGCCCCGTGCACCGAGACGCAGGCGCACTCGCCGGCCGCGTAGAGGCCGGGGGCGACGGTGCCCGAGGCGTCGAGCAGGACCTCGCCGGAGACGTTGGTGGGGATGCCGCCCATGGCGTAGTGGGCGGTGGGCTGGATGGGGATGAGCTCGGTCTTGGGCTCGATGCCCAGGTAGGTGCGCACGAACTCGGTGATGTCGGGGAGCTTGGCGTCGATCTGCTCGGGCGGCAGGTGGGTGAGGTCGAGGTGGACGAAGTCCTTGGTCGCCCCGCAGCCCCGGCCCTCGCGGATCTCGGTGAGGATGGCCCGGCTCACCATGTCGCGCGGCGCCAGGTCCTTCAC
>JASLBL010000352.1 GCA_030146615.1 Actinomycetes bacterium
GCCCGACCTCTGCGGCCGGCCTGCCGGTCCCCCCACGCTCGGGTTCTGACTGGTGGGTGACGGGTCCTGCCAGGGCTGTGCGTGTGAGGCCGAGCCGTGCCATGACCCCGCAGGGTGGCCGGCCCTGGCCCTGGTGCCCCCCGTCCGCTCTTTAGTTGTCAAGGTCCTGCCGGGCTGGCTGGGCGTGCCCCGAAGGGTTCAGCCCCACCGGGGCTGACAAGTGGCTCGGCGCCATCCCGGGCCGGCCGGGGTCAAGCCAGGCGCCGAAGGCGCCAGCGAGCACTCATGAGCGCACAGCGGTGGCTTGAGGCCGGCCGGCCCGGGGTGGCACCCGCCCGGCCAGCCCGGATCGGCGGGCAGGTCGCGGGGTGCAGGGGTCCCCGCGAGCCCGCGCGCAGCGCGGCCGCCGATCCCTGCCCTGTGGTCTCGTGGTGGGGCAAGCGTCCAGTTGCCGGTGGGCTGGTGGTGGCCAGGACCGGCCGCCACCCAACCAGGCGCGTGATGCGGCCGGCGGCTGGGTAGTCGGGCCGCGGCGTCTCGTCCCGTAGGCCCCCCCGCGGGGCGGGGCGCCACCGTGGTTGGGGGAGGGGTGTGGAGCGGCACCCCTCCCCCACCGCCGGCCGACTCACCGCCGGCGGCGCCGCTCGCCTCGGCAGATCGGGCAGCGCCGCGACGCCCCGCCTTGGCGCTTGAGGGCGCGCTCCCGGTGGCGGTCGCCCTCCCAGGTGCGGGCCAGCTGGAAGCCGATGCCGGCCTCGCCGATGACGGCCATGAGCCGCGCGCCCACGCCGTCGCGGTGCGCCCCCAGCCGGGGCTCCAGGAACGTGACGCTGTGGACCCAGCCGGCGTAGTGGCTGGCATGCCGGTACGGGCGGTCGAAGTGGAGCAGGTAGATGACCCCTTGGACGTGGGTGGCCATGAGCTGACCTCCTGGCTGCTGGCCTGCCTGGACGTCTCTGTCCGGGGCCGGGGACCCCGGGCCGGGGCAAGGTGGAGCGCCCGCAGCGCAGCGAGGACGAACGACCTTGCGGCGGGCTGGGGTGGCCCAGGATGGGGCGGCCAGGCAGGCCCACCCCCGGTGCCCACCGGCAGGGGCAGCGGCGAGGCCAGGGTCACGGCTGGCCGTCCTGCTCAACCGGTACGCCCGCTGGGCGCCGGGGCCGGTGCAGCCGCCGCAGCCGGGCCGCCGCCCACCGTCGTCCGGCCCGGAAGGCGCGACGGTGGAGGCGGGGCTTGGGCCAGTGGGCCTCGGCCACCGCAACCAGCTCGGCTACGTCTACACCGTGGGTCGGGCCTTGGCGGACCAGGGTGGCGGTGGCGTCCTGGTCGCCGTCACGGGCGGCCGCAGCGACCGCCAGCCGCAGGCGATGCCCGGCCGGCGCCGGCCCGACCGGCACCGATGGCTCGGGCGGCCGGGGGCCGTCGCCGTCGGCGTCGGGGGGCAGCGGCTCGATGGCCAGGTGCCCCTGGAGGCCGCTCAGGGCCTCCTGGCCGGCCGCTTGCGCCTCGGCCCAGCTGCGGGCGCCGGGCAAGACCTCAGCGGGCCGCCAGCTCCGGGCGAGGGCCACCATCGCATGAGCACGTGCCCGATAGCCGTCGCTGATCTGGGTCCGGGCCACCATCAGGTGCTCGTAGCGGCCCCGGGCGATGTACCAGGCCTCGCCCTCGCGCGCCTGCTGTACGGCGCCGGGCTCGATGCGGGGCCGCTCGCCGATGCGGGCTGAGCTGTTGCCGGTCGGTCCCTGGCTGTCGAGACGCCAGGTCTGCTCGACCACCTTCACCACCCCGGCCGCCCGCAGCAGGACCTCGGGGCCGGGCATGGCATGGAGGAGCAGCCCGCCGGAGCAGGCGCCGACCAGGCGGCGCTGCTGGGCCTCATCGCCTAGCCCATCCGCGGATTGGGCGCTGAGGTAGAGGGCGCAGCCGGCGTCCCGGACTCGCTCCACGAGCTGGATGGCGGCTTCGCGGCCCCCGGCGATGGCCGAGAACTCGTCAAAGACCAGGGTGGCGTCCTCGCCGCGGCGGGGCTTGCGGAGGGTGGCGTAGTGGGCGAAGTCCTCCAGCAACAGCCGCATGCAGGCGTCGGCGTCCTGGCGGCCGGCCAGGTAGGGGGCGCGGAGGTAGGCGAAGTCGACGTCCTCGAACGACCACCCCTGGGGACCGGCGTCGAAGCCGCCGGAGACGGCGGCGAAGAAGTTGGCGAACCGGCCGATGGCGCCCTTGACCGCGCGGGCCTGGTCGCGGCCGACCAGGCTCTCGGCTTCGCGGCGGCGGTCGGGGTCGTGCTCGTACAGCCGGACCAGCAGCTCGGGGTCCATCCGGGCCATCAGCTGGCCGGAGCTGCGGACGGGGCCGTCCTCCCCCGGCGCGTTGAGTGCGAGCCGCAGGAGCAGGCTGGCCACGTCCTGATAGTAGGGCTCGGTCCAGCCCAGCATGGCCATGAGCCGGTTGTGGATGGCGGCGGGGTTGCCGCGCCAGCCGTCCATGGGCAGCTCGGGCCACAGGGCGACCCGGGCATGGGGGTTGCCCCACAGATAGCCGGCCAGGGCGCGCTCCACGAAGCCGGGGTCGGTGCCCTTGCCGTCGATCAGGAAGAACTTCCGTCCGGCGCGGGCCGCCGCGAACGCCTCGCGTTCGATGTCGGTGGTCTTGCCGGCGCCGCTGGTGCCGACGATCAGCCGGGACCGGGCCTGCATCTGCCGGGGGACGACGACTAGGCCGCGGCGGTCAGCCCAGCCCAAGTCGCCGTCGATGCGCACCCCGAGGGCGACCGGGCCGAAGTGGTCATCCCGCACGTTGGCGGCCCGGCGCACGGCCGCCTCCATGCGGCGGGTGGCCTCGCGTTGTTGCTTGCGGACCTCGGCCGGGTCGATGGCCTGCCGCCGCCCGGCCAGGTTGAGCGCCGCGGCCAGCAGCCCGACCGGGACCGCCAGGGGGAGCTGGGGCCACAGGAACGCGCCGGGCGCCGGGTAGTCGAGCTGGGCGGCGCCGATCTGGCGCAGCCAACCGGTGTAGCCGGAGAAGTGGTGGGCCAAGGCCGGCCCAGGGCCACCCTCGACCAGGATCACCGCGGCGATGGTGGCCAGGGAGGCGAGGGCCAGCTTCCACCAGCGGATACCGGTGACGCGCAGCACTGCTTGGCCGGCGGCCCAGGCCAGCAGCGTGACCGGGCTGAGCAGGAACAGGGCCAGGGCCACGCCCATCGAAAGCTGCCCGTGGGCGGGTGGGCCGCCGGTGGAGAGGCGGTGGCCGAGCTGGTTGTCGTACAGCGGCCGGCCAGGATGGCCCCAGCCCCAGGTGGGCCGATGGCGGCCCCAGCGGGGGTCATGCGGCGGCCAGCCGCCCCAGCTCCGCGGGTCCTCGGGATGCCAGCTCACGCGGCCTCCCCCCCGGCCGGCATGTAGGTGACGCCCGGGACCTGGGGCAGCGGCTCCACGGCGACCAGGGGGCGGCCACCCAGCTCCCGGACCACGCTGGCCAGCTGCGCCGACAGCGGCGCGTGCAGGGCGGCGGGGACGTAGTAGGTGATCCGGGCCGTGTGGGGCGGTCGGGTCTTGAGCGCCGCGACTACCCGGGGGTGGGCCTTCTGGGTCAGCTCGACCTCGACCAGTTCCCACGCCTGGTCGATGCCCTGCCAGTCGGCCGGGACCGGGGCGGGCAAGGCGCCGTCGGCCAGGTGCCAGCTGGCCTTGCCGCGGCGGCGCCACAGCTCCCGCTCACAGACCCAGCCGCCCTGGCCAGGGACCGGCTCGCGGGCCAGGCGCACCACCGCGACGGCGTGATGGTGGGCCAACCGGTCCAGGGCCGGTGTCCAGGGGTCGAAGTCCACGCCGGCCAGCCGCAGGCCGGCCCGGGTGGGTAGGACCCAGGTGTGGTCGAGCATCCGGCGCCGGACCGCCCAGCCGGCGGCCTCCCAGCGTTCCACGCGCTGGCGCACCGTGCGGTGGCCGAGCCGTCCCGCCCTCCGCGGCGCGGCCGGTGAGAGCCGGCCCAGCACAGCGGCCAGCACGTCGGAGCGGGCCGCGTAGTGCTCGCCCACGAACCGGAGCGCGGCCAGGTCTCGCGCCGTGGCCTCGGGGCCGGCGTGCCAGGGCCGCGCCCGTCGGACCGGAGGGGTCAGCAGCACCTCGAGCGAGGCATCCGCCACGCCACATCGCTAGCGATGTTCGAGCGTATTGCCGATGGGCTAGGCATCCCTCGACCGCTCCTCGGACTCGCCGGCTCGCAGCACGACCAGGCCGGGCCAGGGCTCAGCCCTGAGGAGCCATCTCACGAGATCCCCGCCATACGATCGGTGGACTTCGTGGCATGGCTTGCAGAGCAAAGCAAGACGAGCTTCCGCGTCATCTACGACCGTCTCGCTGCTCGGATCCAGCAGCTTGCGCGCATCCCAGATCCGGAACGCAGCCATCGCGCCTACCTGTATGGCCGGGTCACGCGCGAGCAAGTCGTCACCGCCCTGGCCCAGTACTATCGGACGCTGCCGACGGACTGCACGTTCTACAACGTGCAGGTGGATGGCACGAAGATGCCGACGACCGTGCTAGTCCGGCCGGGCTGGTTGTCGACGCGGATTCCGTTGGGGACTGAGGCCGAACGCTTCGAGTACGTCTCGCCGTCGTTGGTGCCGATTCCGCCTCCACATTCCGATGGTGATGCGCTGACAGCGGCGATCAATCGCCTGGCCACGGTGGAGCTGTCGAGCACCGTGTTGACCAACGATCCGCTCTACCGACTGCTGCGCATAGCGGTTCAGCCAGCTGGCCTGGACGCCTCGGTCACATCGATGAGCTTCGCCGACTACGCACTAACCATGGACCTGCTTGAGTCAGAGCTGATCGAAACACTCGCCGAGGAGAACACCGCGGCCAGCGCCCGGGCGAGGTCCCGGCGGCTGCCGCTACGGGACGCCTATCTCCCCTCGGTGATGCATGCGCTGGACATGGAGCGCCGCATCTGCGCGGGCGGCCCTGTCGCCCTGCTGGCCGCCGCACGACCAGCTAAGGCGATCGGTCGGAAACAGCCGGACTACGCGCTGCTGGTTCAGGAGCGCTCGCCACGCGTGCTGAACGCCGTGGGCAAGCTCGCGGTTATCCCCAAGGCGTTTCACCAACCAACGGTCGAGCCGGCCGCGGAGGCGCACTTGTCCACGTCCCTCTTGCGCGAGCTGGAGGAGGAGCTGTTGGGCAGGGAGGAGCTTGGCGACCTGTTCAGCAGCGACTTCCGCAAGGTCGACCCGTTCCACACCGACCTGCTCAGCGCTCCCCTGCGGTGGTTGCTAGAGCGCAAGGATTCGGATGTCTACCGGAGCGAGTGTGTGGGCTTTGGGATCAACCTGCTCAGCGGCAACTACGAGTTCGCCTGCCTCGTCGTGATCGACGATGAGGAGTGGTGGGGACGGTTCGGCGGCCAGCTCCAGGCGAACTGGGAAGTCGAGCGCATCCGCCTGTACTCCTCTCGCGATACTGCTAGCCTGCGAGATCTCATGAGGGACCCCCAGTGGAGCAACGAAGGGCTGTTCGCGTTCAGCGAGGGACTGCGCCGTCTCGCCGAACTCGACACCACACAGCGTGTCGCCGCACCCTTCATCGACGTGGAGGCATGAGATGGCCGAGAAGTGGCATGTGGGCAACGCCAACACCGACGGGGAGCGCACGAGAGGCTGGCTGCTCGGTCACTTCATCGGCGAGGGCGATGACCCCCGAGCCACAACGACCGTCGAGGTGAAGTGGGGCGTTCACCCGGCGGGGGAGAGCCGCGACGGCTGGGCGACCGATGAGCAGCGAACGACGCTGTTGATCCTGGTTCGGGGCCGCTTCCGCCTGGATCTGTCGGTCGCGTCGACCACGCTGGAGAAAGAGGGCGACTACGCCGTCTGGGGTCCAGGGATTGACCATTCCTGGCAGGCCGAGGAGGACTCCATCGTGATCACTGTGCGATGGCCCTCGATCCGCTCCACCTGACGTCCAGGGCCCCGGCGTTCTGAGATGGCCGCAGGCAAAGCGCGCCTACCACCGCGGTGGTTCATCGTGACCTTCTGGCACCTGCACCGGTGGATCGTCCGGGTCACCGGGGCACGCAAGGGGCTGTGGCCTCCTCGCCCGGGGAAGTATGGCGCCTTGCGGCTCACCGCTAGGGGCCGGCGCAGCGGCGAGCCGCGGAGCGTGATCGTCGGCTACTACGAGGACGGGCCCAACCTGGTCACGATGGCCATGAACGGCTGGGGTGCGGCTGAGCCGGCCTGGTGGCTGAACCTGCGGGCCCATCCGGAGGCGGTGGTCGAGCTGGCCGGCGGGATCCGGCGCGAGGTGCTCGGGAGGGCTGCGGTGGGTGAAGAGCGTGAGCGGCTGTGGCAGCGGTGGAGCGAACTGGACCAGAACCTCGACGGCTACGCTGCGCGTCGTCCGCGAGAGACGGCGGTAGTCGTCCTCGAGCCGCGCGTGGTGGCCGAATGAGCCAACCCTCTATACGTCGCAACCTGACCAGAGGTTGGGCGCAGTCAGACGGTGATGAACCTGACATCAGGCGCGCAATCCGCTAGAGGCGATCACCGGGCGACAGCCGGCGGTGCGCCTCGCGGGCCCGGGCGTCGGCGGCCGAGGCGCCGTAGCGGCCAAGCATCTGGCGGGACTTCCAGCCGGCCAGCCGCATCAGGTCGGTTTCGCCGCCGCCTTGCGCAAGCCAGGCGTGGGCGAATGTGTGCCGAAGCTGATGAGGATGGAGCCCCGGCAGGCCGGCCTGCTCACCGCGGCGGCGGATGAGCTGCTGGACGCCCCAGGCGGTCAACCGGCCTCGCTTGCCAAGCCAGAGCCAGGGGAGATAGGCGTCCTTGTGCCGGGCGCGGACGCGCAGGTAGCGGTCCAGGGCAACGGCCGTCTTGCGGCCGTAGGGCAGGGCACGCTCGCGGCGGCCCTTGCCCAGCACGATGGCCACGTCCAGGTCCAAGTCGAGGTCGCCGAGCTGAAGATCGGCCAGCTCGGCACGGCGGGCGCCGGTGTCGAGCAGGAACATCACGATGGCGGTGTCCCGGCGAGCCTCAAAGTCCTTGCCCGCGCAGGCGGCCAGCAGTAGCCGGAGGCCGTCCTCGGGGACGACCGGGACGGGTTGGTCGGGCACAATCGGTGGCTTCATCCGGGCCATGGGGCTGGCGGGGATCTCCTCTTCCTCCTCCAGCCATCGGTACAGCACCCGCAGTCGCCGGTAACGGGTGGCGACGGTCTCCGGCGCCCGGCGCTGGAGCAGCTCGCCCAGGAACGCCTCCAGGTCCTCGCGGCGGGCATCCACCAGGCTTCGGCCGCGGCCGGCCAGGAACGCCTCGGCCTGGCGGAGGCTCTCCAGGTAGCTGGCGATGGTGTGCTCGGAGCGGTTCTC
>JASLBL010000366.1 GCA_030146615.1 Actinomycetes bacterium
GTGTGTCCGCACGCCAGGCTTTCGCCTTGGTGGCATAGAAGAAGTGCTCCTTGATCGCCGGCTTTATGGCGAACGGCGGTTCGGCGTCGATCCGGTCGAGATCCTCGAGCCGCCGTGGATACCAGGTGCGTGGGATCGGGATGGCGAGCTCGTCCGCCAGCCGATAGGTGTTGCGCTTGTCCCATGCCCAGCGGACCGTGCCCCAGTCCGGCGTCGGCACCCGGAACTGCTGCGCGAGCTGGGCGCGGTTGCGCGAGAACGCCGCCACTGTCTCCTCGCGCGTCGGATACAGCACCCACCCTGTCAGCCCCAACCGACGACCGACACCCAGCACCGTCTCGACTGCTCGCCGTTCCTCGCGCAGGTCCGCCACGTGTACCCCGTAGGTGGCGAAGCGAGAGAAGCGCGCGATCGATCGTTCGTCGTCGACGATGCAGACGGGCACGCCCTTCCGACCCAGGCTTCGCACGATGCCGAGCCCCACATAGTCCCCGCCGACCACGAGCGCCCCGACCCTCCCCGTCATGTGCTCACTCCCGCCTCTGCGAGTCGACGGTGGCCAGGGCGAGCAGCGAGAACAACAGGTCTGCGGTGCCCCGCAGGGTCAGATGGGGATCGAGAGTCATCAACACGGCGACGACGCTCAGACCCGAGAAGCCTGCGATGGCGGCAATGCCGATGGCGTCGGCCCGCGCCCGCGCGACCCGGGCCGTCTTGCGCAGGGAAACGACCACGAACCAGCAGAAGGCCAGGAACAACGGGATGCCCCCGGTCCAGAGCAGCCAGGTGTGGCCGCTCTCGATCCACAGGTAGTCCCGCCATGCCAGGTTCACGCGGATCCGGGCCGACGGCCGCACGCCCAGGACGAAGTTGAAGTCGGAGAACAGCTCTGGCCAGAAATGCGTGCGGAGATTCCGGAGACGCGCGACCCAGCTGTAGGGCAGGCCGGTGACCGGATCGAGGTCGCTCACCCTGCGGGCGACCACCGGCTGGAACACGAGCCAGGCGATTGGCGCAACGCCCAGCAGGAGCACGCCCACGCGCGTGAAGCGGCGCGTCAGGAGCCCGATGGCGGCGGCGCCGACAATCAGGCCGATGATGCCCGAGACCTGCCCGCTGGCCGGGATGCCGAGCAGGAGGAGGATGGCCATGCCGATGACCGTGACCCGCCGACGGCGCTTCCAGAACAGCAGGCCGAAGGCGATCGCCAGGTTGAACATCATGACGTCGGCGACCGCGAACGACGAGCCGAGCGTTGCCGTCCCCCGGGCCTCGAACAGCCGTGACTCCTGCCCGGGCGTCACGTAGTAGCGGGCCAGCAGCCCAGGCACCCCGAACAGGTGCAGCGCCTGGAGGATCGCGACCACGGCGACGACGCAGGCGACGGTGACAGAGATCCACAGGCAGCGGTGGGCCTGGCGCTCGGTCCGGACGCTCGAGCGGACGATCAGGTAGACGCCGAGGAGCTTCCACAGGGTCAGGGCGTACAGGACGTCATCGCCGCTGACCTGCTTGCCGCGGGCGACCATCCACAGCAGCGGCGTGAGCGAGCTCGTCACGGCCATGGCAACGATCGCCGCGTCAACAGGCCCGACACGAAGGCGCGGCCGATGGCCGGCGGCGAGCCGCACCAGGCCCCGGGTCACAAGGGCTCCGCAGACCAGCAGCAGGAGTGCCTCGTTGGGTCGGAGCACTGGGATGGCGACGCCACGCTCGATGCCGACGATCAATGGCGTCGTGGCCAACAACAGGTACGCCGCCAGCGGCGGATGGATGGCCACGGCCGTCGCCAGGGCCAGCGCTCCCAACCCGAGCAGGAGCGTCGGGAGGGGAATCCCCAGGGCGAGCGGCGCGACCATGATCGCTGCGCCCAGACCGGCCAGCGCCACCGGGGCAGCCGGCACGGAGGCGACGCCCCGCCAGGTCGCCCGCTCGTCGATGGCCGCTTCGCTCCACGGGTGTCCGTGCTCGCCGGGTGGTGCGCCGATGGTCATGGCTCGATCTCCGGCCGGAGTCGTCCGAAGCCGCTGAGCAAGGTGCTGAGCTCCGGTGAGCGCCACAGCCACTGGATGCCGACGAAGATCACGACGCCGGTCAGGATCGCGGCCACCAAGCCGATCTGTTCACCCAATCTGCCGTCGAGGTGGCCGGGCAGGTGCGTGGCGACCAGGAAGGCAGGGCCGGCCATGAGCAGTGAAGCGACCAGCGAGCGCAGCAGGGACGGCGCGAACCGCTCCCTGGTCCTCGGCAGGTCCCTCCCCAGCCTGCTCGCGAGATAGCAGGCGGCGACAAGGTCCGCGGCCGAGGTGAACAGCCCGAGGACGACGAGGACCGCCGTCCCGTCGGTCAGGAGGGAGGCAACGACCATCCCGACGGCCACGACGCCCGTGCGGATGAGCATCGCGTGCAATGGCGACCTGGCATCGTGGCGCGCGTACGAGCAATGGGTGGCGATGAAGAAACCCGACTCGCCCAGCACGCTGGGGCCAAGGGCGCCGATCGACGCGGCGATCAGCGCCACGCCGGCGCCACTCGCCATCTCCCCAAGGGAGACGGCGCCGGCCAGCGGCCTGGCCAGGACGACATAGGCGACCGCGGCGGGAACGGCGACGAAGAACATGAGCGAGACCCCGCGCACGAACTCGTCCCGGAAGTCCCGCAACCGGCCCTGGTGGTACAGGCGGGAGAGCTGTGGCAGCAGCGCGACGGCGACCGGGCGGCCGCCCAGGGCGACCGGGAGCAAGGCGAAGTGGCGGGCCAGGTCGAACGCGACCACGCCGCCGGGCACCCGGTTGGCCACCACCAGGGGCGCGAAGCCGCGAAGCGCATTGAGCCCCGAGTAGCCAAGGGATGGGACCGCCCGGCGGATGATCGCCCGGACCTCGGGGTTGCGCCAGCCCATCCGCGGGATGAGCCGCACGCCGACCCGCCGCGCGCCCCAGCACTGGGCCACGGCATGCAGGCCGACCCCCGCAGTGGTCCCCAGGCCGAGCAGCCAGAGCTGCCGCATGCTCACGTCCTGGAGCGGGGTGTCGGTGCCGAAGAGGACGGCGACCGCGACCAGCGTCGCCATAATCCCGAGGTTCTCCACAGCCGGGGCGGCGGCCGCCACTGCGAACCGGCCGTGCGCGTTCATGACCGCCTCGGCCGTGAACGCGATCGCGTACAGCACGACCTGCGGAAGCAGCATCAGCAGAAGCAGCCAACCGACTCGTCGTTGGGCGGCCCCGGCGGCCGGGTCCTCGACGCCGAGCGTCAGCAGCCGAAGCAGCAGCGGGCCGGCGGCGAGCACCAGGATGGCCACGGCGGTAAAGGCCAGCACGGCGAGGCCGAGGAACGCGCCGACCAGGTCCTCCTGGGCGCGCCGATCCCTTGCGTCGATGTGGCGGACGAGGGGGGGCACGAGCAACGAGGCGAACAGCGGCCCGGTCAGCGCCGAGTAGAGGTAGTTGGGAACGACGTTCGTCGCCTGATAGATGTTGCCCAGGTAGGTGGGACCGAGGATCGCTGCCGTCACCGCGACTCGGCCGAACCCGGTGACCCTGCTCACCGTGGTCCAGCCTGCGACGGCCAGGGAGTTCCCGGCCAACCGCCTGGAGCTGTCCTCCACATCCGGCAGCCGGGCCGGGGCCCGGCCGGCGCGGTCACCGTCGACCGCGCCCCCCGGTAGGTCCCCGCCAGGCCCGGCCCCACCGGCAGGCGGGCTAGGCAACCGCCGTCACCCCCATAGGTCGCGCTCCTCGGTGAAGCGGGGCCTGAAGAGCACGAGGATGATGGCCACCGCGACGAACAGGCCGACCAGGGCGCCGGTGGCGGCGGCCTGGGCCGGCCGGGGGCTGAGCGGGTCCTTCAACACACGGGCGGGAACCAGGACCTGGGGTTGGGGCTGGGCCTGCTCGAGCTGCCTGAGCGGCGCCTCGGCGAGCTGGTCCTGCACGATCTTGAGGCGTTGCTGGGTCGTGGCCACGACGACCTGCAACCGGCGTTCCTCGGTCGAGATCGGCGTGCCGCGGCCGCGGCCGCTGGCCAGCTTGGCCAGGCGACCCTGGTCGACCGCCAGCGTGGCCGACAAGTCGCGAAGCTGGTCCTCCAGGAAGGAGGTCGACCGTGCCAGGTCCGCCGCCGTCGGGAGCGACGTCCGCTGCTCGTACCCCTCCACGATGAGCTGCGTCAGCCGTTGCGCGGTGGCCGCGTCCCGGTCAGCCATCGTGATCCGCACGACGTTGCTCTGGTTGACGACCTCGACCGACAGGGCCTTCTCCAGCCGTCTGACCGGGATCCCGGTGGCGTCGGCGACCGGGTCGAGCACCGCCTCGCTGCGCAGGATGATCTCCTGCGTCGCCAGGGCCCGATCGGTCGCGGCGTCGGATTGGCCCGCTCGTGGAGTGATGAGGACGTCCGCCTGCGCTCCGTAGACACGCGGCCGGCCGAGCATGATCGGCAGAGCGACCAGCGTGCAGGTCACCACGGCGGCCGCCGCGATGGCGGTGATGGTCCCGATGCCCATGGACCGGCGCAGCCACAGGCCGAGGAGCCGGGCCGCTGGGGGGGCGTCGTGTCGGTGCGGCGGGATCATCGTGTTCGTCATCGGGACTCCCCGGCGCGTAGGACAGCCGGCAGCGTCATGACCAGGATCCACAGGTCCAAGGCGATGCTCTGGCGCCGCACGTACTCGACGTCGAGCTCCAGCGCTTGCAACCAGGACAGCCTGCTTCGTCCGCGGACCTGCCAGAGTCCGGTGATCCCCGGCTTCACCTGGAATCGCTCGCGGTGATGGGGCTTGTACAACTCCACCTCCCAGGGCATGACGGGCCGCGGTCCGACGAGCGCCATGTCGCCCCGCAAGACGTTGAAGAGCTGCGGAAGCTCGTCGAGGCTGGTCCGCCGCAGGAAGCGGCCGATCGGGATGATCCGCGCGTCGTGCTCCAGCTTGAACAGGGCCGTGGCGCCGTGTTGACGCGGGTCCTGGCCGCTGAGCATCCGCGTCACGTACTCGCGGTGTACGCCGTGGTCGCTGTCGGCGTACATGGTGCGGAACTTCAGCATCTGGAACGGACGCTCAAGATGGCCGAGGCGGGTCTGCCGGAACAGGATCGGTCCGGGACTGGTCGCGCGCACCAGCGCGGCGATCGCCACCATGAGGGGGGCGGCCAGAATCAAGGCGGTGGCGGCCAGAACCAGGTCGCCGAGCCGGCGGGCGGCGTTGCCGGCTGTCTCGACCAGGCGGGCCGAGGCGACCCGGACCACGCTCACCCGCCCGTCCGGGTGCGGGCGGGCCGTCGGGACCTGCGGACGAGCTCGATCCGGTCCACGATCGCGCCGGCCTCCTTCGTTGCCCGGACCACGACCGCCGGGCACCCGAAGGCGATGACGTCGGGGGGAATGTCACGGGTGACGACCGAACCGGCGCCGATGAGCGCGCCGCTGCCGACACTCACAAACGGAAGCACCGTGACGCCTGCGCCGAGCTGTGCTCTGGCGCCGATCGTCGGCCCCGTCATCGCGTCGAGCGACTCGGGCCGCCCCGGGTACAGGTCGTTGGTGAGCGTCACGCCCGGGGCGAGGAACGCCCCCTCCTCGATCACGCTGTACTGGGCCAGGTAGCAGTTGCAGTGGATCTTGACCTTGTCGCCGATCACGCAGCCGTAGTCGACGACCGAGTTGCTCCAGATGGAGACGTCGTCGCCGATGCGGTTGTCCTCTCGCACGACAACGTGGTGACCCGTCTCGAAGTGGTCGCCGATCCGGCTTCCCTCGTAGAGGACCGTGCCGCTCCGCAGGCGGACCCCGTCGCCGAGCCGCAGCCCGCGGGTGGTCGCTCGACCCGGCCGGCACCCAAGAATCACCCCCGGGTCGATGACCGGCCGGTCACCGATCTGTGGCGCCATCGGCATGGGTCACACCTCCTCGTTGCTCCCGACGGCCAGGGAGGCGAAGGGGGTGCACGGCTTCTGCTCGTCGAGCCGGCCGACGAAGGTGCGGACCGTGCTGGCCACGTACGCAACCTGGCCTGAGGTCAGCTGTGGGTAGATGGGCAGTGACAGGATTCGTCCGGCCAGGTGCTCGGCATTGGGGAACGCTCCTTGCCGGTGGCCCAGGTCGGCGTAGGCCGGCTGCAGGTGGATCGGCACCGGGTAGTGGATTCCGGTCTGCACCCCGGCCGCGGCCAGATGGTCACGCAGTGCGTCGCGATCGTCGGATTCGACGACGAGCAGATGGTAGACGTGGGTCGACCATGGCGCCCGCTGCTGGAAGGCGAGCCCGTCCAGCCCGGAGAGCAGGTCCTGGTAGAGGGCCGCGTGCCCGGCCCTGGTCTCGTTCCAGGCCCGAAGGTGGGCGAGCTTGACGAGCAGAATGGCGGCCTGGATGGTGTCCAGGCGTGCGTTGAGGCCCTTGTCGACGTGGTAGTACTTGGCCTCCTGACCATAGTTGCGCAGCCGCCGGAGGCGGCGGGCCAGTTCGGCGTCGTCGGTGGTTACCATCCCGCCGTCCCCGTAGGCGCCGAGGTTCTTGCTCGGGTAGAAGCTGAAGCAGCCCATGGTCCCGACCGACCCGCACGGGCGGCCCCTGTAGACGGCCCCGTGTGCCTGAGCGGCGTCCTCGACGACGTGGAACCCGTGCCGGGCGGCCATCTCCAGCAGCCGGTCCATGTCGGCGGCTTGGCCGGTCAGATGGACCGGGATCAC
>JASLBL010000413.1 GCA_030146615.1 Actinomycetes bacterium
GAGCGCCTACGACAGCCTGGACAGCCTGCAGCTCATGGACGGAATCGTCGATATCTACATGCCCGACTTCAAGGTCTGGAGCCAGCCGACGGCCCGCCGCTACCTGCGCCGCCCAGACTATGCGGAGGTGGCCAGAGAGGCCGTCAAGGAGATGCACCGGCAGGTCGGCCAGCTGGTGGTCGACTCCGACGGCCTGGCCCGCCGGGGGTTGTTGCTGCGGCATCTGGTGATGCCGGGCATGTTGGCCGAGACCGAGGCCATCCTCCGGTTCGTGGCCGAGGAGCTAGGCCCGGACACCTATGTGGACCTGATGGCCCAGTACTATCCGGCCGGCCTGGTCGGCAAGGGCGGCCGGGACGGCTACGGCGAGATCGATCGGCACCTCTACCAGCAGGAGTACCTGCAGGCGGTCGACATCGGCCACGACCTGGGGCTGCGGCTGGATGTCCGCAGCGTGGCCAGCGCGGCCCGGCTGGCTCCTGCCGATTCCATGACCTGACGATGCCGAGCGGTGTCGCAGGCTCGTCCGGAACCGGCCTGCGGCGACGCGAACGGGTGCGCTCCCTCAACGTCCGGGCGAGGCTGGAGCCGGTGGGCCCACCCACAAGCAATGGCTGGAAGCCGCTGGCAGCCGATGGCTCAGCTGGCTGCGGCCGTGACGCCGACTCCGCCCGGCCGCAGCCGCTGAGTGAGGGCGGTGTAGCGACGGCCGGCGCCCTGGGTCCGGACGGCCTTGGCCAGGGCACGTCGGCTGCCGACCAGGACCACGATGCGTTTGGCCCGAGTGACGGCGGTATACAGCAGGTTGCGCTGCAGCATCAGCCAGGCGCTGGTCGTCGGGGGGATGACCACGCAGGGATATTCGCTGCCTTGGGAACGGTGGATGCTGACCGCATAGGCATGGGTCAGCTCATCCAGCTCCTCGAACCCATAGGCGACCTCCTCGTCCTCGTCCAGCAGCACCCGCAACTCGCTGTCCTCCAGCGAGAGGGCGGTAACGACCCCGACCGAGCCGTTGAACACCCCGGCGGTGCCCTTGTCGTAATTGTTCCGCAGCTGCATGACCTTGTCCCCAACCCGGTAGATGCGGCCGCCGAAGCGCCGCTCGGCAAGGCCCTCTCGCCCTGGAGTCAGCGCGGCCTGGAGCCGCTCGTTGAGTACGCCGGCGCCGGCCGGTCCCCGATGCATCGGGCACAACACCTGGACCTCTCGAGGGTTGAGCCCAAAGCGACGGGGCAGGCGGTTGGCCACAATCTCGACGACCAAATCCGCGACCTGCTCGGCGTCCTCCTCCGGAAAGAGAAAGAAGTCATTCAGGCCGTGGGTAATCGGCGGCTGGCCGGCGTTGATGCGGTGGGCGTTGGTGACCACCCCGCTCTGCTGGGCCTGGCGGAACACCTTGGTCAGCCGGACCCGGGGGAGCCGCTCGGCGGCCAACAGGTCCCGGAGCACCTCTCCTGCCCCGACGCTGGGCAGCTGGTCCACGTCGCCGACGAACAGCAGGTGGGCGCCGGGGGGAATGGCCTTGACCAGCTTGTTGGCCAACAGCACATCCAGCATCGAGGCCTCATCAACCACCACCAGATCGGCATCCAGGGGATGATCACGGTCAAAGGCGGCATCCCCACCGGGGCGCAGCTGCAGCAACCGATGCAAGGTGGCCGCCTCCAACCCGGCCAGCTCCCCAAGGCGCTTGGCGGCCCGCCCGGTCGGCGCGGCCAGCAGGACCTTGGCCCGTTTGGCAAGGGCCAGGGCGACGACCGCGCGTACGGTGTAGCTCTTGCCGCAGCCCGGCCCGCCGGTCAGCACCGCCACCCGCTCGGTCAGGGCCAGCCGGACCGCCGCTTGCTGTTCGGGGGCCAGGGTGACGCCGGTCGTCCGGCGTAACCAGTCCAGCGCGACCGGCCAGTCCACCGCTTGGAAGCTGGCCAGGCGATCGCCGGGCGTGTCGAGCAGGCGCAGCAGCCCACCGGCGAGGGCCCGCTCGGCACGGTGGAACGGCACCAGCCAGATCGCCCGCCCTGTCCCGTCCCGAACGCCCGGGGACACGGCGGCGGTCGGGAGGGGCTCAGCGACCACACCCTCCTCAGCGATCAGCTCCTCCAGGCAGCGCCCGGTGAACCCAAGGTCAACCTCCAGGAGCTCGGTCGCCTTGGTCACCAGCTCGGCCTCGGGCAGATAGCAGTGCCCGTCCTCGGCGGCCTGCGACAGCGCGAACTGCAGCCCCGCCTTGACCCGCTGAGGGCTGTCATGCGGGATGCCCAGGCGCTGGGCGAGCTGGTCGGCGGTCTTGAACCCAATCCCCCACACATCGCCGGCCAGCCGGTACGGCTCCCGCCGGACGACCTCGATCGCCTCATCCCGGTAGGTCTTGTAGATCCGCACCCCCAGCGAGGTCGACAACCCCACCCCTTGCAGGAAGACCATCACCTCCTTGATGGCCCGCTGCTCCTCCCAGGCGGCGGTGATCATCGCCGTGCGCTTGGGACCCAGCCCCGGGACCTCGACCAGCCGGCCCGGCTGCTGCTCGATCACTTCCAGGGTGGCCGGGCCGAATTGGTCCACGATCCGCTCGGCCATCTTGGGCCCGATCCCCTTGATCAGCCCCGAGCCCAGGTAGCGGCGGATCCCCTGGATGGTCGCCGGCAGCACGGTGGTGTAGGCCTCGACCTGGAACTGGCGGCCGTACTGGGGATGGCTGGCCCACCGACCCTGCAGGCGCAGGCTCTCCCCGGGCTGGGCCCCCAGCAGGGGACCGACCACCGTCAGCAGGTCACTGGAACGAGCGGTCGCCACCCGAGCGACGGTGTAGCCGGTGTCCTGGTTGGCGTAGGTGATCCGCTCCAACACCGCCTCCAAGGTCGCCGGTGGCGCCGCCCGCGTCTGCTGCATGGCGGTGACTCTACCGTCCGCACCCGACCGTGTCCGGGCCATGCGCGCTGTCCACGACCAGGCGGCGCAGTGACCAACTCAGACCTGCTGCCTGCTCCCGCCACGTGCCGGTCCGACGTCAAGCCGCGAAGGGAGCATGCCTCCGTGCGAGTAAGTGGCAGCCCACCGCTGTGCGAATCTGCGTTTGTGCAGGTCGCTGCGGACCGTCAGGGATGAAGTTAGGCGTTCAGGCGCAGCGCCGTTGGGGACCGGGAAGTTGGGGCTCACCCAGACCGTCCAGCTGGCCACCTCACCATCGTCGTAACCCGATGCTCAATCCCGGGACATGCTGCGACCGGTGTCGTTAGGGCAGACCGCTGGGACCGGTGGGGGTTCGCCGGGTCGAAGCCCGTTACGGCGCTGGGTGCCCGCCGTCTGCCAGATCCTGCTGGGCCGCTCGCCGCCGACTGATCAGGTCGTCGCTGCCCCAGTCGGCCTGCTTGATCAGCGGCACGGTGGTGATCTGCTCGCCGCCGAACAGCTCCCGGGTCCGCATTCTGACCGATTCGGTCTGGCTGCCAGCCGCGAACACCACCAGGTCGTGCTCGAGCACCTCCGGGTCGATGAACACCTGGCTGCCCAACAGGGTCCCCAGCGGGGGCAGGGCGCCCAACTGGTAGCCGGGGAAGTCGCGGGCGAGCTCCTCCTCGCTGGCCAGGCGGGCCTGGTGGTCGCCCAGCGCGTCCCGGACCAGGTGCAGGTCCAGCCGGCAGGAGGAGGGGATGACCGCCAGCGCATAGCCGGGCCCGGTGCGGACTGCGAGGGTCTTGAGGACTTCGCCGGCGTCGATGCCCAGCGCTCGGGCCTCGTCGGTGGAGGTGTAGGCCTGCCGGTGGGGGAGCAGCTCGAAGGCGCTGCCCCGCTGCTCTAGGTGCTCGGTGACGGCCGACATCACAAGCCACCTCCCAGGCCGCGAGCCGAGGCGGGCCGAGTTGACGCCTTGTGTGCGCGGCCACGCGGCGGTCGTTGCTACCGTACACGGCGCCGTCGGCGGCGCCGAGTGCCGTCTGGGTTGAACCAGGCGGCGCGCTGGTCGGTGACCCCACCGGGGTCCAAGGCCGGCTGCAAGCTCCCGGAGGAGGCCTGGCGCGATCCGGCCCCTCACCACCCTGGCGGCCGAGATACACAC
>JASLBL010000518.1 GCA_030146615.1 Actinomycetes bacterium
AGGGCAGCCCCGTCCGCTGGGGGCGACCTGGGACGGCGAGGGCACCAACTTCGCCGTCTACGCCGAGGGGGCCGACGCCGTCGACCTGGCCCTGTTCGACCAGACCGGGGTCGAGCGGCGGCTGCGCCTGCCCGAGGTCACTGCCCACACCTGGCACGGCTACGTGCCCGAGGTCGGCCCCGGCCAGCGCTACGGCTTCCGCGTCCACGGCGCCTACGACCCCGAGCGGGGGGAGCGCAGCAACCCGGCCAAGCTCCTGCTCGACCCGTACGCGCGGGCCGTCGAGGGGATGGTCGACTGGGACGAGTCGGTGTTCGGCTACAAGGTCGGCGGCGACGACCTCCACCCCGACGACCGCGACTCGAGCCCGCACGTGCCCAGGTCGGTGGTGGTCCACGACGCCTTCCCGTGGGGCGACGACCGCCGCCCGAACGTGCCCTGGGCGGACACGGTCATCTACGAGGCCCACGTCCGCGGGTTCACCATGCGCCACCCCGGCGTGCCCCCGCACCAGCGGGGCAGCTTCGCCGCCATGGGCTCGGACCCGGTGGTGGCCCACCTCCAGCGCCTGGGCGTGACCACCCTGGAGCTGCTGCCGGTCCACCACTTCGTGTCCGAGCACCACCTGGTCCAGATGGGGCTGACCAACTACTGGGGCTACAACTCGATCGGCTTCTTCGCCCCCGAGGCCCGCTACTCCTCCACCGGGACCGGAGGCCAGCAGGTGAGCGAGTTCAAGACGATGGTCCGCAACCTGCACGCGGCCGGGATCGAGGTGATCCTGGACGTCGTCTACAACCACACCGCCGAGGGCAACCACATGGGCCCGACGCTGTCGTTCCGGGGCCTGGACAACAACTCCTACTACCGGACGGTGGACTCCAACCGGCGCTTCTACATGGACTACACCGGCACCGGCAACACCCTGAACGCCCGCCATCCCCAGGTGCTGGCCCTGATCATGGACTCGCTGCGCTACTGGGTCGAGGAGATGCACGTCGACGGCTTCCGCTTCGACCTGGCCTCCGCCCTGGCCCGCAGCTTCCACGAGGTCGACCGGCTGTCGGCGTTCTTCGACCTGATCCACCAGGACCCGGTGGTGAGCCGGGTCAAGCTGATCGCCGAGCCGTGGGACGTCGGCGAGGGTGGCTACCAGGTCGGCAACTTCCCGGTCCTGTGGACCGAGTGGAACGGCCGCTACCGCGACACCATGCGCGACTTCTGGCGCGGCGCCCGCACCGGGGTGGCCGACATCGCCTATCGGCTCACCGGCTCCAGCGACCTCTACCAGTCCGACGGCCGCCGGCCGTACGCCAGCATCAACTTCGTCACCTGCCACGACGGCTTCACCCTGAACGACCTGGTCAGCTACAACGACAAGCACAACGAGGCCAACGGCGAGGGCAACCGCGACGGGACGACCGACAACCGCTCCTGGAACTGCGGCGTCGAGGGCCCGACTGACGACCTCGAGGTCAACCACCTGCGCGAGCGCCAGAAGCGCAACCTTCTGGCCAGCCTGCTGCTGTCGGCCGGGGTGCCGATGCTGCTCGCCGGCGACGAGTTCAGCCGCACCCAGCAGGGCAACAACAACGCCTACTGCCAGGACAACGAGATCTCCTGGGTCGACTGGGAGCTGGACGACAACAAGGAGGCGCTGATCGAGTTCACCAGGTCGGTGATCGCGCTGCGCCGCGACCACCCGGTGTTCCGGCGGCGCAAGTTCTTCCAGGGCCAGGCCATCCACGGCTCCGGGGTCAAGGACATCGGCTGGTTCACCCCCGACGGGCACGAGATGAACGAGACTCACTGGCGGGCCCCGGACGTCTCCACCCTCGGGGTGTTCCTCAACGGCGAGGAGCTCCCCGACCGGGGGCCGCGGGGCCAGCGGGTGGTCGACACCAGCTTCCTGCTGCTGCTCAACGGCGGCACCGAGCCGGCCCTGTTCACCCTCCCCGGTGACCCCTGGGCCAAGGAGTACGAGCTGGTCGCCGACACCGGCCTGGCCTATGTGCGCCCGCCCGGGGCCGACGCCCCCAGCTACCTGGCCGGTGAGCAGCTTTCGATGACCTCGCGCAGCCTCGCGGTGCTGCGCAGGCGCGCATGAGGGCACGCCCGCGGCGGCTCGCCGTCCTGCTGCTGCTCCTCGTGGTTGCCGGGTGCGGGGGTGGCGAGACGCCGCCGACCACGCCGACCTCGCCGCCGACCAGCGGCGCCGCCGGGGGGCGGGACCCCGGGGTCGAGGTCCGGCAGCGGGCGTTCGCCGCCGGCGGCGGGTCGGGGATCGTCGCCTCCAAGCGCTACCCGGGGGTCCTGTGGGCGATCAGGGACCGGGGCGGCCAGGACCGGCCGGGCCGGCCCCAGAACGCCCTCTACGCCTACAAGGTGGCCGACGGCAGCGTCGGCGAGGTCGCCGGGGCCGCGTTCAAGGCGATCCCCATGCCCGTCCCGGCCCGCGACTGGGAGGACATCGGCCGCGACCGCGACGGCAACCTCTGGATCGCCGACATCGGCAACAACGAGTGCGACCGCACCGACACCGCGCTGCTGAAGGTCCGCGAGCCCGACCCGGCGGCCGACGGCCCGGCCGAGCTGCTGGCCACCTACCGATACCGGTTCCCCGACCCGCCGTCGGGCTGCGCCGGCCGCAACGCCGAGGCGATGTTCCTGGTCGACGACGTCCCCTACCTGATCGACAAGGCCGAGCGGTCGACCCTGTACAGGTTCCCCAGCCTCGACCCTGACGCCGCCGTCACCCTGGAGAAGGTCGGCGTGCTGGCCGGCCAGGTCGCCAACCTGTCCGGCGCCGACCTGTCGACCGACCGGGCCCGCCTGGCCGTCGACACCCACACCGTCCTCTACGTCTACCAGGCCGCCGACCCGTCCCTGGACGGCCCCGCCCTGGTGGCCGACCTGATCAGCCGCCCCCCGGCCTGGACCGTCCAGCTCGCCGGCGCGACCAACGTCGAGGGCGTGGCCTTCGGCTACGACAGCCTCGACCTCAACCTCCTGGCCGAGAACCGCGACGTCTACTTCGTCCCGGCCGCCACCTACGAGCGCTGAGCTTCCTGGCCGGCCGGCATATAGCGGTCGGCGTGGCCGACCGGGCCGAAGGAGAAGGCGAGCGCCAGCAGGGCGACCAGGGCCCCGATGACGCCGTAGACGAGGGCCACGCTGCCGGAGCGCTCGATGGCCCAGCCGCCGGCCAGGGCACCGACCGGGATGGCCGACCAGGCGAGCACGCCGGCGATGCTGATCACCCGGCCGAGCAGGTGGTTGGGGACGATCTGCTGGCGCAGGCTGCTGGTGTTGATGTTGAAGAACATGCCGAGCCCGAGGATGGCCGCCCACAGCACCAGCGCCGCCCAGTACCAGCGGGTTGCGGCCAGGACGATTGTGAGCAGCCCGTCGAGCAGCAGGGCGCCGAGGGCGGCGACGCTGAACGACAGCCGCCGCCGCACCGGCCCGGCGGCCAGCGACAGCAGCACCACGCCGGCGCTGCCGGCCGCGTACAGCAGGGCCACCTGGCTGTCGCTGGCGTCGAGCTGGCGCTTGGCGAACACCACCAGCTGCGCGTACACGGTGGCGCTGACCAGGTTGATGAGGGCCATCATGGCCGAGATGTTGCGCAGCACCGGGTGGCCGAGGACATAGCGCAGGCCGTCCATGATGTCGTGGCGGATGGCCCGCCGCGGGCCCTCCTCCTCGGAGGCGTTGAAGGCCCGGCGGATCAGGGCCAGGGTGCCGGCCGAGGCCAGGAACGAGGCCGCGTCGACCAGCAGCACCTGCTGCACCGGGGCCACCGTGACCAGCAGGCCGGCCAGCACCGGCCCGGCGACCTGGGCGGCCGAGTAGCTGGCCTGGACGCGGCCGTTGGCGCTGACCAGGTCGTCGCCGGAGGGCACCAGGCTCGGGATGGCCGCGAACTGGGCGGCGTCGAAGGCGATGGTCAGCGTGGCGCTGGCGAAGGCGACCGCGTACACCCAGCCGACCGTCAGGGCGTCGAGGGCGGCCAGCAGCGGGATGGTGGCGATCACGGCCGCCCGAGCCAGGTCGGTGGCGATCATCAGGCGCCGGCGGTCCACCCGGTCGACCCAGGCCCCGATGACCAGCCCGAAGAGCAGGTACGGGACGAACTCGGCGGCCGTGGTGATGCCCAGGTTGATCGGCGAGCCGGTCAGGTTGAACACCAGGAGGGGCAGCGCGAACATGGTGAACGAGCTGCCGAGGTTGGAGATGGTCTGGCCCAGCCAGAAGCGGCCGAAGTCGCCCGACAGCAGCCAGCTCCGCCGGCGTGTTGGCTCCGGGGTCATGGCGCCCATTCTGGCAGCCGGCTCAGGACGGCGCGGCCACCCAGTCCAGCGGGGCGTGGCGGGGCCAGGGACGGAGGGTCTCGAGCTGGCGGGCCACCGACAGCAGCAGGGCCTCGCCACCGGGGGCGGCGGCCAGCTGGACCCCCAGGGGCAGGCCGTCGGCCGAGGTGGTGGCCGGGACCGAAGCCGCCGGGAACCCGACCAGGTTGAGGGGCGGGCAGAACGGCATGTAGGCGCTCAGGCCGAGCAGGGTCCGGGTCAGGCCCTTGCCCCGGTAGGCGCCGACGCGCAGCGGCGGCGCGGCCAGGGTTGGGCTGAGCAGGACGTCGTGGTTCTCGAACCAGTCCCGGTAGCGGGCGACGACCCGCTCCGGCGGGCCTTCCGGGGCCGGCCCGGCCCGGCGCAGCAGCCGGCCCACCCGGGCCTCGGTCCGGGTCCGGACCTCGAGGGCCTTCCAGGGCAGTCGGTCGGCGTCCTCGGCGGCGCCGTGGAAGACCCGCTGGAGGAACTGGGCGGCGTCGCCGTTGCGCCACGGCGGGTCGGTCGTCTCGACCTGGTGCCCGGCGTCGGCCAGGACCTGGGCGGTGGCCTCGGTGGCGGCCCGGACCTCCGGGTGGGCCCTGACCCCGGCCGCCCCCGGCTTGACGCTGACCCCGATCCGCAGCGGCCGCTCCGGCGGGGCCACCGCCCGGTAGGTCCCGGTGCCGGCGAGCACGTCGAGGGCCAGCCCGAGGTCGGCGACGGTGGTGGCCAGCGGCCCGAACTCGCTCATCCCGGACCAGGCCGACACCCCGTCCTCGGGGAAGGGCACCACGCCCGGGCCGGGCTTGATGCCGAGCAGCCCGCAGTTGGAGGCGGGCATGCGGATCGAGCCGCCGCCGTCGGTGGCCAAGGCGATCGGGACCATGGCCGAGGCCACCGCGGCGGCGCTGCCGCCCGACGACCCGCCGGGGGTGTGGTCGTGGCTCCAGGGGTTGCGAGCCGCCCCAAAGGCCTCGCTCTCAGTGAACGGCCAGAGGCAGAGCTCGGGCACGCTGGTCTTGCCGACCAGCAGCGCCCCGGCCTCCCGGAGCCGCCGGACCACCTCGGCGTCGGCCGCCGCCGGCTCGTCGGTGGTCGCGACCGAGCCGTTGCGGGTCGGCACCCCGGCCAGGTCGACGTTGTCCTTGACGGCCACCGGCACCCCGGCCAGCGGTAGCCCGGCCAGGTCACCTCGGTCCTCCAGGGCCCGGGCCTCGGCCCGGACCTGGTCGGTCCTCAGCACCCGGAACGCCCCCAGCCGGCCGTCGAGGGCGGCGATCCGCTCCAGGTGCTCCTCCAGCACCTCGACCGGCGACGCCTGCCCCGACCGGACCGCCGCGGCCAGGCCAACCGCCGTCTGTCCCACATAGTTCATGGGGGCAGATTAACAAGGCAATCCCTGGTCCATGTGGGGGGAGCGAGCTCCCCACGGCCCCCAAGAGCGCCTGTGCCATGGTCAGGGCGGTATCGTCGGATGATGGTCGTTCAATCCACCTACCGGGTGCAGCTGTCCGGGGCGTTCCCGTTCGCGGCCGCCCGGGCGGCCGTGCCCTACCTGGCCGACCTCGGCGTCTCCCACCTCTACACCTCACCCATCCTGCGGGCCAGGAGCGGCTCCAGCCACGGCTACGACGTGGTCGACCCGACCCAGGTCAGCCCCGAGCTGGGCGGCGAGGACGGCCTGGGCGAGCTGGTGGCCGCTCTCCGGGACCACGGCATGGGCCTGATCGTCGACCTGGTCCCCAACCACATGACCACCTCGGCCGAGAGCCCCTGGTGGGTCGAGACCCTCCGCGGCGGCCCGGGCGCCGAGGCGGCGCGGGTGTTCGACATCGACTGGGAGGCCGGCGGCGGCCGGGTCCGCCTGCCGGTGCTCGGCGGCCCCCTCGAGCAGGTCGCCGACCAGGTCAAGGTGGGCGACGGCTGGATCACCTACCACGAGCACCGGTTCCCGATGGCCCCCGGCACCGACCGGCTGGAGCAGCAGCACTACGAGCTGGTCGAGTGGCGCCGGGCCGCGGTCGACCTCAACTACCGCCGCTTCTTCACCGTCAACGAGCTCATCGGTGTCCGCCAGGAGGACACCGAGGTGTACGAGCTGACCCACGCCACCGTCCTCCGGCTGGTCGGCGATGGCCTGGTCGACGGGGTCCGGGTCGACCACATCGACGGCCTGGCCGACCCGGCCGCGTACCTCCGGCGGCTGGCCGCCGCGGTGCCGTTCGTGGTCGTCGAGAAGATCCTCGAGGAGGGCGAGCGCCTCCCCGGCTGGCCGGTCGCCGGCACCACCGGCTACGAGTTCCTGGCTGTCGCCGACGGGGTGCTGGTCGACCCGGCGGCCGCCGGTGCCTTCGCCGAGGGCTACCGCGAGCTCACCGGCGACGACCCCGACCCGGCCACCGTCGCCCTGGCCTGCAAGCGGGAACGACTGGAGCGCGACTTCGGCGCCGAGGTCGCCGGGGTGGCCGCCCACCTGCCCGGCGACCAGGCCGCCAACCGGGCGGCGGTGGTCGCGCTGGCCGCCCACCTGCCCGTCTACCGGACCTATGTGACCGACGGGATCTCCGACGCCGACCGCAAGGTCGTGGAGGAGGCGGCCGCGGCCGCCCGGCCGGCCCTGGACGCGGCCGGGGCGGCGGCCCTCCTCCGCCTGGTCGCCGCCTTGACCCTCGAGGCCCCGGCACCCGAGGCCGTCCGGCGGTTCCAGCAGCTCAGCGGCCCGGCCATGGCCAAGGGGGTCGAGGACACCGCCCTGTACCGCGACACCCGCCTGGTCGCCCGCAACGAGGTCGGCGGCAACCTCGGCGTCTTCGGCCGCCCGGTGGCCGAGCTCCACCAGGCCAACGCCGAACGCGAGGCCCGCTGGCCCCAGAGCATGCTCGCCACCTCGACCCACGACACCAAGCGGGGCGAGGACGTCCGCGCCCGCCTGGCCGTGCTCAGCGAGTGCCCCGACCGCTGGTGGCCCCTGGCCGACCGCTGGACCGCCCGCCTGGCCGCCGGGGTCGACCCGGCCGACGCCCTCCTGCTCTGGCAGACCATGGCCGGCGCCTGGCCCCTCGAGCAGGCTCGCTGCCTCGCCTACATGGAGAAGGCCGTCCGCGAGGCCGGCCTCCACACCACCTGGACCGACCCCGACCCGTTCTACGAGGAGGCCGTGGCGGGGCTGGTCGCCCGCGCCTACGCCGACGGCGCGCTCCTGGCCGAGCTCGAAGACCTGGTCGCCGAGCTCGCCCCCGCTGGCCGGCGCAAAGCCGCCGCCCTGGCCCTCCTCCGCCTCACCAGCCCCGGCACCCCCGACACCTACCAGGGCACCGAGACCGAGCAACTGGTCCTGGTCGACCCCGACAACCGCCACCCCGTCCCCTTCGAGGGCGACACCTCCCTCAAGTTCCAGATCACCCGAACGGTCCTCCGCCTCCGCCGCGAACGTCCGGAGCTGTTCACCGGCTACCGCCCCCTCGAGGCTCCCCACCATCTGGCGGCGTTCACCCGCGGTGGCGACCGGCTGGTCGTGGTCGCCACCCGGTTCACGAGCGGGGGGGCAGACGGTTGGATCGAGCTGCCCTCTGGGCCCTGGCATGACCTGCTCTGCGGCGCCGACCACCCCGGCGGTCCCACCTCGACGGACCACCTCCTCGCCACCCTGCCCCACGCCCTGCTGGTCCGGGCCTGACGCGGACAGGGGCTGTGGAAACCCCCGGGCTGCGTCCTTCTCGCCCGGCGTAGGCTCGGCCACCGTGAGGAGCACGAGATGATGGGATGGCGGCGATGGCAAGGTTCGAACTGGTACCGCGGGGGCCGTTCTCGCTGGCGGCGAGCGCGGCGTTCCTCGAGGGGTTCTCCCCGGCGGCGCACCGGGCGGCGGATGCGGAGGGGCATCTGCACCTGGCGTTCGTCCCGGACGGGGAGGAGGCGGCGGCCGGGGTGTGCCTGCGGCAGCCGGACGGGGTGGTAGTGGGGGAGGTGTTCGGGGAGCCCGACCCCGAGGTGGTGCGGGAGCAGGTGGCGCGGATCCTGTCGCTGGACGTCGACGGGACCGGCTTCCCTGCGGCGGGGAAGCGGGACCCGGTGGTCGGGGAGCTGCAGGGGCGCTGGCCGGGACTGCGGCCGGTCGGGTTCTTCTCACCGTACGAGGCGGCCGCCTGGGCGCTGATCGGGCACCGGATCCGGATCGTGCAGGCGGCCAGGATCAAGGAGCGGATGGCGGCCGAGCTCGGCCAGACGGTCGACATCCACGGCGACGTCCGTCACGCGTTCCCCGGCCCGGGCCGCCTGGCGGGGCTGGAGGGGTTCCCGGGGCTGTTCGCTCGCAAGGTCGAGAACCTCCGGGCGCTGGGCGACGCGGCCGCCGACGGCCGGCTGGACGGGGCCCGGTTGCGCGGGCTGCCGCGCGACCAGGCCCTGGCCGAGCTCAAGCAGCTCCAGGGGATCGGCGACTTCTCAGCCGAGCTGGTGCTGCTCCGCGGGGCCGGCGACCCCGACCACCTGCCCCTGCACGAGCCTCGCCTGTGCCGTGGGGCCGCGCTCGCCTACGACCTCGACGAGCCGCCCGACCGCGAGTGGCTGGAGGAGCGAGCCCTGGCCTGGCGCCCCTACCGGACCTGGGTCGTGCTCCTGCTCCGCGTCCTGCTCGAGGCCGAGACCGGCGAGATCGGCGGCACCCGCAACGTCGGCGGCGGCCGGCGCGCCTAGGCCCAGCCCACCCCGGCGTCTGAGCCCAGGCCCAGGGCCGAAGTCAGGCCCAGGCGACCAGGCCGAGTTCGGAGGCGGTGGCGAGGCCGACGTGGCGGGGGACGACCCGCACCGTGTAGCCGAAGGCGCCGGGGGTGGCGAGGGGGACCTCGCCTTCGAAGGCCCAGCCGTCGGCGGTGCGCTGGCCGTCCTGCTTGAGGGTGGCCAGCTCGACCTCGGGCAGGTCGTCGGCGTCGTCGACCCTGCCGTAGGCGACCTGGACCTCGACCTCGCCGGGGTCGAGGTCGCCCAGCTCCACGAATGCCCTGACCGTGAACCTGGCGCCGAGCAGGCGCTCCTTGACACCGTTCTCGACCCGGCGCACGGCAACGCCCGGCCAGGCCGCGGCGGCCCGGCGCTTCCAGGCGGCCAGCTCCCTGGAGGCGGCGAAGTCGTCGCCGGCCAGCCGCCGCGAGGTCGTGGCGGCCGGCACGTAGTAGCCCTCGGTGTAGTCGCGGACCATGCGGCTGGCCAGGATCGCCGGCCCGAGCGAGATCAGGTTGTGCTTGATCATCGAGATCCAGGCCCTGGGCAGGCCGTCCGGCCGGTCGTAGAACAGCGGCAGGACCTCGTGCTCGAGCAGGTCGTAGATGGACGCCGCCTCCAGCCGGTCGCGGCGGTCGGGCTCGATCGTCGGGTCGTCGGCCGAGGGGATCGCCCAGCCGTTGTGGCCGTCGTAGAGCTCGTCCCACCAGCCGTCGCGGATCGACAGGTTGAGGCAGCCGTTGAGGGCCGCCTTCATGCCGCTGGTCCCGCAGGCCTCGTACGGCCGCAGCGGGTTGTTGAGCCACACATCGGACCCGGCGACCAGCGTCCTGGCCATGGCCATGTCGTAGTCGGGCAGGAACGCGACCCGGTGCCGGACCTTGGCCTGGGTGGCGAAGCGGGCGAAGTCGGCGATCAGTGACTTGCCGCCCTCGTCGGCCGGGTGAGCCTTGCCGGCGATCAGCAGCTGGATCGGCCGCTCCTCGTCCAGCAACAGCCGGGTCAGCCGCTCCTCGTCCTCCAGCAGCAGGGTGAGCCGCTTGTAGGACGGCACCCGGCGGGCGAACCCGACGGTCAGGACCTCCGGGTCGAAGGCCCGGTCGATCCAGCCCAGCTGGCCCTCGCTGGCCCCCCTGGCCAGCCAGGCCTTCTTCAGCCGGGCGCGCACGTCGTCGACCAGCCGCTCGCGGGCCAGCCGCCGCAGCTTCCAGACGTCTTCGTCCGGGGTGTCGGCCAGCGGCTCCCAGGATTGGGCCGAGACGCGGAAGTCGGCCCCGAGGCGCCGCTCGAACAGCTGGGTGAACTCGCGGTTGATCCAGGTGCCGGCGTGGACCCCGTTGGTCACGTGCCCGATAGGGACCTCGGCCTGCTCGAACCCGGACCACAGGCCGCAGAACATGCCGCGGGAGACCTGGCCGTGGAGGCGGCTGACGCCGTTGGCCCGCTGGGCCAGACGCAGGCCCATGATGGCCATGTTGAACATCGAGTGGTCGCCGTCGGGCTCGGCCCCGAGCTGGACGATCTGGTCGACCCCGAGGCCGGTCTCGACCCCGTGCTCGCCGAAGTAGCGCTCGATGAACGACCGCGGGAAGCGGTCGATGCCGGCCGACACCGGGGTGTGGGTGGTGAAGATGGTCCCGGCCCGGACGGTCTCGATGGCGGTGGCCGCGTCCAGGCTCTGCTCCTGGATCAGGCGGCGGATGCGCTCCAGGCCAAGGAACCCGGCGTGGCCCTCATTGGTGTGGAACACCTCGGGCTCGATCCCGAGGGCGTGCAGGGCCCGAACCCCGCCGATGCCGAGGAGGATCTCCTGGCGCAGGCGGTGCTCGCCCCCGCCGCCGTACAGCCGGTCGGTGACCGCCCGCTCGGCCGGCCCGTTCTCGTCCACGTCGGAGTCGAGCAGCAGGAGCGGCGCCCGGCCGACCTCGGCCCGCCAGATCTGGGCGTGGAGCACGCCGTCGGGCAGGCGCACCGAGACCAGCAGCGGCTTGCCGTCGGTGTCCCGGACCAGCTCGAAGGGCAGCTCGTGGGGGTTGAAGGCCGGGTAGGACTCCTGCTGACGGCCGTCGGCGGTCAGCGACTGGCGGAAGTAGCCCGAGCGGTAGAAGAGGCCGACCCCGACCACGGGCACGCCGAGGTCGCTGGCCGCCTTGAGGTGGTCGCCGGCGAGCACGCCGAGGCCGCCGGAGTACTGGGGAAGGACCTCGCTGACGCCGAACTCGGGGGAGAAGTAGGCGATGCGGGAGGGGGCGTTGGCCAGGGTCTGGTACCAGCGGGGCTCGTCGAGGTAGGCCTCGAGGTCGTCGAGCAGGTTCTGCTGGCGGGCGAGGAAGTCGGGGTCGGCGGCGGCCTGCTCGAGCACGTGGGCGTCGGTTTCGTTCAGCATCCGCAGCGGGTTGTGCCCGGAGGCCTCCCAGCCGGCGGGATCGATGGTGCGGAACAGCTCCTGGGTGGCGGGGTGCCAGCTCCAGCGGAGGTTGTGGGCGAGGACGCGCAGTGGGGTGAGGGCGTCAGGCACGGTGGGCAGCACCGTGAATCGGTGTAGAGGTCTCATGATTGAACGATCATACAAGTGCGGTCCGATGGCCGAGCGGGGCGTCCACACCGATCAGGGCGCACTGTCACAACAGCGTCATAACAGCGCGCAAGATCGGGCGGTAACGAATCGCCGGGGGCCGCGATGAAGGGGGGGATGGCCGAGCTGACCGAGGTCGACGTGGAGGCGATGGTCCGGGACGCCCGGGCCGGGGACGCGGCTGCGCTCGGGCAGCTCTACGACACCTATCGTGACCGGGTCGCCCGGTTCGCCACCGGCAGGCTCGGCGACGCGGAGAAGGCGGAGGACGTGACCAGCGAGACGTTCGAGGCTGTGTGCCGCAACCTCGGCGCCTATAAGCCCGGGACCGACTTCGAGGCGTGGCTGTTCACGATCGCCCACCGCCGGGTCGCCGACCACTTCCGGCGCCGGTTCCGCCGGCGCGAGGTCGAGCTGGACGAGGCCGTCCACCCGTCGGCCGGCGGCCCGGAGGAGGCCGTGCTGGCCGCCGAGCGGCGGGCCGAGGTCGCCGGCGCCTTCCGGCGGCTTCGGGCCGACCAGCAGGAGGTCCTGGCCCTTCGGGTGCTCGGCGGCCTGTCCGCGGCCCAGGTCGCAGACGTGCTCGGCAAGTCGGAGGGGGCGGTGCGGGTCGCCCAGCACCGGGCCCTGCGTTCGCTCCGGGAGGCGATGGGGGTGACGGCCGGATGACGGAGCCCCACGGGAACGGGCCCATGAACCCGGACGACGAGCTGGCCGCCCTGGCCGGTCTCGACCGGGCCCTCGACGAGCTGGCCGCCGGGCGCGAGCTCCCGGCCGAGGGGGTAGGTGGCGAGGCCGCCGCCCTGGCCACCCTGGCCGCTGAGCTGCGGGCGGCCGCGCCAGCCCCGCCGCCCGGAGCGGCCGAGCGCGGCCGGGCGGCGGGGCTGGCGCGGCCGCCCGCAGCTCAGCGGCCAGGGTGGCCAGGGCGGCGGCCTCGCCACCTACCCCCTCGGCCGGGAGCTCGCGCCCGGCGGCCAGCTCGTCGA
>JASLBL010000539.1 GCA_030146615.1 Actinomycetes bacterium
CCCCCGGTGGCCATGGCGAACAGGCCCTGGGCGAGCTGGAAGCCGCGGTCGTCGTAGTACTCCCAGACGTCCAGCCAGGTCGCCACCCGGGTCTGGACGTGGCCGAACAGGTTGTAGGCGATCACGGCCCCGGTGACGAACAGGCCGAGCCCGGCCGCGACGTAGGAGAACCGCCCGGTGGCCACGTACAGCAGGATCACGAACATCCCGAAGAACAGCAGGCTGGAGCCGAGGTCCTTCTCGAAGAAGAGCACGAACAGGCTGGCCGCCCAGGCCAGCAGCAGGGGCATGAAGTACTTGATCTCGGGCAGCAGGAACGGCCCGGCCCGGTAGGTGGCGGTGGCCAGCAGCTCCTTGCGCTCGGCCAGGTAGGCGGCCAGGAACACCACCAGGGCGATCTTGGCCGCCTCGGCCGGCTGGCCGGAGAACGGGCCGATGCGGATCCAGAGGCGGGCGCCGTTGATCTCCCGGCCCAGCACCGGCAGCACCGGCAGCATGAGCAGCGCCACGCCGAGCAGCAGCCAGGTGTAGCGGTAGCGGTCCAGCACCCGGTGGTCGCGGATGACCAGGATCACGGCCACGAACACCGCCACCCCGAGCACCGTCCAGAGGGCCTGGGCCGGCGCCTCGGGCCGGTAGTTCTCCTTGGCCGCCTCGGCGTAGTCGAGGCGGCGGACCATGACCAGGCCGAGGCCGTTGAGCAGGGCCGCCCCCGGGAGCAGGATCGGGTCGGCCTGGGGGGCCTTCCAGCGCAGCACCATGTGGGCGCCAAGGAACAGGCCGGCCAGGGTGGCGCCGTAGCCGGCGCTGCCCGCCGGCACCTCGTTGTCGGCGGCCAGGCCGACGATCACATACGCCCCGACCGACAGGATCAGGGCCAGGAGCAGCAGCGACAGCTCGACGTTGCGGCGGGACTCCACCGATCAGCCTCCCGGGGCCCGGGTGGTGGTGGCCCCGGCCGTCGTCGGGGTGGCCGTGGTCGTCGGCGCCGCCCCGGTACAGCCGTCGGGGCTGAACACCTGGGGGGCGCACAGGGCGATGCTGCGGGCGTCGGCCAGGTCGTCGGCCTGGACGCCATCCTCGAGCCGGGCCGCGTACCCGGGCGGCACCTGGGCCCGGCTGACCGGGCTGTGCTCGACCAGGCGGGAGAACCGGATCCCGGCCACGTCGCCGGGGACCCCCTGGAACACGGCCACGGTGTCGCCGTCGAACCCGACCCAGTAGCGGCTGAACAGGAAGCTGCGCCCGGCGACCAGCAGCGCGGCCACGGCCACGACCACGATCCCGGCGATCAGGACCCGCTGGAGGCGGCGGTGCATGGCCAGCGAGCGGTCCTTGGCCGCCCGGGCCGCCCGCCCGCCCCCGCCCCCGGCCCCGGCCCGCCGGTCGCCGTCCAGCTCGGCGTCGTCCACCACCGGCAGGGCCCCGGTGGCCGACCCGGCGGCCAGGTCGCCGGTGGTGTCGCCACCGGCCTCCTCGACGTCGGCGGCGGCCTCGTCGACGGCGTCGACCACGATCACGGTGATGTTGTCGGGGCCGCCCTGCTCGTTGGCCACCGTGACCAGCTCCCGGGCCGCCCGCTGGGCGCTGCGCACCCGCAGCAGCACCTTGCGGATCTGGGCCGGCTCGACCACGTCCGAGAGGCCGTCCGAGCACAGCAGCAGCCGGTCGCCGACCTGGAGCTTGTAGGTGAACAGGTCGAACTCGACCTCGGGGTCGATCCCCAGGGCGCGGGTGATGACGCTGCGCTGGGGGTGGCGCTCGGCGTCCTCGGGGGACAGCCGGCCGTCGTCGACCAGCTCCTGGACCAGCGAGTGGTCGACCGTGACCTGGGACAGCTCGCCCTGACGGAGCAGGTAGCCGCGGGAGTCGCCGACGTTGGCCACGTGCACCATGTCGCCGTCCTCGAGCAGGGCGACCAGGGTGGTGCCCATGCCGTTCAGCTTGCGGTCGCTGGCCGCCATCTCACGGATGCGCCGGTTGGCCCGCAGGATGGCCTGCCTGAGGTCGTCGGTGGCGGCGGTCTCGTTGCCCCACGGCCCCCGGTCCCGCAGGGCGGCCAGCTCCTCGATGGCGATGGCGCTGGCCACCTCGCCGGCGCTGTGGCCGCCCATGCCGTCGGCCACCGCGGCCACCGGCTTGGAGCTGAGGTAGCTGTCCTCGTTGTTCTTGCGCATCCGACCAACGTCGGTGGCGGCCGCGAATACCAGGCGCATCAGCGGCGCAGCTCCAGGATGGCCTTGCCCATCTTGACCTCGTCCCCGGGGCCGATGGCGGTCGGCTGCTGCACCCGTGTCCGGTTCATGTAGGTGCCGTTGGTGGAGCCGAGGTCCTCCAGCCACCACGACCCGTCGCGCTGGTAGATGCGGGCGTGCACGTTCGACACGTACGTGTCGCGGATGGCGATGTCGCAGGTGGCCGCCCGCCCCACGGTCAGCGACTCCTTGAGCGGAACCGTGCGCCGGCCGCCCTCGTCGGTCACCACCAGCTCGCGGGGCAGGCGCCGGGCCGGCCGGCCGGGACCGCCGGACCGCGGCACCGGGCGGGTGGGCGCCCGGGCCGGCCGGGCCCGGCGGCGCTCGGCCCGTGGCCCGAACACGTCAAGGGTCACCGCCCGGACGGCCCTGGCCACGAACAGGTACAGGATGACCAGGAAGGCGATCTTGACCAGGAGCAGGAAGATCGGCGGCATCAGCCCTCCCGCCGGAACTGGAGGGTCGAGCTGGCCAGCTTCAGCATGTCGCCGTTGGCCAGGCGGCGGCGCCGGATGGCCTGGCCGTTGACCTCGGTGCCGTTGGTGGACCGGAGGTCCTCGACGATGAAGTCGTCGCCCTCCCGCACCACCCGGGCGTGGCTGCGGGACACGCCCGGGTCGGCCAGGGGGATGTCGGACTGCTCGGCCCGGCCGATCGAGATCTCGCCGGTGGCCAGCGGCCAGGTCCGGATCGGCTGGCCGCCCTGGACCAGGACCAGGCTGGCCGGAGCCTGCACCTTGGGCCGGCGGCGCTGGCCAGGGAGCATGGCGGTATGGGGGCCGACCGGCTGGGCGGCCGCCGGCCCGGCCGAGCCGGCGGCGGCGTAGTCCCGCTCCTGCTCGGCGGCCTCGACCCGGCTCTCCAGGCGGAACCGGCCGACCTCCAGGTCGTCGGCCGTCTCGAACTCGATCCGGGCCGGGCCCAGCATGGCCCAGTCGCGCTCCCGGGCCGTGTCCACGGCCAGGGCGGCCAGCTCCTGGGCGAGGGCGACCTCGTAGTCGGCGAAGCGCTCCCGGTCGCCGGGCGACAGCTGGTAGACGTACACGTTGGGCACGTACACCCGGTTCACCCCGACCGTGCGCCCGTCCTCGACCTCCCGGACCAGGCGCTTGCCGAGCTCGACGGGCTGCACCCCGGAACGGAAGGCGCGCGCGAACAGCCCCTCCACCGCGCCCTCGAGGCGCCGCTCGAAGTCCCGCAAGATCCCCATCGTCCGAGCCCTCGGGCACTCCTTCCCTACTCAGCAACCGTTCTGCACACCGGCACGCGGCAGTGTACCCACTCTAGTCGGTGACCAGCGGGTTCCTCGGCTCAGGTGGTCACGGCCGTGCTACAATCCGCCCTCGATTCCCCTGGGCGAGTGGCGGAATTGGCAGACGCGCAGGATTCAGGTTCCTGTGTCCGCAAGGACGTGGGGGTTCAAGTCCCCCTTCGCCCACACTCCACATGACCGGCCCCGAGACCCCCGACCCCGTCGTGCTGCGCGCCCCGCGCCTGCTCGACGGCACCGGCACCCCGGCGGTTCCCGACGCCGCCCTGCTGGTCTCCGGCGGCCGCGTCGCCTACGCCGGGCCGGCGGCCGGCCTCCCCGAGGGCGCCGGGCAGGCCCCGGCCCTCGACTTCCCCGGGGCCACCCTGCTGCCCGGGCTGGTCGACGCCCACGTCCACCTGGTGGCCAGCGGCGGCCCCGACCTGGCCGCCGACATCCCGAAGACCGAGGCCGAGCGGACCCTGGCCGCGGTGGCCAACGCCCGCCGCCAGCTGGAGCACGGGGTCACCCTGGTCCGCGACCTGGGCGCCCCCGGGGCCGAGGCGGTGCTGGTCGGCCGGGCCGTCGAGGCGGGCACGGTCGCCGGGCCGCGGGTGGTGGCCTCCGGCCCGGCCGTGACCATGACCGGCGGCCACATCCCCTACCTGGGGCGGGTCACCGACGGGCCCGACGCCATGCGGGCGGCCGTGCGGGCCAACCTGGCCCTCGGGGCCCGCTGCATCAAGGTGGTGGCCACCGGCGGGGTGCTCACCCAGGGCGTCGACCCCCGCGAGCCCGCCTACACCCAGCCTGAGCTGGATGCCCTGGTCGACGAGGCCCACCGTCTGGGGCTGACCGTGGCCGCCCACGCCATCGGCGAGGGCGGGGTGACGGCCGCCCTGCGGGCCGGGGTCGACTCGATCGAGCACGGCATGTTCCTGGACGAGGCGGCCATCGAGCTGTTCCTGGCCACCGGGGCCCGCCTGTCGGCGACCTTCCTGGCCCCCCACGGGATCCTCGGCGGGCCCAGCGTGCCCACCTGGATCAAGGACCGGGCCCGGCCGGCCGCCGAGGCCCAGGCCCGCTCGTTCCGGGCTGCGGTCTCCGCCGGCGTCCCGGCCGTGGCCGGCACCGACGCCGGCACCCCCGACAACCCCCACGGCGGCGGGGCGGCTCGCGAGGCCGCCTTCATGGTCGACGCCGGCCTCGGGGTCCTGGCCGCGGTCAAGGCGGCCACCGGCGAGGCCGCCGACCTGCTGGGCGTGGCCGACCGGGGTGTCCTGCGCGAGGGCGCGGCCGCGGACGTGCTCGTCGCCGACGGCGACGCGGCCACCGACATCACCGCCCTGCAACGACCCCTGGCGGTGTTCCAGGACGGGCGCCGCGTGGTCTAGGCTGGACACGGTGTCAGCAGCGGAGGTGGTGCCCAGATGACGGTCGTGCAACTGCCCGAGGAGCTGGTCGCGCTGCGGGAGGCGATCCGGACCTTCATCCATCGGGAGATCGCCCCCAAGGAAGCCCAGTACGCCCAGGAGATCACCGAGACCGGTACCTTCGCCGCCCTCCAGGAGGAGAAGCGGGCCCTGCGCAAGCGCTCGGCCGCCGAGGGCTACTACTCGCTGTTCATGCCCGAGGAGGCCGGTGGCGGCGGGGTCGGCTACCTGGGGCTGGTCCTGTGCGTCGAGGAGTGCATGCGCCACGGCCTGCTCCTGGCCATGCCCGGCGGCGTCCTCCCCAGCGTCGAGGGCCCGACCCCGATCCTGCTCGACGGCACCCCGGAGCAGCAGGAGCGCTACCTCCAGCCGACCATGCGGGCCGAGCGGGAGGCCTGCTTCGCCCTGTCCGAGCCCGACGCCGGCTCGGACGCCACCCGGATCCGGACCCGGGCCGAGCGCGCCGACGGCGGCTGGGTGATCAACGGCCGTAAGCACTTCATCACCCACGGGGCCGAGGCCGACTACGTGATCCTGTTCGCCGTCACCGACCCGGGCAAGGGCGCCCGCGGCGGCATCAGCTGCTTCCTGGTCGACACCGAGACCACCGGGTTCGAGGTCGGCCGCCGCCAGCGGACCATGTACGACGAGCACCAGGCTGAGCTGGTCTTCACCGACTGCCGGGTCGGCGAGGACGCCCTGCTCGGCAAGGAGGGCTACGGCTTCTACTCGGCCATGCGCTGGATCAACGGCGGCCGGGTGTCGATCGCCGCCATGGCCGTGGGGATGGCCCAGCATCTCTACGAGCGGATGCTGGAGTACGCCAAGGTCCGGGAGGCCTTCGGCCGCCGGATCGGCGCCAACCAGTACGTCCAGGGCATGGTGGTGGACAGCCTGGCCGAGCTCACCCAGGCTCGGCTGCTGGTCTACGACCTGGCGGCGCGGCTGGACGCCGGGGCCGACGGCCGCCAGGAGGCGGCCCTGGCCAAGTACGTGGCCACCGAGATGGTCGGGAGGGTGGCCGACCGGGCCATCCAGGTGTTCGGCGGCAACGGCTACATGACCGAGATGGGGGTGGAGCGCTGGGCCCGGTTCGTGCGGGCCATGCGCCTGTACGAGGGCACCAGCGAGATCCTCAAGACCAACATCGCCAAGACCCTCGGCTTGGACGAACCGACGAGGGTCCCGGCCGCGGCGGCGGGACCGGCGCCCACGCCGTAGGATCTGGCCATGCGACGCACACGAACCCGCTCCACGCTCCTGCTGGCCGCGGCCGCCTGGACCATCTGGGTGTGGACGACCCGCATCTGGAACATCCTCGACGACCCCGCCCACGACGCCGCCTTCAAGGCCGTCCACAGCCTGCTCGCCCTGGTCTCGATCGCCTTTGGGATCGCCCTCGGCGTGGTCGGGCTGCGCATGCGCCGCGAGGCCCGCGCGTCCGAGATTGAGACGACCGGGCGTGCCGGGTAGGCTGAGCCGTTCGTCGACCTGGGGGGGTAGCTGCGGTGTTCATCCGGATTCTGCGCGGACAGGCCTTTGACGGTGCCGCAACGCTCGCCGAGGTCAACCGCTGGCGCCAGGAGCTCGGCGCCGGCGTACTCGGCTGGCGGCGGCTGACCGCCGGCATCGGCGACGGCGGCGAGCTGGTCCTCGCCCTGCGCTACGACACCGAGGCGGCGGCCCGGCGCGACCGCGACCGGCCCGAGCTGGCCGCCTGGCAGGCCGCGGCCGACCGCCACCTGACCGCCCCCGGCCGCTGGTACGACTGTCCGGTGGTCCACACCATGAAGGACGGCGACGCCGGCGAGGCCGGCTTCGTCCGGGTGGTCCAGGGCCGCCTGGCCGACCCGGTCCGACTGGCTGCCATGCGGGCCGAGGTCGAGCGGACCCTGCGCGACCACGCCCCCCACGTGCTCGGGGTGACCGTGGCCGAGCACGCCGACGGCACCGGCTTCACCGAGCTCACCTACCTCACCTCCGAGCGCCAGACCCGGGCCGCCGACCGCCAGATGCCGGTCGAGATGGCCGTCCAGCTCGGCACCGTCCGCAGCTACGTCGAGGGCCTGGAAGAGGTCGAGCTGCGCCAGCCGCTGCTGGTCAGCCCGGCCGTGCCGGTCGCCTAGGGGGCGCGGTCCTCGGCATCGAGGGTCGCCAGCGCCGCCGCCTGGGCCCGGGCCATCACGTCCTTGAGCGGCCGGCCGGTGGCCGAGGCCAGGCGGGCGCAGTCGGCGTACTCGGGGGCCAGGTTGACCACCCGGCCGCCGTCCAGGCCCAGCTTGACCCGGACCTTGCCGCCGGGCACCGACACCGTGATCACCCGCCGCTCCAGCATCCACTTGCGGACCGGCAGCCCGCGCACGCCCAGGGTCGAGGTCTCGCGCCACAGCAGCTCGCGCACGGCCGCGTCGGAGCCGGGGGCGCACAGCACCGACAGGGTGATGCCGGGCCGGCCCTTCTTCATGTGGATCGGGGTGAACCAGACGTCGGCCGCCCCGGCCTCGAACAGCCGCTCCAGCACCCAGGGGGCCAGCTCCGGGGTCATGTCGTCGAGGTTGGCCTCCAGCACGAGCCCGCCGTCGCCGGCCGAGTCATCCTCGGTGCGCTCGCCCAGCAGCACCCGGAGCACGTTGGGCAGTTCGTCGTGCTGGCGGGTCCCGGCTCCGTAGCCGGTGGCGCCCACCCGCATCGGCGGCAGGTCGGTGAAGCGGCCGGCGCTGGCGGCCAGGATGGCCGCCCCGGTCGGGGTGGTCAGCTCGGCCGCGACCCCGCCGGAGTAGATCGGCACCCCCTGGAGCAGCTCGACCACCGCCGGGGCGGGCACCGGCAGCATCCCGTGCTCGCTGCGGACCAGACCGGTCCCGGTGGCCACCGGCGACGCCCACACCTCGGTGACGCCCAAGTCGTGCAGGAGCAGGGCGCTGCCGACGATGTCCACGACCGCGTCGACGGCCCCCACCTCGTGGAAGTGGACCTGGTCGACGGGCTTGCGGTGGATCCTGGCCTCGGCCTCGGCCAGCCGGCCGAAGCTGGCCAGGGCCCGGTCGCGGACCGGGGCCGGCAGGTCGGCCTCGCCGAGGGCGCCCCGCAGGTACGCCCAGGTGCGGATCACATGGGACCGCTCGGCCCGGACCCGGACAAGGGTGGCGCCGATCCCGCCCCGCTCCACCTGGGTCACCTCGAGCTCGAAGGGGTCGACCGGCAGCCCCGACAGCCCGGCCCGCAGGGCGTCGGGCGACCCGCCGGCGTCCAGCAGCGCCCCCAGCACCATGTCCCCGGCCACGCCGGCGAAGCAGTCGAAGTAGGCGAAGGTCATTGGCGGCCGCCTTCCCGGCCCACAGCCCGGCGGGCGGTGGTCAGAATCCTCGCGGCCAGGGCGCCGGCCCCGAACCCGTTGTCGATGTTGACCACGCTGACCCCGACGGCGCAGGAGTTCAGCATGGCCAGCAGGGCGGCCAGCCCGTCGAAGGCGGCCCCGTAGCCGACGCTGGTCGGCACCGCCACCACCGGGGCGGCCACCATCCCGGCGACCAGCGAGGGCAGGGCGCCCTCCATCCCGGCCACCACCACCAGCACGTCGGCCGCCTGAAGGCGCGCCGCCTCGGCGAACAGCCGGTGGGCGCCGGCCACCCCCACGTCGGTCAGGGTGTCGACCCGGCAGCCGAAGGCCTCGGCCGTGACCCACGCCTCCTCGGCCACCGGCAGGTCGCCGGTCCCGGCGCAGACCACCCCGACAACGCCGGCCATCTGGACCTCGTCCGGCTCGGCCGCCCTGGCGACCAGCATCCCCGAGCGGGGATGCCAGCGGGCATCGGGGGCGACCTCCCGGACCGCCTCGGCGTGCTCGGCCGTGGCCTTGGTGACCAGCACCGGGGAGGCCTCCTGGCCGAGCAGGGCGGCCACGATCCGGGCCGCCTCGGCCGGCGTCTTGCCCGGCCCGTAGACGACCTCGGGCCCGCCCCGCAGCGCGCGGTGGTGGTCGACCCGGGCGAAGCCGAGGTCCTCGAACGGCAAGGCGGCCAGGCGGGTCACGGCGTCCTCGGTGGACAGCTCGCCCCTGGCCACGGCGCCGAGAAGCTGTCGAAGCCGGCCTTCATCCAAAGTTCCCGCATTGTAGCTCCGGAATACGGCGACGCCGGTCCGGTAGCCTAGGAGCATGCTGGACCTGAAGCTGGTGCGCGAGGACCCCGAGGGGGTCAAGGCCGCACTGGCCAAGCGCGGCCCCGGCGCCGCCGACCTTGTCGACCGGCTGCTGGAGGCCGACACCGAGCGCCGGCGCCTGGTCACCGAGGTCGACGCCCTGCGGGCCGAGCAGAAGCGCCGCGGCAAGGAGGTCGCCCGGGCCGCCCCCGGGGAGCGCGAGCGGGTCCTGGCCGGCCTCAAGGAGCTGTCGGACCGCCTGGCCGAGGCCGAGGCCCGCCTGCGGGCCGCCCAGGCCGCCCTGGCCGAGATCCAGGCTGTCCTGCCCAACCCGCCCGACCCGGCCGCCCCGGCCGGTGGCGAGGAGGACTCGGTCGAGCTGCGCCGGGTCGGCACCCCACGGGGCTTCGACTTCCCCGTCCGCGACCACCTGGAGCTGGGCGAGCTGCTGGGCGCGATCGACACCGTCCGGGCGGCCAAGGTGTCCGGTGCCCGCTTCGGCTACCTGGTCGGCCCGGGGGCGCTGCTCGAGCTCGCCCTGGTCCGGTTCGCCATGGACCGGCTCACCGCCGCCGGGTTCGTGCCCATGATCCCCCCGGTGCTGGTCCGGCGGGAGGCGATGTTCGGGACCGGCTTCCTGCCCACCGACGAGCAGCAGATCTTCCGCACCGCCGACGACGACCTGTACCTGACCGGCACCTCCGAGGTGCCGCTGGTCGCCTCCCACAGCGACGAGCTGCTCGACCCGGGCGCCCTGCCCCTGCGCTACGCCGGCTTCTCGACCTGCTTCCGCCGCGAGGCCGGGTCCTACGGCAAGGACACCCGGGGCATCTTCCGGGTCCACCAGTTCGACAAGGTCGAGATGGTGTCGTTCGTGCTCCCCGAGGCCTCGGCCACCGAGCACGAGCTGCTCCTGGCCCGCGAGGAGGAGATCCTCCAGGCCCTCGAGTTGCCCTACCGGGTGATCGACATCGCCGCCGGCGACCTCGGCAACTCGGCCGCCCGCAAGTTCGACTGCGAGGCCTGGATCCCCTCCCAGAGCACCTACCGGGAGCTCACCTCGACCTCGAACTGCACCGACTACCAGGCTCGCCGCATCGCCTGCCGGGTCAGGGAGCCCGAGGGCAACCGCCACCTCCACACCCTCAACGGCACCGCCGTGGCCGTCGGCCGCACCATCGTCGCCCTGCTCGAGAACCACCAGCAGCCCGACGGCTCGGTCCGGGTCCCGGGCGCCCTCCAGCCCTACCTGAACACCGACCTGATCCAGCCGAGCAAGTAGCGCAACGGGCCGCTACCGCTTCGCCGGCCGGTCGGTGAAGACGATCGCGCCGTGCTCGCTGTCGATCCGCCCCTCGGCGACCGCCTCGGCCACCGCCCGGAACACCCGCCGGGCCCGCCACCACCCCTGCACCCGCCAGACGCGCCGGGGCGCCTGGACCATGCGGCCCGACTCGGCCTCGATGAACCAGGGCCGCGTGAGCCGGTCGCCCAGCACGAGCGCGGCCACCGCGGCCAGCCCGGCCGCGATCACCAGGGCGTTGTCGACCAGGAAGGGCACCACCCGCTCCACGATCAGCACCGCCCCGCCGACCGCCACCAGCAGGCCCAGCCCAACCACCACGACGATCCAGCTCTCGGCGTCGACGGTGAAGTTGCGGAAGTACCAGTCGGCGACGTCGTCGGAGTCGGGCAGGACCCGGACGGCCGCACGCTCGGCCGGGCTCAGCTCGTAGGCCTTCCGCCGCCGGCCGGGCAGCTGCCGCCTGGCCCATCGCCGGCGGACGTACCAGAAGCGCCCGTCGGGTGTCGACACCCGCTGCTCCCGCACGACGCAGCCTCCCGAGTCGGTGGTCTCGAGTGTCGGCGACGGGGTGTTCGGACGGCAAGGACGGCGACGATTGCCAGACGCGTGGCGGGTGGTCAAGCTGGGTCGCGCCATGGAGCTGGTCGAGGTCGACGGCCTGCGGATCACCTACGAGCGCGCCGGCAGGGGGCCCCCGCTCGTCCTCCTGCACGGCTATGTCGGCGACGGCCCGGCGACCTGGCGCTATCAGCTCGACGAGCTGAGCGACGCCTTCACCGTGATCGCCTGGGACGCCCCCGGGGCCGGAGGCTCGTCCGACCCACCGGAGTCGTTCGGCACGGCGGGTTACGCCGACGCCCTGGCCGGGTTCATCGCCGCCCTCGGCCTGGAGGCCCCGAACGTGGCCGGCCTCTCCTTCGGCGGCATCCTCGCCCTGGCCCTCTACCGCCGCCATCCCGCCGTCCCGAGATCCCTGGTCCTGGCCTCGGCGTATGCCGGCTGGGGCGGCTCCCTGCCTCCTGAGGTCGCCGACCAGCGCCTCCGTCAGGCCTTCGACCTGGCCGGCCTCTCACCCGACGAGCTCGTGGGCACGCTTCTCCCGACCATGTTCTCCCAGGGCACCGCCCCGGACGCCGTCGCGGCGCTCGGTGCCGCCATGCGGGCTTTCCACCCGACCGGGCTCCGCGCGATGGCCCGAGCCTCGGCCGAGAACCTCCGCGACGTGCTCCCCCTGATCGACGTCCCCACCCTGCTGGTCTACGGTGCCGAGGACGTCCGCGCCCCCCTCGCCGTCGCCAAGGACCTCGAGGCCTCGATCCCGCCGGCGACCCTGGTCGTCCTCCCGGACGTGGGCCACGTCTGCAGCATCGAAGCCCCCGAGGCGTTCAACCAGGCCGTCCGGACGTTCCTCCAGGGCGTGTGACGGTCGGGCGGGTCACGCCGGCGGGTCCGCAGGCGTGTCCGACCGCCAGGGCGCCCGCCACGCCGGGGCCTCCCAGCCCTCCATGACGTAGATCCGCTCTCGGGCGACCTTGTCGCCGCGGAACTCGAGCAGCTGCACCCCGAACTGCCAGGGACCGCCGTCGTAGCCGACCGAGAGCTCCACGACCACCAGGTCGTCACGGACCGTGATCCGCCGGATCCGGTAGCTCACCTCGGCCGGGTACCGTCGGCGCCACTCGGTGAAGTTGTCGACGCCCTCGAACCGCTCCCCCGACTGCGGGAACTCCAGCACCGCGTCGTCATGGTAGAGCTCGTGCGCCCGCTCGACGTCCGCCCCCGCGGACTCGAAGTACCGCCGCACCTGTTCGAGCACCACTGACTGCTCAGCCATCGCACCTCCTGGGCCTTCGGGTAACGGTAGCGCGTCGCGGAAGCCGTTGGCGGGCCCGCATCGGCCTGTCACGATCGACGCATGGCGAGGGGAGGTCGGCATGCGGCAGTTGTTCATGCACGAGGACGGCGATTCCGATGCCTGGGTCCGGGAATGGTCGCGCTCGCCGAATCTTCTCGGCCACTTCTTCCGCGCGCCCGACGCCGAGCCTGTGAGCCCCGGCCGCTGGTGGTCCTGGACAACGGCAGCGACGGCGCCACCTCGCACCTGGGCCTGTTCGGCGGGTGGGCGGCGCTGGAGCGCGGCTACCACGCCATGACCTTCGACGGCCCCGGCCAGCAGGCGGCCTGTTCCGGCTTCGACTGGCTCGATCCCTATCTCGACCCGCGAGGATCCCGTTCATAGGACGGAGGTTGTGGGGGGGCGGGATCGGCGAGCTGGTGAAGGACCACGATGCCGCCGAGGGCCGGCCGGTCGAGGCGCTGGTGGTCGGTCTGGATGTACTCGTCGAGGACGGCCAGGAGGCGCCGGTCGAGCTCGCGCATCTCCTCTTCGGACAGGTGCAGCATGAAGCGCGCGAAGCTCCGGACCGAGCCTGGTCCCGCCTCGCGTAGCTCGGCCTGGAAGGCCTCGATCGTGGCGAGGGAGTGTTCCTCGTCGCGGTCGTCGTAGGGCTCGCCGTCGTCGCTGTCGCCGTAGGCCGACAGCCACCACGACTGCCCGGCGGTCCGATACGGCTTCTCCAGCGCACCGCTGGTCCCGGTGCGGACCGGTGCGGGCTCCAGTAGTCCGGCCTCGACCAGGAGCCGGACGTGGTACAGGGTCGTGCCCGGCTGGGTGTTCAGCCGGTCGGCGAGCTGCTTGTTCGTCATGGGCTGCTGCCCGCACAGCCGGAGGATCCGCAGCCGGAGCGGATGGGAGGCCGCCTTCGCCTGCAGGATCGTGGCCCGCCGGCGGTCCACCGCCGACAGGCTCGGCTCGGGATCGTGTTGCGTCATGTCCTCATGCTACGCCGCAGTCGAGTGTTCGCATATCGATCGACAAATCTTAAATCGATGTGTCATCCTTCGATCATGGCCAACCGTATGGACCAACGGCGTGAGGGGGAGGAACCCGGTCGCCTCGGCCTGCCCTTCTGGCAGCTGTGGTCGGCCTCCACCCTGTCAAACCTCGCCGACGGGCTGGTCAAGATCGCCCTGCCGCTGGTCGCCGTCACCTTGACCGACTCCGCTGGGCTGGTCGCCGGGGTCACCGTGGCGGTGACGCTGCCCTGGCTGCTGTTCGCGCTTCCGGCCGGGGCGCTGGCCGACCGCGTGGACCGGCGCATCGCGATGGTCGCGGCCAACGTCGTGCGGGCGGCCGCGGTCGTGGCCCTGGCGGTCGCCCTGGTCCTCGGCCTCGAGTCGTCCACGGGAGCGATCTGGGCCCTGTACGCCGTGGCCCTGCTGCTGGGAACCGCCGAGACCGTCTACGACACCGCCGCCCAGTCGATCCTGCCCCAGGTCGTGCCGCGCGACCGGCTGCCCCGGGTCAACGGCCGTCTCATCGCCGCCGAGCTGACCGCCAACGAGTTCGTCGGCCCTCCCCTGGGAGGCCTGCTCGTCGCGGCCGGGGTGGCGGCCGCCTTCGCGACCCCGGCCGGACTGTGGGCGGCCGCGGTCGGAGCTCTCCTGCTGCTGCGCGGAGGCTTCTCGGTCCCACGGGAGACGCCCACGACCCTCCGCGCCGACGTGGCCGAAGGGCTGCGCTACCTGTGGCGGCACCGCCTGCTGCGAACGCTCGCCGCCATGACCGGGCTGTTCAACTTCGCGACCAACGCCACCTTCGCCGTCTTGGTGCTCTACGCCGTCGGCCCCGACTCCGCCATGGGCCTGACCGAGGCCGCCTACGGCCTGCTGTTCGCCACCATCGCCGCCGGAAGCCTCATCGGCGCCCTCCTGGCCGACCCCATCATCCGCCGCCTGGGCCGCTCACGGTCGATGCTGCTGGGCATCCTCGGCGGCGTCGCCACCGTCGGCACCCCAGCCTTCACCACCATCCCCCTGGTAATCGCCGCGGCCTTCCTCGTCGGCGGTATCACCAACGCCCTGTGGAACGTCGTCGCCGTCTCCCTGCGACAACGCATCGCCCCCGACCGCATCCTCGGCCGGATCAACAGCTCCTACCGCCTCGTCGCCTGGGGCACCAGACCCTTGGGCGCCGCCGCCGGCGGCCTCCTCGCCGAGCTCCTCGGCCTCCGCGCCGTCTTCGCCTTCGCCGCAGCTCTCATCTTGGCGACCCTGATCGGCATGACCCAGGTCACCGACACGACGATCGGCACGGCCGAACAGGAGGCTAGGAACTGATGCGGCGGCGCACCGGTCGCTGACGCGGAGGAGGTGGGATTCGAACCCACCATTCCCGGGATTCAGGGTCGTCCGCCTCACGCTGTGCTGATCGCCGAAACCGCACGCTGAACTGCGGAAACAGTGCTTCCTGGTGGCGCACGTCCGGGCGTGTTAGGTCGGGTCCGGTAGGGGTGGGTTGTGGCCCCGATGTGGCCCCGCCGTGGCCCCGGGCCCCGCCTCGCGTTCCCTGCCCGCCGTACGTAAGCGGGGCCGCACCCGACGCCTCGGGCCGGCCCCATGGGACACGAGGAGCAAGCCTCATGCCCGACCCGAACGATATCCCGCGACGCCGCAGCCGTCTGCTGCTGGACGTCACCACGGCGGCCAGCGAAGTCTCGCGCCTGGTCCACGAGGCCCACGACCTGAACCTACCCGTCGAGCCGGGCGTCAGGGACGGCCGCAACGCACTTGTGCGTTGGGCGGTTCTACTCGAAGA
>JASLBL010000605.1 GCA_030146615.1 Actinomycetes bacterium
CCAGTCGGCAGGTCGGTCATCTGCTGACTCTATGCTGCGGGTGCTCGATCGCGAACTCCACAGGAAAGAGGGCGAGGATGCTGCTGGAGCACAAGAACGCGGTGATCTATGGAGGGGCCGGGCCGGTCGGCGGCGCCGTGGCCCGCGCCTTCGCCCGCGAGGGCGCGAGCGTCTTCCTCGCCGGCCGGACCCGGGCGGCCCTCGACGAGGTGGCCGAGGAGATCAGCAGCTCGGGGGGGACGGTCGAGACGGCCCAGGTCGACGCGCTGGACGAACGGGCCGTCGACGAGCACGCCGATGCCGTGGCCGAGAAGGCGGGAGGCATCCACGTGTCCTTCAACGCCATCGGCCATGACGACGTCCATGGTGCCCCGCTGATCGAGATGGCGGTGGAGGACTTCACCCGGCCGATCACCATCGCCATGCGGTCGCAGTTCCTGACCACCAGGGCGGCCGCCCGCCACATGACCAGGCAGGGCTCGGGGGTGATCATGGCGATCACGGCGACCACCGGCCGTCTGGCCATCCCCGAGGTCGGCGGCACCGGGGTCACCTTCGACGCCATCGAGAGCCAGTGCCGCCAGTGGGCGTGCGAGCTGGGCCGGCATGGTGTCCGCGTCGTCTGGCTCCAGACGACTGGCCTCCCCGAGGCTCTGGCCGACATCGACCTGTTCCCCGGCTACGGAACCGGGCCCGGGAACGGCCTGACCCGCGCCGAGCTCATCTCCTGGCAGAAGGGATTCACGCAGCTGAACCGGCTGACGTCGCTCGCCGAGGTCGGGACCGTGGCCGCGTTCGTGGCCTCCGACCACGCCGCCGCCATGACCGCCACCGGGGTGAACCTCACCTGCGGCCAGGTCCCGGGAAGGTAGCCCCATGGCCACCTGGGAGGACGTCCGCCGGCTGGCCCTGGCCCTGCCGGAGACGGCCGAGGAGTCCTCGCGCGACGGCCGCCTCGCCTGGAGCGTCAGAGGCAAGACGTTCGCCTGGGAGCGCCCGCTGCGACCAGCCGACCTGGACGCGCTGGGCGACGCCGCCCCCCAGGGCCCGGTCCTGGCCGCCCGGGTCCCGGACCTGGGGGCCAAGGAGGCGCTACTGGCCGACGACGGCGACCTGTACTTCACGACCCCGCACTTCGACGGGTTCCCGGCGATCCTGGTCCGCCTGGACCGGATGCCGGTCCCCGAGCTCGAGGAGCTGCTGGTCGAGGCATGGCTGGCCCGGGCGCCGAAGCGCCTGGCCGCGGAGTACCCGCGGTCGGGTCCTTAGCGATCTGCCGAGGCTACCGGTCCAGGTATGGGTCCGCGGACACGATCACGTCCTGGCCGCCGTAGCGGTCGAGCAGCGGCGCGCCGAGGATGTCGGGGACCTCGAGCCGGACCAGGGCGTCGGCGCGCGGCACGTAGCAGTGGAAGCCGTCGTCGCGGCAGAGCTCGGCGAGCAGCCCCCGGAGCCGGGCGGTCCCCGGCAGCACCTCGACAAAGACCGTCGGCTTGGCGGTGCGCAGGTGCTCGCGGCTCGCCGCCAGCAGCGCGTGCTCCTGGCCCTCCACGTCCAGCTTGAGCAGGTCGACGCCGGAGAGGAGCGAGCGCACGTCCACGGTCGGGACCGAGACGGTCTGGGTGACGTGCCGGCTCATCGGCTCCGGGAGCTCGGTGTCGGCGCCGACGAACGCCACCGTCGGGGTGGCCAGCTGGTCCCGGGGGACCTGGAGCTCGACGGCTGGCGGTTCGGTGCCGGCCACGGCCGCCGCCGTGACCAGCTCGACCGACCCGACCCGGTTGAGCTCGAGGTTGGCCCGGCACACGCGGGCCGAGAAGGGGTGGGGCTCGACCGCGACGTACCGCGCCTGCGGCCCGGCCTTGGCCCCCTGGACGGTGAAATAGCCGACGTTGGCGCCCAGCTCGAGGATCGCCGAGGAGCGGCGGCAGAAGCGCCGCCACCAGGGCAGGAGCTGCGGCTCCCAGCCCCGCTCGCCGAACCAGTACAGCTGGTGGAGGACCAGCGACTCCTCGCTGACGAAGCGGAGCTCCGGGTTGTCGGGGAGGGCGAAGGTGCGGACCCCGCCGGGGATGCCGCCGCGGCGCAGCAGGTGCAGCAGGGCGTCGTGGGCGTGCCGGCGTCGGGATCGAGGTGGCCGGCTGGCCGGGCCGCGGAGGCGGTCGGCGACCGTGACCGGAAGCCGCCTGACGGCACCGGCCGTGATCCTTCGTGTCCCCAGCTGGAGGTGCCCCACCGCCCGGTCGACGACCATGGCGTCGCTCAGCCGCGGTCCCAGTCCAGGTCCGCGGCGACCACGAGATCCGGTCCCAGCCGGTGGACCGTCTGGCTCTGGAGGCGCAGCCCGTCCCGGACCAGGCCGGCGCCCAGGTCCCCGACGGCGTCGGTCCCCGTACCGAGCAGGATCGGGGCCACGGCCACCACCACCCGGTCCGCCAGCCGCTCCCGGAGCACCGAGGTGATGACCCGCGACCCGCCCTCGACCAGCAGGCAGCGGATCCCCAGGGAACGCAGCCGGGCCAGCCCGGCGGCGAGGTCGACGCCGGCCGTTGCTCCTGGGAGGACCTCCACCTTCACCCCCCGTTGGTGCAGGGCCGCCCGCCGCTCGGGGTCGGAGCGCTCGGAGGTGAGGACGATGGTGGGCGCTTCGGGACCGAAGACCTGGGCGTCCGGCGGGGTCCGCAGGGTGGAGTCGAGCACGACCCGGATCGGGGAGACGCCCGGGACCATCCGCACGGTCAGCAGCGGGTCGTCGGCCAGCACGGTGCCGGCCCCGATCATCACCGCGTCGCAGGCCGCTCGGAGGGCATGGGAGACGCGCCGCTCCTGGGGGCCGCTGATCCACTTGGAGTCGCCGCCGCTGGTGGCGATCCGGCCGTCGAGCGTCTGGGCGTACTTGAGCACAAGATACGGGCGGTCGCCGGGGGAGTCGACCGCGCCCAGCAGCGCGGTGGCGTCGACCGCCTTGCTGTCACCGGCCAGCGAGCCGTTGCCCGTGAGGGGGTCTCCGCCCGGGGCCCGGTGGCCGAGCCGCTGCTGCTTGGTCTGCACGTACCGGTGGTTGCGCAGGTGGGGCGCGGTCTGCAGCGACACCAGGCGCTCGACCAGGACACCTCCCCGGTCCAGCGCGCTGGCCTTGGCCGGGTTGTTCGTGAGCACGCGGGAGCTACGGACCCCGGCGGCCTGAAGGATGTCCACGGCCTCCCGGTAGTCGCGGCCGTCAACCGGCAGGCCCAGCCGGAGGTTGGCGTCGACGGTGTCGTGGCCCTCGTCCTGGAGCATGTAGGCCCGGAGCTTGTCCACCAGCCCCACCCCGCGGCCCTCGTGGCCGGCGGCGTACACCAGCGCGCCCCTGCCCTCGGCCACGATCTGCCGCATGGCCAGGTTCAGCTGGGGGCCGCAGTCGCAGCGCAGCGACCCGAACGCGTCACCCGTGAGGCAGGCCGAGTGCAGGCGGACCAGGAGGTCGCGACCGTCCCCGATCTCGCCGTAGACGAAGAGCAGGTACACCTCGCCCGACGCGCCCTCGAACACTCGGAGGTCGAACTCTCCCGCCCAGGTGGGCAGGACGAGGCGAGCGACCTGCTTGGGTTGTGTCATGTGCTGCGTATATCACACGAGCCGGGTGACCAATCAAGGCTCGGCGGCTCCGGCGGCCCGGCGGTTTGCTCGGGTCGGTTGGGGGTAGCACGCTGCCCATGAAGGCCCGCGCGGTCCACTTCGTGGCCCCTCGACGGGTCGAGCTGCGAGAGGTCGAGCTTCCCGAGATCGCCGACGGCCAGCTCCTGGTGGCCACCGAGTGGTCGGGGATCTCGAGCGGGACCGAGCTGCTCGCCTACCGGGGCGAGGTCGACCCCGGCCTGCCCCTGGACGAGACCCTCGGCGCCCTGGCCGGCACCTTCGCCTTCCCGTTCCGCTACGGCTACAGCGCCGTCGGTCGCATCCTCCGGGCGGCGGCCCCGTTTCAGGAGGGCCAGCGTGTCTTCGCCTTCCACCCGCACCAGGACCGGTTCGTGGTCGACGCCCGGGCGGCCGTCCCCGTCGATGGCCTGGACCCACGAGCCGCCACCATGTACCCCCTGGTCGAGACGGCCCTCCAGGTCTGCCTGGACGCCGCCCCCCGCCTGGGGGAGACGGTCGTGGTGGTGGGCCTGGGCGCGGTCGGCATCCTGGCCGCCGCCCTGCTGGCCCGGACCGGGGCGGTGGTGCTGGGGTCGGAACCGGAGCCGGCCCGGCGGGCCGCGGCCGCCGCCTTCGGGGTCCGGGCGGCCGACCCCGACGACGCCGCCGAGGTGCTGGCCGCCCAGGCCGGCGGGCGGGGCGCCGACCTGGTGGTCGAGGCCAGCGGGAACCCGCGGGCGCTGGCCTCTTCGCTCGGGCTGCTGGCCCACGAGGGAACGGTCCTGGTCTGCTCCTGGTACGGGACCAAGCCGGTCCCCCTGCCCCTCGGGGCCGACTTCCACCGCCGGCGGCTGGCCCTGCGCAGCACCCAGGTGTCCACCCTCCCGGCCGCGCTCACGGCCAGGTGGGACCGTAGCCGCCGGACCGAGCTGGCCTGGAGCCTGGCCCGCGAGCTGCCGCTGTCGGTGCTGGCCACCCACGAGTTCCCGCTCGAGCGGGCCGCCGAGGCCTACGCTTGCGCGGACCGGAAGGACGGCGGCCTGATCCACGCCGCCCTCCGGTACCAGTGACGCCGTGCGATGGGGGAGACGTCGATGCCTGTCGGGTACGAGGTGGGATCCAGTGTCACCGTGCGGGCGCTGCACCAGATGCCGGTCGAAGGGCCCGAGGGTGAACTGCACGCCCACGACTACCGGATCGACGTGGTCGTCGGGCGGGGTGACCTGGACGAGCGCGGGATGGTCTGTGACCTGGACGCGCTCCGGGCGGCCCTTCGGGGGATCGTGGCCAGGATCGACGGCCGGGACCTGGAGGAGATCCGCCCGCCCGAGGCCGAGGCCGTGACCGTGGAGGTCCTGGCCCGCTGGGCCCATCAGACCCTGGTCCCGGCGCTCCGGGAGGCGGGCGGCGACACCCTGGCGGTCCGGGTGTGGGAGACGGACGTCGACTTCGGGGGCTACGCCGGGCCGGTGGCCTGACCGGCCGAGGCGGCCTCGCGGAGCGCGGCGAAGAACAGCCCCGCCGACTGAGCCCAGGTCGGCCGGTCGGCGGCCCGCCGCTCGGCGGCCGCCGCCATCCTCCGCCGCAGGTCCTGGTCACCGGCCAGGCTGGCCAGCGCCGCGCTCAGGGCAGCCACGTCGCCCGGGCTGGCCAGCAGCCCCTCGCGGCCGTGCTCGGCCAGGTGGGGGAGGTTGCCGGCCCGCCAGCCGACCACCGGCAGCCCGGCCGCCATGGCCTCGCCCCAGACGGTCCCATAGGGCTCCAGCAGGCTGGGGAGCACGAACACGTCGGCGGCCCGGTACAGGGCGGCCACCCGTTCCGCGGGCAGGGGGCCGTGGACGACCACCCGCCCGGCCAGATCTGGCCGGGACAGCCTGGCCCGGACGCGGTCGCCGTACCGGTGATCGGCGCGGTCGTCCCCGGCCAGGTGCAGGGTGGCCAGCTCGGCCGGGAGCCGGGCCACGGCGTCGAGGAGGTCGAGGATGCCCTTGCGCTCGACCCAGTTGGCCACACAGAGCAGGCCCGCCGAGCGCCCCTGGCGGAGGTCGAGCGGCGGGCCGGTGGGGGCGGCGGGCAGGTCGCGACCTGGGGGCACCACCCGGATCCGCTCGCGCGAGACCCCCTGGCCGGCCAGCTCGTCACCGAGGGCCTGGCTGGCCACCAGGAGCAGGCGGGCGCGGCGGTAGGCCAGCCGGTCGAGCGGGGCCTGGACGCCCCGCCGCAGCGGGCCGTGGTCGATCCCGCCCGGAGGTTGGTGCAGGCTGCCCACCAGCGGCATCCTGGGCCGCCAGAGGAGCCAGGGCCCGAGGAAGGCGGCGGCGATGCTGTCCAGCACCAGGACGTCGGTCCGGGTTTGGCGCAGCACTGCCGGGCCAGCCAGTGCGGGCAGCGGGAAGGCGCGGTCGGGGAAGGAGACGAAGCGGACGCTGGCGTCGCAGGCCGGGGCCAGCTCGGCCATCTGGCGATGGTAGCGGTAGCCGCCGGTCAGGCGGCCGGGGTCACCCAGCGTGACCAGGGAGACGGTGAGGATGCGAGTCATCCACGTGGCTCCGAGCGCATTCGGGCGGGATGGGCTGTACGGCGGGGGCGAGCGGTATCCGCTGGAGCTGGCCCGGGCCCTGGCCGACGAGGTGGACTGCGAGTTGGTCACCTTCGGCCGCCGGCCCTCCCGGTGGGAGGCCGGCGGTGGCCTGCGCGTCCGCGTCCTCCGGCCACTGACCTGGCTGCACGGCCACCCGGCCCAGCCGGTGGCCCCGCTGCTCCCGGCGGCGCTCGCCCGCGCCGACGTCGTCCACGCCCATCATTTCCGGAGCCTACCCACGCGCATGTCGGCGGTCACAGCCCGCGTCCTCGGAGCGGGCACGGCGGTCACCGACCACGGCCTGCTCGGCCGGACCTGGGGCGGGCTGGTGCACGGGCTGTTCGACCGCTTCCTGCCCGTCTCCCAGTTCTCCGCCCACGTCCTGGGCGCCCCCTCGGCGAGGACGCAGGTGATCTACGGCGGAGCGGACACGCGGCGGTTCGCCCCGGCGCCCGGCGTCGACCGGGACGGCGTCCTGTTCGTCGGGCGGCTGACCCCCCACAAGGGGATCGACCGGCTGCTCGGCGCCCTGCCGGCCGGCGCCACCCTGCGGATCGCCGGCAGCGGCGGCCACGATCCCCGGCCCCCCGAGCGGGACTATCCGGCGCTGCTCCGCCGGCTCGCCGAGGGCCGGGACGTCGCGTTCCTCGGCCCGGTGCCGGATGCCGCCCTGCCCGGCCTCTACCGGGGAGCCACGGTCCTGGCCCTCCCCTCGGTCAACCGCACCTGCTACGGCCGGGACGTCCCCGTGTCCGAGCTGCTCGGCCTGGTCGCGCTGGAGGCCATGGCCAGCGGGACCCCGGTGGTGGCCAGCCGAACCGGGGGCCTGGCCGAGGTCGTGGTCGACGGCGAGACCGGCTACCTGGTCCCGCCGGGCGACACCGAGGCGCTGGGGGACCGCCTGGCCCGCCTCGTCTCGGACCGCCGCCTGGCCGCCCGGCTGGGCGCCAACGCCCGCGACCTGGTCGTGCAGAAGTTCACCTGGCGGGCCTGTGCCGAGCGGTGCCTGGCCGCCTACGAGACCCTGACCTAAGCCCCGGGGTCCCGGCGCTCAGGTGGGCGCGGCCGCGCCCACGGCCTCGGTGAGGGTGTCGACCACCGGGACACCGGTCGCCTCGAGCGCGCGCCGGTGATGGGCGCCCCCGTCGTACAGCACGCACCGGGCGCCGACCGCCCGCGCCGCCGCCAGGTCGTCGAGGGTGTCTCCCACCAGCAGCACCGCCGACGCCTCGACCTCGAGGGCGGCCAGGTGGGCCACCAGATGGTCGGCCTTGCCTTCACCACCGGGCACGCGCAGGCCGTCCACGCGCAGGAAGAACCGGCCGATCCCGAGCCGCTCGACCAGCGCCACCAGCTCCTGGTGGCGCCACATCGACAGCAGCGACTGGGTGAGCCCGGCCGCCTCGGCCGCCGCCAGGGCGGCCTCGGCGTCGGGCGCCAGCTTCAGCCGCTCCACCCAGCCGTGGTAGCTGTGGTGGTAGGCCTCGTCCAGCGTCCGCCATTCCCCCGGCTCGATGGGACGGCCCGCCACCTGCTCGTAGAACCGCTCCACCGGCCGGGTGAAGTGGGTGCGGAAGACGTCCGAGTCGATCGGACGCAGCCGCAGCACCGCCAGCGCGTCGTTGATCGCCGCCACCACCGCGACATGGTCGTCGAACAGGGTCCCGTTCCAGTCCCACACCACGTGGCGGACGCCGCCGGCATCGAGACGCTGATCATCCCGTTGCCCCATGGCGATCAGTGTACGGCGGTGACTGGGGCCGGTTGTCGTCGACCGTTCCGATGGGGTGGATTAGGCTATGTTCGCCCGTTAGGTCCGCCTCGCCACGGCCTCCTGGAGGTGCCCGCGTGACCGCAGCCTTCACCGACTGGACGCGTCGCCGGTCGATCGCCCTGCTCGCCGCCCTCCTCGTCCTGGCCGTGGCCGCGACGCCGACGCGCGCCCGGGCACAGGAAGCCGCAGGTGGCGGGAAGCCGACGTTCACGCTCACCCTGCTGCACAACAACGACGGAGAGTCCCAGCTGCTGCCGAGTACCGACGGCAACGTGGGCGGCGTGGCCCGGTTCGTGGCCAAGCTGCGGGAGCTGCAGCGCGAGGGCCAGCGCGAGCCGGGCCCGAGCTCGGTGGTGACGGTGTCGTCCGGCGACAACTTCCTGGCCGGGCCGCAGTTCCAGGCAAGCCTCGACAAGGGCGTCCCGTTCTACGACTCCATCGCCGCCAACCGAGCCCGCTACGACGCCCTCGCCATCGGCAACCACGAGTTCGACTTCGGTCCCGACGTGCTCGCCGACTACATCCGCGGGGTCCGCCGGGTCCCGTTCCTGTCCGCCAACCTCGACGTGTCGGCCGAGCCGAGGCTTGCCACACTGGAACGCCGCGGCCGCATCGCCCCCAGCACCGTGGTCGGCCGCGGTTCCGGACAGGTCGGCATCATCGGCGCCACCACGCCCCTGCTGGCCTCCATCTCCAGCCCTCGCAACGTGGTCGTCGACCCAGCGGTCGCCGCCGCCATCCAGGCCCAGGTCGATCGGCTGGAGGGCCGAGGCGTCGACAAGATCGTCCTGATCAGCCATCTGCAGAGCCTGCAGGAGGACCTGGCGCTGGTCCCGCAGCTAGACGGGGTCGACATCGTGGTCGCCGGCGGCGGCGACGAGCTGCTGGCCAACCCCGACGACCTCCTGCTCCCGGGTGACCAGGCGGTCGGTCCCTACCCGACCCTCGCCGCCGACGTCGACGGCACCCAGGTGCCCGTCGTGACCACCAGCGGCAGCTACCGGTACATCGGCCGGCTCGTGGCCGACTTCGACCGGCACGGCAACCTGCTCGGCGTGGACGAGGCCCGCAGCGGGCCGGTCCGGGTGTCCGGTCCGAACCTGCCCGACGTGGTCGAGCCCGACCCGGTCGTCCAGCGGCGGGTGGTCGAGCCGGTGGCCGCGTACGTGGCCGACCTGGCCCAGACCGTGGTCGCCCAGACCGAGGTGGCCCTGGACGGGCTGCGGACCAGCGTCCGAACCCAGGAGACCAACGAGGGCAACCTGGTCGCCGACGCCCTGCTGTCGGAGGCGACCCGCCTTGCCCCCGGCTTCGGCGTGCCAGCGCCTGACGTCGCCCTCCAGAACGGCGGCGGCATGCGGGACGACGAGGTCGTGCCGCCCGGACCGATCACCGAGCTCAAGACCTTCGACATCCTGCCCTTCTCCAACTTCGTGGCGGTCGTCCCTGAGGTGCCCCGCGAGACCTTCAAGGAGCTCCTGGAGAACGCCGTCTCCCGGGTGGAAGTTGTCGACGGCCGCTTCGCCCAGGTGGCCGGGTTCCGGTTCACCTACGACCCGGCCGGCCAGGCCCAGGTGATCGACCCGGTGACCGGCGCCATCACCACCCCCGGCACCCGGGTCCGCGAGGTCGCCCTCGACGACGGGACCGTGCTCGTGGCCGGCGGCCAGGTTCAGCCGGGCCCCGCCCTGAACGTGGCCACCATCGACTTCCTGGCCCGTGGCGGCGACCAGTACCCGTTCGGCGGGATCCCGTTCACCACCCTCGGCGTCTCCTATCAGCAGGCGCTTCGCAACTACCTCACCGGGCCCCTCGGCGGCGTGGTCACCGCCGCCGAGTACCCGGCCGGCGGCGAGGGGCGCATCACCACCGTGTGACCCGGTCTGGCCGGCCGGCGTCTCCACCGGCGCGCGGCGCCGGAGCGCAATGTCAGCGTGGACGTCGACGGGCCGAGCGTTCACGACCGGGTCGTAGCGCGGCGTGGAGTAGTCCAGGTTCGACCGGTCCACCTCTTCGCGGTGGCGCTGGTGTAGACCGAGCCGTCGACCGGCCAGTTCCGCTCGTCCGGCCCCGCGACCTGGTTGATGTCGAGCTGCGTCCAGCCGGGCGGGGCCGGACGCCTGAAGCTGAAGTGGATGTGGTCGGTATGTGGGCTCGTGCCGAGCAGTCCCGCGAGATCCCGAAGCTGGGCGTGCCCGGGAACGAAGCCAGGACAAGATTTCGGAATCCGACCACGCCCGGCTTGGGGCTAGGACTACAGGTGGTCGGTGGCTGATAAGGCGCAAGCTCGTCAAGCGGCCCTGAGCCAGAGGGTGGCAGCGCGCCACTCGCGGGAGGGACGTGGCCGACCCATCCGATTGGCTGGTCGCGGGCGCGTCGGCGGGCTCGTCCACCGCCGGCACGTCAACGACCCGGCCGCCCCTGTCACAACTGGTTCGGCCACAGCGGGGGAGGCCGCACCCTCGACCGAGATGTCCTATACCTCTTGTATTGCCAGACTCCTCCGTCTATGCTCGCAACATGGGCATATCTCCCGGCATGCGCGGCCAGGCCATAGCGCTTATCCGGCTCGGCCTGGTCACCATTGGGCAGGCCGGCCGTGTCTTGCGCCGCCGCCACCAGCCCTCGCCAAACGGCCAGGTGGAGCCGCCCGGTTCCCTTGGCGAACACGAGCTCCAGCGACGGTACGGCTCCCAGGACCGCGCCCGCCGCTTCTATCACCAGCAGTTGCTCGACCGGCTGAACGACGCGATGATCGAGTTCATCAGCCGCCAGGAGATGGTCTGGATCGCCACCGCCGACGGCCGCGGCGAGTGCGACTGCTCCTTCCGCGCCGGCCCGCCCGGCTTCGTCCAGGTCCTGGACGCCCGCACCATCCGATATCCCGAGTACCGCGGCAACGGGGTCATGGCCTCGCTCGGCAACATCTGCGAGAACCCGCATGTCGGCCTGGTCTTTCTGGACTTCGACCGGGCGCGCATCGGCCTGCACGTCAATGGCAGTGCCCGCATCGTCGAGGCCGACGACCACGGCGTCCAGCGGCCACGGGTGGAGCGCTGGGTCGAGGTCCACATCCAGGAGGCCTACATCCACTGCCGCAAGCACCTGCCCCGGCTGGTCAAGGCGGCAGCCGGCAAGCGGGCCTGGGGGACCGACGACGCCCGAGCCAAAGGCGGTGACTTCTTCGGGGCCAGCTGCGAAGCCCGGCCCTGGGTCCCCGACTCCTAGAGCCTTCGAAGGTCACGACCACGCGAGCGGTCTGAACCTCGACCGCAACCGCTTCTTCCGGCAGCTGGTGGCCTACGGCGCCCTGGTGACCGTGCTCGCCCGGCCGTGCTCTGGCTCGTGTTCGTGGTGGTCCTCGGCGAGGACGGCGCTCAGTCCTTGAGGTCCCGCTTCATGACCTTGCCCATGTCGTTGCGGGGCAGCTGGTCGAGGTAGCGGACGACCCGTGGGCGCTTGTGGGGGCTGAGGAGCTTGGCGACGTGGTCGACCAGCTCCTGCTCGGGCGGCCGCTCCTCCGAAGGGACGATCCAGGCGACGATGCGCTCACCGAGGTCGGGGTCGGGCTCGCCGGTCACCGCCGCCTCGGCGACAGCGGGGTGCTCCACCAGGGCGTTCTCGATCTCGCCGGCGCCGATCTTGTAGCCGCCGCTCTTGATCAGATCAACCGAGCGGCGCCCGACGATCCGCACATAGCCGTCTGGCGCGCGGACGGCCACGTCGCCGGTGTGGAACCAGCCGTCGCGGACCGCCTCGGCGGTGGCGTCCGGGCGGTTGAGGTACTCGAGGAACAGGTTCGGCCCCCGGACCAGGATCTCGCCGACGGTCTCGTCGTCGGCGACCTCGATGGTCGCGCCATCGTCGTCGATGAGCCGCAGCTCCACCCCGTCCAGCGGTGGCCCGACGGTACCGGGACGGCGGTCGCCCGAGGCGCGGACGGCGCAGTTCATCAGCGTCTCGGTCATGCCGTAGCGCTCCACGACCCGCTGGCCGGTGGCGGCCGTGATCCGTTGGTGGTCGGTCGCCGGCAGCGCCGCCGACCCGGAGACCAGCAGCCGCGCCTGCGACATCCCACCGGCGATCTCCGGGTCGCGTTCGGCGTCGTCGGCCAGCCGGTGGTACATCGTGGGGACGCCGAACATCATCGTCGCCGGCCCAGCCAGCTCGGCGGCCATCGCCTCGGACGAGAAGCGGCCAAGGTGGTGGACGGTCCCACCCAGGCGCAGCGGCCCCAGGATCCCGAGGATCAGCCCGTGGACGTGGAACCGGGGCTGGGCGTGGGCGAGGACGTCCTCGCCCGTCCACTCCCAGGCGTCCGCGAGGGCGTCGAGATTGGACGAGATCGCCCGCCGGGGCAGCACGACGCCTTTGGGCGGCCCGGTCGTCCCCGAGGTGTAGACGATCGCCGCCGGCGCCGCCGGCGAGGGTTCGGCCGGCAGCCCCCCGCCCCGCACCGACAGGTCGACCTCGAGGAGGGGCAGGTCAGCAAGCTGCGGAGGTAGCTCGACCCCGGGAGCGGTCAGCAGCAACGCCGGTGCGCTGTCGGCGACGATGTGGGCCAGCTCGCGTTCGCCGGCCCTGGGGTTGATCGGCACCACCGGAACGCCGGCGGCCAGCGCACCGACCACCGCCGCGCACGTCTCCAGTGTGGCTGTCGCCCACACGGCGACGCGGGACTTGGACCCGATGAGACCGGCGAGGTGGCTCGCCACCCCCGCCAGCTCCTGGTAGGTCAGGGGGCGTGAACCGAAGCGGATCGCCTCCTGGTCGCTCGGGTCGGCCAGCGGCGGAACCAGGTCGGCACCCGCCGTCGGGGTAGTCGAAACGCTCATCGGGGACCTCCGTCCGTCGCGGGTCCTCGCGCCCGTCGCCAGCGACGCCGATCATGGGCGCCGTAAAGGCTAGACCAGACAGGGGAGTGACGGCCGGAGCAGCGACCGGCGGCACAAGGCCGGACCGGCGCCGTGGTCGCCACCTGCACCAGCTCGCTGTCGTTCGACGAGCCGGCCGCCGGCCTGCGCCGTCCGGAGCGCTTCGTCGGCATGCACTTCTTCAACCCGGTGCCCGCCTCGGCCCTGGTCGAGGTGGTCAGAGGGCGCGCGACCTCCCCCGAGGCTCTCGCCGCGGCCCACCGGCTCGCCGCCCTGGTCACGGCGAGGTCCTCCTCCTAGGCTCTTGCCATGGCGATCTGCTCCCGGTGCGGCGAAGACAACCCGGCGCGCGCCCGGTTCTGTCTTGGTTGCGGGGCTTCCCTGACCGCGGACAGTGGGCGCCGGGAGGTCCGCAAGACGGTCACCGTCGTCTTCAGTGACCTCGTGGGGTCGACACCGCTCGGCGAGCGGCTCGACCCCGAGTCGCTCCGGGAGGTGATCACCCGGTACTACGACCGCGCGGCCGAGGTGCTCACACGGCACGGCGGGACCGTCGCCAAGTTCATCGGGGACGCCGTGATGGCGGTCTATGGCATCCCGTCGCTGCACGAGGACGACGCGCTACGTGCGGTGCGCGGTGCGAGCGAGCTCGGGGGCGCGCTCGCAGAGCTGAACGCCGAGCTACAGGCGACGTTGGGTGTGCGCCTCGCCTTGCGGACCGGTGTGAACACAGGGGAGGTCGTAGTCGGCAACGTGGTCCACGGGCAGGACGTGGTGGTTGGAGACGCGGTGAACGTGGCCGCTCGGCTGGAGCAGGCGGCGGGTCCCGGGGAGGTCCTCATCGGCGAGCGGACCTGGCGGCTCGTCCGCGACGCGGTGACCGTCGAGCCGGTGGCGTCGCTTGCGCTGAAGGGCAAGGGCGAGCCGGTTGCCGGCTTCCGGCTGCTCAGCGTCCGACCCGACATGGCAGGCCATGCTCGCCACCTGGATGCGCCGATGGTCGGCCGAGGCACCGAGCTCACGCTTCTTGGCGGCGCCATGGAACAGGCCGTCGGCGGGCGCGGCTGCGTCCTCGCGGTCGTGCTCGGCGCTGCCGGGATGGGCAAGTCCCGCCTGGTCCAGGAGTTCCTGGCGACGGTGCAGGGACAGGCGACGGTGCTGCGCAGCCGCTGCCTGGCGTACGGGGAGGGCCTGACGTACTGGCCGATCGCTGAGGTCATCCGACAGGCCCTGACAATCAGCGGAGCCGAGGACATTGGAAGCGAACATGCCGGGTCGCACGGGCTGCTGAAATCTACGAACCACGCCGCGTTCGTGGTCGAGGGGCTAGCGGGCATGGCCGGGGCGGCCGGGCGGACCGTGTCCCGCGAGGACGTCCCCTGGGCGGTGACCAGGCTTTTCGAGGCGCTGGCGCGCCGTCGGCCCCTCATTGTCGTGGTCGACGACCTGCACTGGGCCGAACCCGCGCTCCTGGACCTCCTCGAGCATGTCGTCCGTCTCGCCAGCGACGCCCCCATGTTGCTCGTCGGGATCGCGCGGCCAGAGCTGCTCGACCAGCGCCCGGGCTGGGAGACGGGTGGCTCCGCCAAGACGGTGATTAGGCTGGAACCACTCGACAAGGACGAATGCGGCCGGCTTGTCGGCAACCTGCTCGCCGGCGGCCTCCCGCCGGAGGTGATGGGGAGCATCGCCGATACGGCGGGAGGCAATCCGCTGTTCGTCGAGGAGCTCGTCGCCGAGCTGATCGACCAGGGAGCGCTCACCCGATCCGACGGCCGCTGGATGAGCACGACCGACCTGGCAAACGTCCCGGTTCCCGCGACCATCTCCGCCCTGCTGGCATCCCGCCTGGACCGACTCGACGTCGAGGAGCGGGCGGTGCTGGAGCGGGCGAGCGTCGTGGGGCAGGTCTTCGATGGTGGGGTGGTTGCCGCGCTCCTGCCCGAGCGTGCGCGGCCGGTGCTGCGACAGCACCTCGCCGCGCTCACCCGCAGGGAGCTGATCCGCCCTGGCGGCACCGAAGAGGCGGCCGTGCCTGGCACGGAGAGGTTCTCCTTCCGCCATCAACTCGTCCGGGACGTGACCTACGAAGCGCTGCCGAAGCGCCGCCGGGCCGAGCTGCACGAGCTTCTTGCGGAGTGGCTGGAGCGCGAGGCCGACGACGTGCTACTCGAGCACGACGAGATCATCGGCTATCACTTCGAGCAGGCCTACCGGTACCGCGCGCAGCTGGGTCGAGTCGGTCCGCATGAGGCTGAGCTGGCCAGGCAAGGTGCCGTGCGGCTGGCCGCAGGAGGGCGGCGGGCGCTCGGCCGGGACGACGCGCCCACCGCCGTGAACCTGCTCGGCCGCGCCGTCGGCCTGCTGCCCACCGGTGCCCCGGAACGGCTTGCTCCACTGCTGGAGCTCGGCGACGCCCTGACCGAGACGGGTGCGTGGGGCCGGGCGCACGAGGTCCTCAGCGAGGCGGTCGAGGGCGCACGGGCAGCGGGGGACCAGCGCCTGTCCGCCAGAGGCACGATCGCCCTGCTCTACCTGCGCGAGACGACCAACCCGCGAGGTTGGACCGATGAGGTCCAGCGGGAGGCGGGACAGGCAATCGCCCTGTTCCAGGCGGCCGGCGACCAGGCCGGCCTGGGGAATAGCTGGCGGCTCATCGCGCACGTCTGCAACCGCCGCCTCCAGTTGGGAGAGCTGGAGCGGGTCGGATGGCGCATCCTCGGCGACGCTCGCCAGGCAGGGGACCGGCGGACCGAGACCCGCATTCTCGGCGGGATATCGGCCAGCCTGTCGCTCGGGCCGACGCCGGCCGTGGAGGCGGCCGAGCGTTGTGAGCGAATCCTCGCCGAGCTCGGCGGGGCGCCCCGACCGACCATGATGGTGCTGGACAGCCTGGCCCTGTGCTCTGCGATGCTGCAGCGCTTCGACCGGGCCGACACGCTGCTTGCACGGGCCGACGCGATCCGCGAGGAGCTCGTGGGCAAGCTCTGGAAAGTGGGCCGGGTTGACTTCGGCGCCTGGACGTACCTGCTGGCGGGCCGCCCGGTCGAGGCCGAGCGGGTCCTGCGGCCCGCCTACGACGCGCTGCACAGGATCGGGGACAAGGGCGGCGCGCTCTCGATCCACGCGGCCATGCTCGCCTCGGCGGTCTTCGCCATCGGTGGCCGTGACGAGGAGGCCGCCCGACTGAGTGAGATCGCCGAGGCGGCCGCTGCCGACAGCGAGGACGTGGCCGCGCAGAGCGAATGGCGCATCGCCCGCGCCACGGCGCTCGCACGCAACGGGTCGACTGCCGAGGCCGAGCGGCTGGCCAGGGAGGCGACCACACTGGCGGCGGCGACGGATTGCGCCCTCGTCCAGACCTCGACATTGCTCACGCTCGCGCACGTGCGGCGGCTTGCGAGCCGGCCGGTGGAGGCTCGGCAGGCGGCCTTGGACGCCCTGGCCGTGGCCGAGCGCAAGGGCGATCTGGCGTCATCGTCGCTGGCCCGAACGCTTCTCGGCGAGCTAGGCACTGCCGGCCAGGATCCGCATCAGCCCGCCCAGGGCAGGTGAAAGGGGGCGGGCTCCGCAGCTCCGCTCAGCCTGCCAGGTAGCCGCCATCGGCCGGCAGCACGGCGCCGGTCAGGTAGGAGGCGTCATCGCTTGCCAGGAAGACCGCTGCGGCGGCGATCTCCTCGGCGCGGGCGAGGCGGCGGATCCCCTGTCGCCTGAGCACGCCGTCGAGCACTCCCTCGGGCATCCCGGCCAGGGTCGCCCGTAACGTCGGGGTGTCGATGACACTCGGGCAGATGGCGTTCACGCGTACGCCGCGCTCGCCGTACTCCAGCGCCGCCGTCTTGGTGAGCTGCAGCAGCCCGGCCTTGGCCGCCGCGTAGTGCGCAAAGCCGGGCGCGGCAGCGAGCGCCAACGTGGCGGAGACGTTCACCACGGCCCCGCCGCCGCCCTCGATCATGAGCGGGATCGCATGCTTCATCATCAGGAACGGGCCCTTGAGGTTGACCCGCACCACCAGCTCGAAGTTCTCCTCGGAGAGCTCCGTCAGCGGCCGGACCATGCCATCGACTCCGGCGCAGTTGAACAGGGCGTCCAGGCGGCCGTAGCGCTCCTGCACCTCGGCAAGCAACCGGGCCACCTCATCGGCGTCGGTCACATCGACCTGGATCGCTCGGCTGAGACCCCCGACCAGCTCGGCGGTTCCCTCCGCGGCGCCGGTCACGTCGGTGCAGATGACGCTGGCGCCCTCCCCGGCCAGCTGGCTGGCGATGATGGCGCCCAGGCCCGAACCCGCACCCGTCACGATAGCGACGCGATCCTCGAACCTACCCATGACCCCCCCGGCTCGGACGGCTGATTCCGCAGGCTACGGACGGCCCGGTGGCTCAGTCAACGTCACCGCGTCACCGAACCACCAAGTGAACCAGGTTCTGCAGCGGGTCCACGCGCAGGAGCAGCAGGGTCGCCTCAGGGCCGAACAGAAGAACACCGCCATGACCTCGACCACCAGGTGGCCAGCCACAGCCACCGGGCAGCCGACAGCACGTTCCCAGCAGCAAGGCCGTCGGAGGAGCGGCCCACGGCGGTGAGAGTCCAGTGGCCGAGGACCACGGTGGCGATGCTCATGACCCGCAGGAAGTCGACGTAGCGGTCCCGGCCGGCCGGCGTGGCATCGAGGAGCCCGCGCAGCCCGCCACGGCCGCCCATCCCGGCACCCGCTCCTCGGCGGGGTTGCCGTGGTGCTGGCGCCAGGAGTTGAAGGAGACACCGGCGGTGAACAGGTCCGCCATCAGGTGGCAGCCCGCACCGGCGAGGCCACGCCGAGTGACCTGGCAGTGGGCGTGCAGGTCGCGAGCGAACATGGCGTCGAGCTGTCGGCGCGCCTCCGCGGTCTGGTACTGCCCGGTGGCGTGTGCGTAGCGCAGCAGGTCGTAGCCGTAGTCGTGGACCTGGCACGCCTGGTGAAACCCGAACGGCGCGCCGCCACCAGGCACCGAGCACGCGCCGGTCGGCTTGGCCAGCCGACGGGTCCCGTCGGCCATCCGCATGGGCACCGGCGTGTACCCCATCACCGGGGCGAAGTCGGCCGGCACCGCGGCCAGCGGGTCCTGGCCGGCGGATGTGGTGACCAGCGCGGTGACCGCGGCCGCGGCGGGTCCGAGACCAGCCGAGGAGGCCACCGGCACAGCGGCGGAACCCGGCGGTGTTCGCGGCATCGCGTCGACACGGACGAGCGGCAGCCCGAGCGCCAAGACGGCGAGCACGACCGCGGTCGCGAGCCGCGACGAGCCAGCCGCCCGGACCGGGCGCCTGAGCACCTCGAGGGGAGGGACGGACATCGGGACGCCTTCCGTTTGCGCAGGCCAGCGGGTCTGGCCGTCCCGGGGAAGGTCCCGGCGCAGGGAGGGTTGCCGCGTCACACTCCGGCGTGGTCCTTGGGGTCCCGCGCGGGTATCGGGTGCCGGTGCCGGTGGCCCTTGGGTAGCGGCGCTCGGCGGCCGCGGGCGCCCTGCGGGCGACAGGAGAGCGCCAACCGGGACATTGCTCCCACCACCCCGCCGGACCCGGCGGTGCGGTCGCGTGGCTCTCAGGTATGAGCATGCGGCCGCGAGATCAGCCCGCAGGGTCACGACCACACCCAGGGCCGGCTGTAGCCTCCCAGCCATGAGGGTTCGGAAGCGCCAACGGTTGGACCGGACACACCGGCTGGGGCGGTCGCTGCACGGGAGGTGGCTGGCGCTGCGCCGGCGGCTGACCGGTGGGCCGGACCGGCAGGCGCCGTCGTGGCGGCGCACCGCCCGCGAGGCGTCCGACGTCCGCTCGTTCCAGGACGCGCTCAGGCGCCTGGTGGCCGCCCCGACCGAGCTGGTCGTCGGGCCCGAGCCGCCGCCCCTGCCAGACGGCGGTGGACGCCTGGGCTGGCTGCGTCGCTACCGCACCCCCGTCCTTTGGCTGACCGCTCTGGCAACGTTCCTCTTGAGCAGCCAGCTGCTCCTCGACCAGAGTGCGCTCTGGGAGACCTTCGTCCCGGTGGTGGCCGCGCTGATCGCGCTGCCACTCGGTCTGGCTGCCAGCACGCCGCTGCGTGCGTGGCGGGTGCAGGTCGTGGTGGCGGTGGCAGCGGCGGTGCTCGTGCCGCCAGTGGGTTGGGTGGGTCCCCCGTGGCCGGTGAGCCTGGTCTTCGTCGCTCTGTACGTGACCTACGCCGTGGCGGTGCGGCTGGAGCTGCACCTGCTGGTCGGGGTCTGGCTGGTCACCGACGCGGCCATCGTGTTCGGGTATGTCGCCACCGGGGCCGGCAGGGACTCCCTCAACGAGGCCTACGTCGCGATCCTGTTGGCAACCATCGTGATCGCCTACGGCTATCTGCTCGGGACGCGGCGGCGGCTGCAGCGCGAGCTGGTCCAGGGCAGAGAGCGGGAGCATCAACAGCAGGCCCGCAGCGCGCTGCTGGAGGAGCGCGCGCGGATCGCGAGGGAGCTGCACGACGTCGTCGCCCACCACATGTCGGTGATCGCCGTCCGCGCCGAGACCGCGCCATTCCGGATCCCCGGGATATCCGAGGCCGTCAAGGACGACATGGCCGAGACCGGCGCCATCGCCCGGGAGGCGCTGACCGAGATGCGCCGGCTGCTGGGGGTGCTCCGCGGCGCCGACGCCGACGCCGAACGAGGCCCCCAGCCCGGCATGGACGGCCTGGAAGGGCTGGTCGCCGCCGTGCGTGGCGCCGGGCTGGCCGTGAACCTACGGATTGACGGCGGGCAACGACCCCTGCCGGCAGGCGTGGGGCTGTCCGCCTACCGGATTCTCCAGGAGGCGCTCAGCAACACGCTGCGCCACGCACCCGGCGCGCACGTCACCGTCGAGGTCGGCTACGAGCCCGACCGCCTCCGGCTGCGCGTCCACAACGACCCGCCGCCCGCCAGCGGCGAGCGCCCACCGCCAGCCCCACCCGGGCACGGCATCGTCGGCATGCGCGAGCGCGCGGCCATGCTGGGCGGCACGCTGGCGGCCGGACCGACCTCCGATGGTGGCTACCTGGTGAAGGCCGTCCTCCCGCTGGAGACCGACCACGAGCAGCGCGCATGACCATTCGCCTGCTGCTCGCCGACGACCAGGCGATGGTGCGTCAGGGATTTGGCGCCCTGCTCAACGCCCAGGACGGGATGCTGGTCGTTGGCGAGGCCACCAACGGCGAGGACGCCGTACGGGCGTGCCGAGAGCTGCGGCCCGACGTCGTCCTGATGGACGTCCGCATGCCGGTGATGGACGGGCTGGAGGCGACCCGGCGGCTGATGAACACGCCCGGCGGGGCAGGCTACCAGCCGCGGGTACTGATGCTGACCACCTTCGACCTGGACGACTACGTGTACGAGGCGCTCCGCGCGGGCGCAAGCGGGTTCCTGCTCAAGGACGCCACCGCCGACGACCTGGTCGCGGCCGTCCGCATCATCGCCGCCGGGGAGGCCTTGCTGGCGCCGACGGTGACCCGCCGGCTGATCGAGGAGTTCGCCCGTCAGCCGCGCCGCGACCGGCCGCGTCCCGACCAGCTCGCCGGCCTCACCGCTCGCGAGCTCGAGGTCACCAAACTGATCGCCCGCGGGCTGTCCAACGGCGAGATCGCCGACACGCTGGTGCTGGCCGAGCAGACGGTGAAGACCCACGTCGGGCGGATCCTGGCCAAGCTCCACCTGCGCGACCGCGCTCAAGTAGTGGTGGCCGCCTACGAGAGCGGCCTGATCACCCCTGGCGACGGGCAGTAACCGGCCAGCGCCACCCCGGCGGGGGTTGGACAGCCGCCCCCCGGTCAGGCCCTGGATCAGCACTGCGATGTGCCAAGAGAACACCTTGAACGTGCACATGAGCCAGGAGGGGAGCTAGCCCGACGAGATCGTTCCAGGGGGTGCCGGCAGGCTACCGGCTTCACCGCGCTCGCCGCGGGGACCCCAACGAGTCAGGCACTCGTTGTTCAGATCGTTGAGGAAGGCCGCCAGCAGCTCTCTGGTCGTCGTCAGCCCAGCGTCAAGGTACCGCGCCAATTCCTCGGCCGCGTCGTTGCACTCGTCTGCGGTGATCTGGCTGAGCACAAGGTCGACATTCTCTGTCCTCACTCGGCAAGTGCCTCCCGGGTCTCGACGGCTGTGGGGCGGCTTGCCACCCGAGTCCGCTCCCCGCGGGTGGCAAGCCGCTGACGAGCGGTTCCCCCGGATCCGCGCGTCAGTATCTGTGACACCTTCACCGGTCTGACATGACGCCCGGCATAGCCGCCTGGGTCATCGTCCGGATCGCCGCTGGCGGCTTGACGGTGGTTGTCCGAGCCTTGCGGCGACCTCCTCGACGGTGATGCCCTGGCGCGCGGCCATCTGCCGGATCCGCTTGTCAGCGCTACCGGCGGAGAGGCCATGGCGTTCCATCAGCATCCCCTTGGCCTGTTCGATCGCCATTCGCTGATGCAGGTCGTGCGGTTCGCGGAGCTGGTCCTGATGGGACCGATCGGCGGAGAGCAGTTCAGTGAACCCCCGGTGGGTCATCTCGAAGACGGCCAGCGTCTCGACGAGGAACTCCGACGCCGCCCGCGCGATGTGCTCGAGCTCGTGGGGGGTTCTGTGGGTCTTGAGAACCTCCAGGAGCACGAGGTGATGGATTCGGGCCAGATCGAGGATGCTCAGGCGCTCCCTGATCGCCCGTCGGCCAAGCTCGTAGGCTGCCCTGCGTCCCGGCTCACCGCCCTCAGCGAGGTACTGGAGGAAGACGGGCGCGTAGTCACGCCGGAACCGCTCGGTCATCGCTGGGACTGACGCTCCGGCCCCTGCTGGAGCAGCCGCTGCAGGTACTCCAGGCCCTCTTCGAGGTCGAGTGCGGTGTGGACGTCGTCGAGGCACATGCCGAGGCGCACCATCGCGAAGGCGACCGTCGGCTGGATGCCGACGATGACGGTCTCCGCGCCGCGCAACCGGGCCGCGTGGGCGAGGTTGAGCAGCGTCCGGGAGCCGAAGGAGTCCATGACATCGAGGGCGGCGACGTCGATG
>JASLBL010000625.1 GCA_030146615.1 Actinomycetes bacterium
GACGGCGGGCTGTTCGACCCGGTGGCCCGCAGATGGCATGCGATCGCCCCGGCGCCGCTGGCCGGCAGATCCTGGGCAGCGGCGGTCTGGACCGGCGAGGAGGTCCTCGTCTGGGGCGGATCGGCCGGCGGGAGCATGGCCTTCGGCGACGGCGCAGCCTACGACCCCGCGACCGGCACCTGGCGCACCCTGCCGGCCGCGCCCCTCTCGGCGCGGGCGCCGGTGGCAACGGTGTGGACCGGGACCGAGATGATCGTCTGGGGCAGCACCCGGCGGGACAAGCCCGGCGCCCGGGACGGGGCCGCCTTCGACCCGCGGGCCAACCGGTGGCGGACGATCGCGGCCGCGCCGGCGGCCCTCAACCTGGCCGGCTGGCCGAGCCCGAGCGCCGTCTGGACGGGGCGGGAGATGATCGTGGTCGGCTCGCAGCTGGACGGCAACAACCTCTCGGCGCGACCCAACGCCACCGGGCTGGCCTACGACCCCGCGGCCGACGCCTGGCGCACCCTTCCTCCCGTCCGGCTCTCCCCCCCGGCGTCGGCCGCCGCCTGGACCGGCAGTGGGGTCCTGGCCTTGAACTACGAGCTGCGTGTGGCCTTCTACAACCCCGGACGGAACGCCTGGCGCCGGCTCCCCGGTGCGCCGATGGACCTCTGCGAGGGCTACCCGGACGTCGCCGCCAACGGCCGGGTCGCGCTGGCCCGAGGCTGCGCCTACGCCCTGTGGGACCTGGAGGCTGGCCGCTGGGCCAAGGTCCAGAGGACGCCCCGCAACGGCCAGGGCCGGATCGTGACCGCCGGCCCGGTGTTCCTGATCGCCGGGGCGAGCCACGAGTCGAGCGGCAACGGGCTGGTCGCCTACCACCCCTGAGCGGCAAGGGCGATGGGGCTGCCGGGTGGGCGCGGCAGCCCCATCGGGTCAGTGCGGGGATCAGGTCGCGGCGCGGGCTGCGGTCTTGCGGGCCTTGCGCCGGACGGCCAGGGCGTCCAGGGAGAGGGACAGGACCGCGGCCGCGGCCAGGGCGGCGAGCAGGCCGACGGGCGTGCCGGGCTCGGCCGACGGGGCGGGGACCTGGGCCGGCTGGACCCGGGTGGACTCGTAGTACCAGCGGCGCTGCTCGGCCAGGGACGACCCCTCGGCCTGGGCGACCGGCTGGGACTGGGAGGCCCGCTCGGCGGCCCGGAACTGCTGGACGGCCTGGTCGCTGGCGGCGGGCTCCTGGGCGACGGCGGCGGTGGCTGCGCTCAGGGCCGCCACCATGGCGCCGAGCACGAGCGTCCGCATGAGCTTCGGCATGGCTCCTCCTTGGTCGAGGGGTGGATCCCCTGCTTGCCGTTGGAACGGAGCCTGCGCGCGGCTGCTGACAGCCGGCTGACAGCTCCCGGCCGGCCGGCCGCGGTTGTCCTGCTGTTGCCGGGGGCGGGAGAATGCGTGGGGCGCATCAACTCGCCCTGGAGGAGCGATGGAGGTTCGCCTCCTGGGTCCGCTCGAGCTGGCGGACGGCGGGCGGTCGATCGCGTACGGGGGAGCCCGCCAGCGGGCCGTGCTCGCCCTGCTGGTCCTGCATGCCAACCAGGTCGTGGCCAGCGAGCGCGTGCTCATGGAGCTGTGGGGGGAGGACGCGCCGCCGGGCGCGGCCAACGCCCTCCAGGCGGCCGTGTCGCGGCTGCGCCGGGCCCTGCCCGAGGGGCGGCTGGTCACGAGGCCGCCGGGGTACCTGTTCCGGGCCGTCCCCGACGAGGTCGACCTGAGCCGGTTCGAGCGCCTGCTCGCCCAGGGGCGCCAGGCCCTGGCCGACGGGGCCGCCGCCGAGGCCGCCGACACCCTTGCCGAGGCCCTGGCCCTGTGGCGGGGGCCGGCGCTGGCCGACTTCCGCTACGAGCCGTTCGCCCAGGCCGAGATCGCTCGGCTCGACGAGCTGCGCCTAGTCTGCGTCGAGGAGCGGATCGAGGCCGACCTGGCCCTCGGCGCCGGCGCCGAGGTGGTCGGCGAGCTCCAGCGGCTGGTCGCCGAGCAGCCGCTGCGCGAGCGGCTCCGCGGCCAGCTGATGCTCGCCCTGTACCGCGCCGGCCGCCAGGCCGAGGCCCTCGAGGCCTACCGGGAGGTGCGGGAGCTGCTGCTGGAGGAGCTCGGCCTGGAGCCGGCCCCGGCCCTCGGGGAGCTGGAGGCGGCGATCCTGCGCCACGACCCGGCCCTGCGGACGGCCCCGGCCCCGGCGCCGGCGGCCGCCGTCGTGCCGGCCCGCAAGCCGGTGACGGTGCTCTGCGCCGAGCTGGAGGTGGCCTCCGGCTCGGGAGCCGGCCTCGACCCCGAGGCGCTCCGGGCCGTCCTCGAGCGGGCCCAGACCATCCTCGGCGCCATCCTGGAGCGGCACGGCGGGCGGCTGTCGGCGGTGGTCGGCCGGCGCATCGTCGGGGTCTTCGGCGTCCCCACCCTGCACGAGGACGACGCCCTGCGGGCCGCCCAGGCGGCGCTGGCCGCCAGGGGCGCGCTCGAGGCCGAGGCCGCCGCCCTGGAGGAACGCGGGCTGGCCCTGTCGGTGCGGGTCGGCCTGGCCACCGGCGAGGCCCTGGTCGGCGGTCCCGAGCCGTCGGGCTTCGCCGGCGACGCCGTGGGCCAGGCCGACGAGCTGGCCCAGCAGGCGGCGGCCAGCGAGATCCTGGTCGGCGACCAGACCCGGCGGCTGGCCGCGGCCGCCCTGGAGGTCGAGCCGGCCGGCGGCGGCCGCTTCCGGCTGCTGGCGGCCCCGATCGGCGCCCGGCCCCTGCCCGTCCGGCTGGACGCGCCGCTGGTCGGCCGGGACGAGGAGCTGGGCCGGCTGCGCGACGGGCTGGCCCGGGCGGTCCGCGACGGGGGGCCGGTGCTGGCGACCGTCCTCGGCGAGGCCGGCATCGGCAAGTCCCGGCTGGTCCACGAGCTGGCCGCCCAGGTCGCGGCCGAGGCGACGGTGCTGACGGGCCGGTGTCTGCCCTATGGCGACGGCATCACCTTCTGGCCCCTGCGCGAGCTGGTCGCCCAGGCCGGGGCGCCCCAGGGGACCCGCCAGGAGCTGGAGGCGGTGCTGGACGGCGAACCTGACGCGGACCGGGTGGCCGAGTGGCTGGCCGGGGCGCTCGGTCCGGACGGGCCGGGGACCCTGGCCGCTCCCGAGATCTTCTGGGCGACCCGCCGGCTGCTGGAGACGCTGGCCCGCCGGCGCCCGCTGGTGGTGGTCCTGGAGGACCTGCACTGGGCCGAGCCCACCTTCCTCGACCTGGCCGAGGCCGCCGCCACCCAGGCCAGGGCCGGCCTGCTGGTGCTCTGCCTGGCCCGCCCCGAGCTGCTGGAGCGGCGGCCGGCCTGGGCCGCCGGGGCGGCGGCGGTCCGGGTCGAGCTGGGACCGCTGGCCGAGGGCGACGCAGGGGCGCTGCTGCGGGTGCTGGCCGGCGCGCCGTCCGAGGCCAGCGGGCGGCTGCTCGAGGTCGCCGCCGGCAACCCGCTGTTCCTCGAGCAGCTGGCCGCCTCCCTGGGCGAGCAGCACTGGAGCGAGGACGAGCCCCAGCTGCCCGCCACCATCCAAGCCCTGCTGGCGGCCCGGCTGGAGCTGCTCGGACCGGGCGAGCGGGCGGTGCTGTGGCGGGCCGCGGTGATTGGCCGGGACTTCACCCGCGAGGCCGTGGCCGAGCTGCTGCCCCCCGAGGGCCGCGGCCCGCTCGGGCGCCACCTGCGGGCCCTGGCCGCCAAGGGGCTGGTCGAGGGCCCGCCGGCCGGCGCCCCGGGGCGGTTCCACTTCCACCACCTGCTGGTCCAGCAGGCCGCCTACCGGGCCATCCCCAAGTCCCACCGGGCCGAGCTGCACGAGCGCTTCGCCGGCTGGGCCGAGGGTCAGGCCACCGAGGACGAGATCGTCGGCTACCACCTGGAGCAGGCCGTCCGCTACCGGAGCGAGCTCGGGCAGGTCGACGACGAGGTGCGGGCCCTGGCCCGGCGGGGTTCCGGCCACCTGGAGGCGGCCGGGACCCGGGCCCATGCCCGCGGCGACGTCCCGGCGGCGGTGCGGCTGCTCCAGCGGGCGGCCTCGCTCCTCCCGGCCAGCGACCCGGCCCGGGCCCGTGCCCAGACCGGCCTCGGTGCCGCCCTGGTGGAGGCCGGCCGGCTCGACCAGGCCGGCCGGGCCCTGGAGGAGGCCGAGGGGATCGCCGAGGCCGCCGGCGACGAGCGGCTGGCCGCCCGGGCCCGGGTCCAGCGGCTGCTGCTGGGGCTCCAGGTGGACATGGGCACCGCCGCCGAGGTCGGCCAGGCCCTGCCCGGCCTGCTGGCGACCTTCGAGCGGACCGCCGACGAGGTCGGCCGCTGCCAGGCCTGGCGGCTGCGGGCGGCCGTGCACTGGCTCCAGGCCGACTCGGCCGCCGCCGAGGACGCCTGGCGCCAGGCGGCGGTCCACGCCCGCCGGGCCGGCGACGAGCGGCAGCTCACCGAGGTCCTGGGCTGGCTGGCCTCGGCCGCGCTGTGGGGTCCGACCCCGGCGGCCGAGGGCATCGGCCGCTGCGAGCGGTACCTGGAGGAGGTCGGCAGCCACCAGACCGGCGAGGCCGTGATCCTCAACCACCTGGCCGGCCTGTACGCCATGCAGGACCGGGTTCCCGAGGCCCGGCAGCTGCTGGCCAGGGGCATGGCCGCCTTCGAGGAGCTGGGCGTGACCATGACCTCCTCGGTCACCCACCCGGCGAGCTTCGTGGCCATGCTGGCCGGGGACCCGGCCACCGCCGAGGCCCACCTGCGCCGCGATTACGAGGGGCTGGAGGCGATGGGCGAGAGGGGCTACCTGGCCACCACCGCCGCCTTCCTGGCCCAGGCGGTCGCCGCCCAGGGCCGCCACGACGAGGCCGAGCGCTTCATCGAGGTCAGCCGGGAGGCGGCCGGCGAGGACGACTACTCGGCCCAGATGGTCTGGCAGGGCCTCAAGGCCAGGATCCTGACCGGCCGCGGGCAGCGCGGCGAGGCCGACGAGCTGGCCCGCTCGGCCGTTGCCCTCGCCGCCAGGACCGACTTCCTCAACCAGCACGGCGACGCCCTGCTCGAGCTGGCCGTGGTGCTGGCGGCGGCCGGCCGGACGGCCGAGGCCCGGGCCGCGGTCGAGCAGGCCCTCGGCCTCTACGAGCGCAAGGGCAACCTGCTGGCCGCCGCCGGGGCCCGCCGCCGTCTGGAGGAGCTCACCGGTCGCTGAGCGGGACCCGGGCGGTCAGCGGCGGGCCGGCTCGGGCTCGTTGCGCCAGCGGTGCCAGAGGGCGGCGTACGGGCCGTCGGCGGCGACCAGCTCGTCGTGGGTGCCGAGCTCGGTGATGCGGCCGTCCTCGACCACCGCCACCCGGTCGGCGGCATGCGCGGTGTGGAGGCGGTGGGCGATGGCGACCACGGTCCGGCCGGCCAGGACCGCCGACAGGGACCGCTCCAGATGGCGGGCGGCCCGCGGGTCGAGCAGCGAGGTCGCCTCGTCCAGGACCAGGGTGTGCGGGTCGGCCAGGACCAGGCGGGCCAGGGCGAGCTGCTGGGTCTGGGCCGACGACAGGGTGTGGCCGCCCGCCCCGACCACCGTGTCCAGCCCGCCGGGCAGGGCGTCGGCCCAGCCGAGGGCGTCGACCGCCTCCAGGGCCGAGCGCAGCGCGGCGTCGTCGGCGCCGGGCCGGGCCAGGGCCAGGTTGTCGCGCAGGGTGCCGGCGAAGACGTGCTGCTCCTGGGTGACCAGGACCACGTGGCCGCGGAGCTCGTCCAGCGGCAGCTCGACCAGGCCGACCCCGCCGACGGTCACCGACCCGGCCCGGGGCGCGTTGACCCCGGCGAGCAGGCGGCCCAGGGTCGACTTGCCGGCGCCGCTGGGGCCGACCATGGCGAGGCGCTCCCCCTCCCGTAGGTCCAGGTCGACCCCGTGGAGAACATCGCGGCCGGGGGTGTAGGCGAAGCGGACGTCGCGGGCGGCCAGCCGCTCCGAGGCCGGCCGGCGGCCGCCGGGCTGGCGGTCGGCCGGGACGTTGGCCACCCCGAGCAGGCGCGCGAAGGCGGTCGCGCCCACCTGGAGTTCGTCCAGCCAGGACAGCAGGATGTCGGTGGGCTCGACCAGCTGGCGCATGTAGAGGGCGACGGCCGTGACCTGGCCGACGGTGGCCAGCCCGGCGGCGTGCAGCAGGCCGCCGGCCAGGACCGCGGTCGCCACCGGGACCAGGTAGGCGCCCTCGATCACCGGGAACCAGACCGTCCGCAGGAACAGGGTGTAGCGCTCGGCCAGGTAGGAGCCGCGGATGTCGGCGTCGGTGCGGCGGATCCGGCGCTCCTGGAGCCGGAGGGCCTCGACGGTGCGGCCGCCCTCGACCGTCTCGGCGACCCCGCCGGTCAGCCGCGACCAGGCGGCCATCTCGCGCCGGTAGCCGTCGGGGGCCCGCCGCAGGTACCAGCGGGTCGAGAGCCACAGCAGCGGCACCACGACCAGGATCGACGGGAGCGTGATCCAGGGCGACACGGCCGCCGCCGCGCCGACGGTGAGGGTCGCGGTGACGGCGGCGATCAGGGTCTCGGGCACGCCGAAGCGCACCACCTCGGCGACGTGCTCGACGTCGCTGGTGGAGCGGGCGATCAGATCGCCGGTGCCGGCCGCCTCGACCGTGCCAAGGGGCAGGCCGAGGACGCCATCGAGGAATTCCTCGCGCAGCTCGGCCAGGACACGCTCGCCGAGGGCGTAGGAGGCCAGGCGGGCCACCCGGACCAGCACGACCTGGGCGACCAGGGCGGCCAGCACGGCCAGGGCGATCATGTCCACCCGCCCGGCGGTGGTGCCGCCGCCGACCTCGTCGACCAGCAGGCCGAGCAGGGCCGGGCCGGCCAGCCCGGTCAGGGCGGCCACGGTGTGCAGCCCGATCACCAGGGTGAGGTGGCCACGGTGCCGCCGGGCCAGCGCCCGGGCCCGGGCCCGGACCTGGGCGCTGGTCGCCACCGGCAGCCCGGTCACCGGCGCGGTGGCGCCGGATGCGGTGCTCATGACTCCTCCCCTCTGGTGACGACCGCGCGGTAGCGCGGCTCGGTGTCGAGCAGGTCGCGGTGGGTGCCCTCGGCCACCACCCGGCCGCCGGCGACCAGCGCGACCTTGTCGGCCCGGTCCAGCAGCAGCGGGCTGGTGGTGCAGACCACGGTGGCCCGGCCGGCGCGGGCCGCGGCCAGCCGGTCGGCGATGCGGGCCTCGGTATGGGCGTCGACGGCGCTGGTCGGCTCGACCAGGACCAGGATCTCGGGGTCGGCGACCAGGGCCCTGGCCAGGACCAGGCGCTGGCGCTGGCCGCCCGAGAACGACCGCCCGCGCTCGGCCACCTCGGTGGCCAGCCCTTCGGGCAGCGCCTCCAGGACGTCGACAGCTGAGGCGGTCTCGACCGCGGCCAGCACCCGCTCGGGCGGGGCGGCGCCGGTCGGGTCGAGCTCGGTGCCCAGCGGCCCGGTGAACAGGCGCGGGTCGTGCTCGCTGACCAGTACCCGGCGGCGCACGACCACCAGCGGCAGGTCGCGCAGGTCGACCCCGCCAAGGCGGACCCGGTCCCCGTCGGCGAGCCGCCCCAGCCGGTCGGCGATGGTCGCCGCCTCCTCGGGGACGCCGGCCACGACCGCGGTGAGCTGCCCAGGCTCGACGACCAGGCCGCTCTCGCCGTCGGTCAGGGCGGCCCCGGCCGGCGGCTCCTGCGCCGACGTCCCGGAGACGAGCTCGGGCTCCAGCGCGAGGACCTGCACGGCCCGGCGGGCCGCGACCAGGGCCCGGGTGAACTTGTCGGCGGCCTCGGTGACCGTGCGCACGGGCAGGACCAGGAAGGCCGCGTACCCGTAGAAGGCGATCAGCTCGCCGACACTGACCTGCCCGGCCACAGCCAGCCGGGCCCCCAGCCAGGTGACCGCGACCACGAACACCCCCGGCAGGGCGACCTCGGCCGCGTCCAGCAGCGACTGCACGCGGGCGGCGGCCAGCCCGGCCGCCCGGACCTCCTGGGAGGCGGCCGCGTACCGCCTGGAGAACACCTCCTCGCCGCCGATGCCGCGCAGCACCCGCAGCCCGCTGACGGTGTCGGCGCCGACGGTGGTGAGGGCGCCGACCAGCTCGCGGTGCCGGGCCCGCCGCCGGTGCAGCGGGCGCAGCAGCGGCCCGATCCCGGCCGACAGCAGCGGCACCCCGACCACCACCAGCAGGCCGAGGGTGGTCGAGGCCCGCAGCAGCAGCACGGCCACGACCACGAAGGAGGCCAGCGCCCCGGCCAGCCGGGCGACGATGTCCATGGCCGAGCCGATGCGCTCGGCGTCGTGGGAGCCGACGGCGGCGACCTCGCCGGTCGGGACCCGCCGGGGCAGCGACCCGCCGAGCCGCACGGCCTGGCGGACCAGCAGCTGCTGGACCCGGTAGCCGGCGGTCAGCCAGTTGGCCACCGCAGTGCGGTGGCGCAGGATCCCGGCGGCCGCGCTGACCAGCCCGGCCGCCAGCACCAGGGCCGACCCGCGCAGCAGCCCGGCCCGGTCGCCCCCGGTCACGCCTTGGTCGATGGCCTGCCCGACCAGGGCCGGGACGACCGCCAGGGTGCCCATCCAGATCACGCCGTAGACGACCCCGAGCGCGAGCGTGCCGAGCTGCCCGCGCGCCACCCACAGCAGAAAGCGGGCCGACGAGCGCAGGTTGGGCAGGCCGGGATGACCCAGCGGGAGCTCGCGCATCCCCCGACCGTACCGGCGCCGCCCGCCGGTGAGAACCGAATTACCAGCCGCGACGGCGCGAGGCCGGGCACCGGGCCCGGCCTCGCAGGAGCAGCGCGTCAGCAGGCGTTGATGACCATCCGCTCCTGGATCTTGGTCACCTTGCCGTCGGCGACGGTCAGGACGAAGTAGTAGCCGCCCTTGCGCTTGGCGTGGTCGGCCAGCCTGGCGAGCACGGCGGCCCGGTCGTCCGAGTCCTCGCAGCTGCCCATCAGCTTGACGTCGAGGTTGCCGGCCAGCGGGAGGCTCCGCAGGCGCGAGTTCTCGTTGCGGATCCAACCCGTGTAGTACTTGGCCTGCTCGGGCGGCTTGCCGTCGGCGATGGCGGCCTTGACGGCCTGGTCGTCCTCGAACACCTGGACGACGTCGACCACGATGCGGTCGTTGGCGGCGTCGACCTTGGTGATGTAGGCCGGGGTCCGGCCCTCGGGCAGGACCTGGGCCGCGGCGCCGGTTCCTGGGTCCTTGGCCCCGGTCTCGCCGGAGGTGCCGGCGTTGCCGGTGGTGCCCTGCTCCGGCGCCTGGGGCTGCTCCTGGCTGGCGTTGGTGTTCTGGTCCTCTGGGGCCGCGACGGGCGTGTTGACGGCCGTGGCCTGGCGGGCCACCGGCCGGGTGGCCAGAGCCAGGGCGGTCCCGACGGCCAGGGCGAGCACGATCAGGGCGCTGGTGACGAGCACCAGCTGCTTGCGACGACGGCGGCGACCCTCGGACGACCCGTCCTGGGAACTACCGGGATGCCTGTCCAGCGTAGGTGCCGACATGACAGCTCCTCTCTCCTGCGCCGCGACGTGCAGCGCTACCTGAGGATGGGCGCCGTCGGTCACGAACCGGCCGCCTGCTTGGTACGCTCCGAGCTCGGTCTTGTCACCGTTCGGCCACATCGGCCGGCCCGAGCCGGCCTCGCCTCAGCCCAGCGAGCGGGCGGCGACGTCGATCAGCCGCTGGAGCCGCAGGCCCCGGTTGACGTCCAGCTCCGGCGGGGTTCCGCTGGTCACGGCGGCGGCGAACTCCCGCCGGAGGGTCGCCCCGGCCGCCTCGAGCTCGGCCGGCGCCGACGCCCGGTCCGGCCGGTGGTAGGCGAGCGACCCGGACGGCCCGTACAGCGCGCACTCGAACACCGTCTCGGCCAGCGGCAGCGTCAGCGACATCGACACCTCGCTGACCTGCCCACCGGCATGGCGGCAGGTCAGCGAGACCCACCGCAGCGGGTCGCCCCGCCCCGACAGCTCCTCGATCGGCCCGACCGCCCCCTCCAGCAGGTCGAACAGGTGCGGCCCGACGTCCAGCAGGGCCCCGTGCCGGCGCCGCCACGGGGTCGAGAACGGGCTCTGGTCGAGCAGGGCCCCCGACAGCGACGCGCACCGCGCCCCGACCACCTCGAACCCCTCGGCCTCGGCCAGGAACGCCCGCCCGTGCGGCCCGTACCGGTTGGTCAGCACCATCTGGGACACGACCCCGGCCTCGCCGACGGCCGCCGCCAGCCCCTCGGCCGCCCCCACGGTCAGGGCCAGCGGCTTGTCGAGCAGCAGGTGCCTCCCGGCCCGGGCGGCCGCCGTGGCCAGCTCCGCCTGCACGTCCGGAGGCACCGCGAACGCCACCGCCTCAGAGACGTCCCACAGCTCCTCCAGGCTCCCCACCGCCCGGCTCCCGTGGGCCTCGGCCAGCGCCCGCGCCGCCTCCGGCCGGCGCGCCCACACCCCGGCCAGGGTCGTCTCCGGCCCCCCGGCCAGCATCGGCGCATGCAGCATCTCCGCCCACGGCCCAGCCCCTACCAGCCCCACCGCAACCCCGCGCACCGCCACCAGCCTCCCCGCTCGGTTTCCCTCAATCTCTCACGGACGCGCCTGATACCCTCGCCCGAGCACCACGCGGGTGTAGCTCAATGGCAGAGCACAAGCCTTCCAAGCTCGTGACGCGGGTTCGATTCCCGTCACCCGCTCCACCATTCTCGCTGGTAGTGCGCTTGGCGGCATCAGCCCCACTCCCCTACCGCCGCCGCCGTGCCCTCTGCGTGCCCTTACGTGCCCTCGGCATGCCCTTCGCGGGGACGGTTGCCAGCCGGGCCAGGTCGTCGAGGGCCAAGGCGAGCGCTGCCTGCCGGTCGGCCATCACATGCTGGTAGCGCAGCGCCACCGTCGGCGACGCGTGACCCATCCGCTCCATCAGCTCCTTGGTCGTGGCGCCGGCGGCGGCCGCCAAGGTCGCCGCAGTGTGCCGCAGGTCATGCACCCGCAGCCCGTCCGGGCCGACCTGCTGCACTGCCGGCCGCCAGACGAACCGGTTGAAGGGACTGCGTAGCAGGTAGGCACCCTTCGGCGTCGTGAATACCAGCCCATCAGGCCGAGGCTCGGCGTACTCCTCCAGGTGTTTAGCGAGCGCCTCCACCACTATCCTCGGCAGGGTCACTACCCGCCGGCCCGCTTCCGTCTTGGGCGGGCTCACGATGATCTTGCCGGCGACCTCGGCCGCCTGCTCCACCACCTGGACCCGAGCGCCGGCCAGGTCGACATGGTGGCGGCGCAGCCCGACCAGCTCGGCCCAGCGCAGACCGCCATAGCCGGCGAGCAGGATCAGCGCCCGGTAGCGTGCCGGCACCGCGTCGGCCAGCTCGTGGAGCTGGGGGATGCTCGCGTGGCGCATCTCCGCCGCCCGCTCGATCCCGGCACCCTTCACCGTGCAGGGGTTGCGCGGCAGGTAACCGGCCTCCACCGCCACGTTGAGGATCCGGCGCAGCAGCCGGTACGCCTTAGCAATGGTGGTCGGCGTGACCTCGGCCTCACGGTGCAGGTCCGCCAGCCAGGCCCGGACGGTCATCGTATCCAGCCGGCCCAGCGGGACCGAGCCGAACGCCGGCAGCAGGAACCGGCGCAGCTGGTAGTCGTACAGCACCAGCGTCCCCGGCCGCAGGTTGGCCGTGGTCGGCCGCCACTGCTCGACCCACTCCCCGAACGTCACCCGGCCGAGCTTCGGATCCGCCCAACTCCCTCGCAGCAGATCTGCCTCAACTTGGGCGAGATAGCGGGTCGCGTCCACCTTGCTCGGGAACGTCCGAGGCGCCGTATGCCGCACCCCGGCCGCATCCAGGTAGCGCGCCTGCCAGCGACCCGAGGCGAGCTGCCGCACCGACCCGAACGTCCGGCGGCCCTTGCCCGCCACGTCAGCTCACGGCCTTCCGAGCCGCGCCACCCTCGACCCGACCGGCGACGATGAACGCCTCCAGGTCCTCGGCAGCGATCCGCACATGCCGGCCGAGCTTCACGTAGGCGATCCGCCGCTCCGCGATCAGCCGGCGCACGAACCGCACCGAGGTTCCCAGGCGCTGAGCAGCCTGGTCGACGGTCAACAGCGTGTCCAACTCAGGTGGCCTCCCCTTCCTTGCGGAGGGTTATGCAGCAGCGGATGCGGTCGTGGTGGTCAGCTCTTCCCGGGCGATCCGGCGCCGTTCGCGTGCACGGGCGGCCGCCGACAGCGCCAGCCACCGCTCCCCCTCGGTCGCATAGCCGGGCCCGACGTAGACCCAGGAGGCGACGACGATCACGGCCTGGTCGTCCTCGGGCCGCCCAAAGGCGTCCAGGGGAACACCGTCGCGAGCGCGGCGTCGCTTGGCGAAGGCGACCCGGGCCCGACGTAGCACGGTGAAGGTGGTGGAATAGCGGCGGCTCTTGGTCGACCAATGCCCTCGGAACCCGAGCATGTGCGCCCAGGCCCGCAGGCGCAGGCTGTCCAGCTCGGGGTGGCCGCCCAACGCCCAGCAGGAGCGGACGAGCTCGGCCACATGCGCCGGGAGCTGGTCAAGGCGGTCCAGGTCGGCGGCATCGGTGAGGCGGCGGTCGAGGCCGCTGCCGAAGCTCTCGGTGGCCTTGGTCGCGTACTTGGCGATGTAGCCGGCAACCTGCTCGGCCGACAGCTCCCCGGCCTGGTCGTCTCGCGTGATGTTGCGCACGTCGAGCTGCTCACCCCAGCGGGCATAGCGGGCCGGCTCGCCATCGACGGACGGGCAGGGGACGCGGACGGCCGGGACCGCCTGCCGTATGGCCTCCTCGAGGAGAGCGGCCGTGAACGGCTCGGGTGGCGGGGCCAGGCAGGCCGGGCACCGGCACTCGGTGGCCGCGTCCAGGCGGATCACGGCGTGGAAGTGGATCGCCCCACGCCGCTGGAACTCGGCCACCTTGGCATAGCTAACCCGGACCAGCCGCCTCAGCTCGGCCTCACCCACGCCGACCTCGCGGGCCAGGGCACGGTGCAGGGCGATGGTGGTGCGCCGCCACAGCTCCGGCGCGAGCGCGTTCCAGAGCACCTGGGCCTCGGCGTCATAGCACGACGGGCACAGGGGCTCG
>JASLBL010000648.1 GCA_030146615.1 Actinomycetes bacterium
GCCCGACCCGACGGTCGCCCCCGCGGAGTCGAGCGCCCCGTCGACCACCGGCCCCAAGCGCGCCACCAGCACGACCGTGGCCAAGGCCGGCCCGGGCGGGACCGGCGCCTTCCAGGGCGTCTCCGGCGGGCGGTTGGCCACCACCACCACCACCGAGCGGCGGGCGACCACCACCACCCGCAAGCCCAGCCCGGGCGGCGCCGCCCCGACCACGCGGCCGCCCACCACCCGGCCGCCGACGACGCCGACCACCGAGCCGCCGACGACGGCCCCGACGACGGCGCCGCCCACCACCGCACCGCCGACCACCGGAGGTGCTTGACCTCCTACGCCGTCGGGACGAGGGCCCGTACGTCGATTGAAGCTGGCCGCCTACTCAGACCAAGCCAGAATTCGAAGGGCGAGCGCCTCGACCCGGGGGCGGTCAGAGCGAGCGGGGGGTCGCGTGTCCGAACAGCAGGTCGAGCCGCCGGTCCAGCTGGGCCCGGCGGCCGCGAACCTGGTCAGGTCCATCTGGCGCCAGCGCGCCCTTGTCATCGTCGGCCTGGTCCTCGGGGTCGCCCTCGGCACCCTGGTCCTGCCCCAGATCTTCAGCAGCCGGTCCACCTACGAGGCGACCATGCGCATGGTCGTCAACGAGCTACCGGAGGACGCAACACTGGGTGGACCGCCGGCCTTCGGGCCGGCCGACGACGCCGAGGGAGCCTCGACCGACGCCCTGAAGGACATCGAGATCGCCGACAGCGTGGTCGCCAAGCTCAAGCTGTCCGAAGATCAGATGACCGGGATCGCACTGCTGGCCCGCATCACCTTCGAACCGCTGGCCGGCAGCAGTTTCGTCGAGGTCTCCTTCGCCGACAATGACTACCGGCTCGCCGCCTCGATCGTCGAGGAGTACGCGAGGCAGCTGGCCACAAAGCGGAACCAGGCCGACCGGGCAGAGCTCACTGAGACGCTCGAAACCCTCCGACGCCTCGCCAGGGACGACGGCCCCACCCCGACGGAGGCTGACGCGAGGCTCGACCGGGCCATCCTGGCCGAGGGCGGCTACCCGTTCACCAGCGTCGTCGGCAAGCAGGCGGTGGTCACGACCTCCGGGCCGCCCTTGAGCCGGCAGGTGACCCTCGCCCTTGGGCTGCTGCTGGGGCTGGCGCTCGGGGCCGGAGGGGCGCTGCTGGTCGAGACGGCCTTCCCCAAGGTGGTGACGCCCTCCGACGCCGAGGAGGCGTCCGACCTGCCGCTGGTCGCGACCGTGCGCAAGAACGGGGTCCGGCGGACGCCGATGCCGGTGATCGACCGGCCGTTCAGCCCGGCCGCCGAGGACTACCGGCGGGTCGGCACCGCCCTGGAGCGGCAGGGGCTCGGCGGCGACATCCAGGTGCTGGCCGTGGCCTCGGCCGACCCCGGCGACGGCAAGACCATGCTGGCCGCCAACCTGGCCCACTCCCTGGCCCGCCAGGGGCGCGCGGTGGTGCTGGTCTCCAGCGACCTGCGCCAGCCCCAGGTCGAGAAGCTGCTCGGCCTCGGGCAGCTGCCCGGCCTGGCCGAGGCCCTCCAGGACGACCCGCTGCCGGCGATCGCCCTGCTGGTCTCCATCAACGACCACCTGCTGGTCCTGCCGTCCGGCATGCCCAGCAAGCACCCGGGGGAGCTGCTGGCCTCCAAGCGGCTGCACGAGACCATCCAGACCCTGCGCCAGATGGGCGTGGTCATCCTCGACACCCCGCCGGCCCGCAACTCGGCCGACGCCATCGCCCTGTCCAGCGTGGCCGATGCCACCTTGCTGGTGGCCAGGGCCGGGGTGACCCGGATGCGGTCGCTGCGGGAGGCGACCGGCGGCCTGCGCCGCGACCGGATCCGCCAGCTCGGCGTGGTCCTGGTCGGGACCAGCAGCCCGCTGTCCCTGCGCCTCGGCGGCTACCGCGACACCAGCTTCGAGGCCGAGCCGGAGGAGCCGGAGCTCAGCCAGCCCCGCCCGGTGCCGCTCAACCCCCGGCCGTCGGCCGGGCCGCCGCCAAAGCGGGCCGACCACCCGTCGCCCAACGGCGACGTCACCGACCTTGGAGCCGCCGAGCGCAACCGGAGGGCCGCGGAGTAGGCATGGGACCAGAACCGCACGACCTGGAAGGCTACCCCTGCCGCTTCTGCGCCGCCCCGGTCACCCGGGTCGTCTGCGACCTCGGCATGTCGCCGCTGTGCGAGAGCTTCCTGACGGCCGGCCAGCGCAACCAGATGGAGCCGTTCTACCCGCTGCGGGCCGACGTCTGCGAGCGCTGCTGGCTGGTCCAGCTGGAGAGCTACGTCGCCCCGGAGGCGATCTTCACCGAGTACGCCTACTTCTCCTCCTACTCCGACTCCTGGGTGCGGCACGCCGAGCGCTACGCCAAGCTCGCCGCCGACCGGCTCGGGCTCGGCCCGGACAGCCTGGTCGTGGAGCTGGCCAGCAACGACGGCTACCTGCTCCAGCACTTCGTGGCCATGGGCGTGCCGGTGCTCGGGATCGAGCCGGCGGTGAACGTGGCCGCGGCCGCCGAGGAGCGGGGCGTGCCCACCCTGACCCGGTTCTTCGGCGTCGAGCTGGCCCGCGAGCTGGCCGCCGAGGGCCGCCGGGCCGACCTGATCGCGGCCAACAACGTGCTCGCCCAGGTGCCCGACCTGAACGACTTCGTGGCCGGCATCGACCTGCTGCTGGCCCCCGGCGGGGTTGTCACCGTCGAGTTCCCCCACCTGGCCCGGCTGATGGACGGCAACCAGTTCGACACCATCTACCACGAGCACTTCTCCTACTTCTCGTTCGGGACCGCCCAGCGGATCTTCGCCAGGCACGGGATCACCCTGTTCGACGTCGAGGAGCTGGCCAGCCACGGCGGGTCGCTGCGGATCTGGGGCCGGCACACCGATGCCGGCGGGCCGGTCAGCGAGCGGGTCGGGGCCCTGCTGGATCGGGAGCTGGCCGCCGGCCTCCAGACGCCCGAGGCCTACGCCGGCTTCGGCGAGCGGGTCGCCGAGACCAAGCGCCAGCTGCTCGACTTCCTGATCGAGGCCAAGCGCGAGGGGGCGAGCATCGCCGGCTACGGCGCCCCCGGCAAGGGCAACACCCTGCTGAACTACTGCGGCATCCGCACCGACTTCCTCGACTACACGGTCGACCGCAACCCCTACAAGCACGGCCGCTTCACCCCGGGGACCCACATCCCCATCCACCCGCCGTCCAAGCATGCCTCCACCCGGCCGGACTACATCCTGATACTGCCCTGGAACCTCAAGGACGAGATCGTCGCCCAGCTGTCCGCCGACCTGGACTGGGACGCCCGCTTCGTCGTGCCCATCCCGGAGGTGGCCGTGCTCGGCAAGCAGGACCTGGTGACGACATGAAGGTCGTCTTGTTCTGCGGCGGGCTTGGGCTGCGGCTGCGCGACCACAGCGAGCGCATCCCCAAGCCGATGGTGCCGATCGGCTACCGGCCGATCCTGTGGCACGTGATGAAGTACTACGCCCACTTCGGCCACCGCGACTTCATCCTCTGCCTGGGCTACAAGGCCGACGTGGTCAAGCAGTACTTCCTCGACTACAACGAGGCCCTGTCCAACGACTTCGTGCTCAGCGGCAACGGCGACGGCGGCGGCGACCGAAGCCACATCGAGCTGCTTGGCAGCGACATTCACGACTGGCGGATCACCTTCGCCGACACCGGCCTGCACGCCAACATCGGCCAGCGGCTCCGGGCCGTCCGCCACCACGTCGAGGGCGAGGACGTGTTCCTGGCCAACTACGGCGACGTGCTCACCGACGCCCCCCTGCCCGAGATGGTCGACGACTTCCTGCGCCGCGACGCGGTGGCCGCGTTCGTCTCGGTGAAGCCGACCTACACCTTCCACGTGGTGCGGGCCACCGACGACGGGACGGTCGAGCGGATCGACGACGTCAACGCGGCCGACATCTGGATCAACGGCGGCTACATGATGCTGCGCAAGGAGATCTTCGACTACCTGGAGGAGGGCGACGAGCTGGTCGTCGAGCCGTTCCAGCGCCTCGTCAAGCAGAACCTCCTGCTCACCTACCGCTACGAGGGCTTCTGGGCGCCGATGGACACCCTCAAGGACCAGCAGCATCTGGAGTCGCTGTACGAGTCGGGCCGGCCCGCCTGGGCCATCTGGCAGCGGTGACGGCATGCTCGGCCTGAGCCTGGCCCGCCCCGACGGGGCCCCGCCGCGCCTGCTGGCCGTCGGCGCCCACGCCGACGACATCGAGATCGGCTGCGGCGCCACCATCCTGCGGCTGGTCGCCGAGCACCCCGGCCTGTCCGTCGACTGGCTGGTGCTGAGCGGCCACGGCGAGCGGGCCGGCGAGGCCGCCGACAGCGCGGCCGCCTTCCTGGCCGGGGCCGGCGCCACCAACATCATGGTCGAGGGATTCCGGGACGGCTTCTTCCCGTACGTGGGCGGGGCCGTCAAGGAGCGGTTCGAGCAGCTCAAGGCGGAGGTCGCCCCCGACCTGGTGCTGACCCACCGGCTGGAGGACCGCCACCAGGACCACCGGCTGGTGGCCGAGCTGACCTGGAACACGTTCCGCGACCACCTGATCCTCGAGTACGAGATCCCCAAGTACGAGGGCGACCTGGGCCGCCCCAACCTGTACGTGCCGGTCGGCCAGGAGCACGGCGAGCGCAAGGTCGAGCTGCTGCGCAAGTGCTTCCCCAGCCAGGCCGGCCGCTCCTGGTGGAGCGACGACACCTTCTGGGCGACCCTGCGGCTGCGCGGGATCGAGTGCAACGCCCCCGGCCGCTACGCCGAGGCCTTCCAGGCCCGCAAGCTGGTCCTCTGAAGGGTCAGGTGCCGGCCAGGCGGGCGACGATCGGGGCCAGGGCCTCGACGTCGCCGCCGAGGTTGACGTAACTGATCCCGAACCGCTCCCGGCGCTCCTGGAGCGCCTCCACACACTGGCCGACGCTGCCGGAAAGGACGGCCGGGGACTTCTCCAGCAGCCCGGGGTCGGCCCCGCCGGCCAGGCTCGACACGGCCCGGCGGGCCTGGCCGGCCCGGCCCGCCACCTGGCAGACGAGCAGGTTCAGCTGGAGCTCGACCTCGTCCGGGCGGCGGCCGGCCGCGGCCGCGGCCTCCCGGACCCAGGCCACCTTCTGGTCGATCCGCTCGGCGGTGGCATCCTCGAGCAGGTCGGCGGTGACCACCCCGTCGCGCAGGCTCGGGTTGACGCTGACGATGTCGGCGTGCCGGCCGGCCACCGACAGGACCTTGCGCCCGCCCCCGCCGACCAGCAGCGGCGGGTGTGGCCGCTGCACCGGCTTGGGCAGCCCGTCCAGCTCGTCGATCCGGTAGTGGGCGCCGGCGAAGGTCAGCGGCTCGGGGCCGAACAGGCCCTTGAGGACGGCCACCGACTCCTCGAGCCGTTCGATTCGTTCCGCCGGCTCGTCGTAGGGGAGGCCGGCGGCCTGGTAGTCGCTGCGCATCCAGCCGGCCCCGAGGCCGAGCTCGACCCGGCCCTCGGAGAGGACGTCGAGGGTGGCCATGGCCTTGTGGACGAGCACCGGGTGGCGGTAGTCGTTGCCCAGGACCAGGCTCAGCACCCGCAGGCGGTCGGTGGCCGCGGCCGCGGCGGCCATGGCCACGACCGGCTCCATCACCCAGCCCCTGGTGAAGTGGTCGGAGATCGACACGGTGGCGAAGCCGAGGTCCTCGATCCGGCGCACGGCGTCGCGCCAGCGGCCGGCCGGCTGGTCGAGCCGCGGCATCGGGGCCAGGAACCGGAACGGCCGCGCCATGCTCACCCCGGCTGCCCGGCCAGCAGGCCGGCGGCCTCCAGGTCGGCGGCGGCCTCGGCGACCAGGGCGAACGGCAGCCTCGCGCGCTCGGCCACATCCAGCAGGCTCCTGCTCCCGTCGGACTGGTTGAGCACCCAGAGCATGGCCATCTGCCGTTCCTCGGCGTCGCTGCGGCCGCCGATGGAGCCGTACAGGCCGCGCCGGCCCAGCTGGGGCTCGCCCTTGGGCGCCAGGTTCAGGTAGCGGCGGTTGGCCTCCAGCACCTGGACGACCTCCCAGCAGGTCTCCAGGCTGTCCTGGAGGTGCTCGGGCCGGACCAGCTCCAGGTCGTCGGCCGAGGTGTGGTACTCGGGGTAGCTGGCATAGGTGCTGCGGCTCAGGGAGCCGACCGGCAGGTCGAACCCGGGCGAGCAGTACTGGCGCTCGTCGTAGCCGTAGGGGGTGAAGTCGACGATCCGGTGGGCCCGGCCGGAGCGCTCCAGCACGTGGGCCACGGCCCGGTCGATCTCGGCGTCGCCACGGCGGCTTCGCTTGTAGGTGAACCCGCCGGGGTCGCCGACGCCGGCCAGCACCAGCCCGTGGCGGATGCGGCCCAGGCGGTCCTCGTTGCGGGCCAGCCAGGTGATCGAACCGATCGTGCCCGGCACGAACAGGAACCGGTAGGAGTAGCGGGGCCGGGCCTCGGCCAGCATGGTGGCCAGGCGGGTGGCCACGGCGATGCCCGAGCAGTTGTCGTTGGCCAGCGACGGGTGGCAGACGTGGCAGCTGACCAGCACCTCCTCGTCGGTCCGGCCCTGGACCAGGTGCTCGCCGTAGGTGAGGTGGCCGTCGGCCAGGGTGGTGTCGACGCAGACCTCGTAGTCGCCCTCGGGCAGGCTGTCGACCAGCCGCTGGCTGGCGCAGAAGCCCCAGCGCTCGGCGTAGTAGGAGGTGCGGTACGGCACCCACTCGGGCTGGTCGGGGAGGGTGTAGAGGTGCTGGCGGAGCTCCTCGAGGGCCATGGTGGCCCGCACGGGCACGCTGTAGCTCATCAGGTGCAGGTTGCTGTCGGCGAAGTCGATCACCCGCTTGCCGTCGGGGCCGGCCACCCAGGCGTCGCGGACGTTCCACTCCCGCGGCACCGTCCAGTCCAGCACCTCGGTGCCGGTGGGGACCTCGTGGACCTCCAGGTCAAGCTGGCGGCCGACCACCTGGAGGGTTGCCCGGACGCCGTCGCCGGTGATGCTGCGGCAGATCGGGTAGAGCTCGGCCACCATCGCGAACAGGTCCTGGCCGGCGGTCATGGCTCCGTGTCGGGGTAGGTCGCGTCGCGCTGGTTGATGACCACGACCTCCCCGGGCCAGTCGATGCCGAAGGCGGGGTCGTCCCAGCGGACCCCCCGCGCCGCCGCCGGCGCGTACGGCGCCGACATCTGGTAGGTGACCTCGGCCCCGTCGGTCAGGGTCAGGAAGCCGTGGGCGCACCCCTCGGGAACGTACAGCATCGACCGGTTGGCGTCGCCGAGCTCGTACCCGGCCCAGGCCAGGTAGGTCGGCGAGTCGGGCCGGAGGTCGAGGGCGACGTCCCAGATGGCCCCGCGGGTGCAGCGGACCAGCTTGGCCTCCTGGTGCGGGGCGGCCTGGTAGTGCATCCCCCGCAGCGTCCCCTTGGCGTGGTTGTAGGAGACGTTGCCCTGCGCCAGGTCGGGGTTGAGCCCGTGCTCGGCGAACTCCTCACGGCAGAACACGCGGGCGAAGAAGCCGCGCTCGTCGGCCACCGGCTCGGGCTCGATCAGCCAGGCGCCGGCGACCTTGGTCTCGCAGAAGCGCATCGGCGGCCCTCAGCCCCGGGCCGGCCAGGCGGCCAGCCGGGCAACGGCCACCCCGACCCGGTCGACCAGCTCGTCGTCCATGCCGGTCCACAGGGGCAGGGTCAGGACCCGGGCGGCGGCGGCGTCGGTGACCGGCAGAGCGCCGTTGCTGGGCCCGGCCGTCCGGTAGGCCCGCTGGCGGTGGACCGGCGGCGAGTAGTAGCGCCGGGTCTGGACCCCCTCGGCGGCGAGGGCCGCGGCCAGGGCCGGGGCGTCCATGCCGAACCGCTCGGCGTCGACCAGGACGGTGAAGTCCTTGTAGGTGCTGCGGTCGCCCTCGGTGACAGCCGGGAAGTTGATGCCGTCGACCTCGTCAAGGGCCTTGCGGTAGCGCTCGGCCAGCTGGTTGCGGCGGGCGATCCGCTCCTCCAGGTCGCTGAAGGAGGCCAGGGCGGTGGCGGCGTGCAGCTCCGACATGCGGGCGTTGAGGCCGACGAAGCGGGTGTCGTAGTCGCCGGGGTTGCCGTAGTCACGGCCGTAGCGGCATCGCTCGGCCAGGGTGTCGTCGTTGGTGGCGACGATGCCGCCCTCGCCGGCGATCAGCACCTTGGTCGGCGACAGGCTGAACACCTCGGCGTCGCCGAACCCGCCGACCATGGCCTGGCCCCGCCGGGAGCCGAAGGCGTGGGCGGCATCGAAGAACAGCCGGACGCCGTTGCGCCGGGCCACCTTGGAGAGCGCCTCGACGTCGCAGGGAGTGCCGTAGGTGTGGGTGGCCAGGATGGCCGAGGTCCGCATGCCGGTGGCCCGGGCGGCCGCCGCCGGGTCGAGCAGCAGGGTGTCGGGCCGGATGTCGGTGAACACCGGCCGCAGGCCGTTCCAGGCGACCGCGTGGGCGGTGGCCGAGAAGGTGAACGACGGCAGCACGACGTCGCCCGAGAGCCCGCAGACCCGCAGGGCCAGCATCAGCCCGGCGGTGCAGGAGGACACGGCGATGCAGTGGCGCACGCCCAGGTAGGTGGCGGCCATCTCCTCCAGCCGGCGCACGTACGGGCCGTTGGTGAGCACGCCGCTGGCCAGGATCTCGGCGCTGGCCCGGGCCACAGACTCGGGGTCGGCGACCTCGGGGCGGGCCAGGGGAAGGCCGTCGGAGAACAGGGGCTGGCCGCCGACGGCGGCCGGTCGGTCGTTGCCGGGCAAGCCCGTGGTCATCTCAGGAAAGCTCCTTGGTGGGGTCGGTGGTGTCCGCGAACCAGCGGACGGTGGTGGCGACGCCCTCGCGCACGCCGACCAGCGGCCGGTAGCCGAGCAGGCGTTCCGCGGCCTCGATCGAGGCCTGCGAGTCGCGGACGTCGCCGGGCCGGGCCGGGGTGAAGACCGGCTCGACCCGCTCGCCGAGCAGGTCGTTGACCAGCTCGACCAGGTCGAGCACGGAGATCCGGTCGCCGCAGCCGACGTTCATGGCCTCGCCGACCGCGTCCGGGCCGGCGGTGGCGGCCAGCCGGCAGGCGTGGACGGCGTTGGCCACGAAGGTGAAGTCGCGGGTCTGGCGCCCGTCGCCGGTGACCTCGGCCGGCCGGCCGGCCAGCATCCGGGTGGCGAAGCGAGGCACCACGGCCGCGTACTGGGAGCCGGGGTCCTGGCGGGGGCCGAACACGTTGAAGAAGCGCAGGCAGACGGTCTCCAGCGGGTAGACGCGGGCGAAGGAGCGGCAGTAGGC